>NZ_JAQMHQ010000012.1:0-139649 GCF_042055255.1 Psychrobacillus sp. PGGUH221
AAGCTCCACTACTGTTTGTTTAAATTCTTGGTTATAACGTTTTTGACTCATAATACAGACACGACCTTTCGTTAGTTCAATTTTATTGACTTAACCAAGATGTGTCCATAAATCTATTCTACATTCAGAAGTACATTATTTAACAAAATTGTTAAGGTGAAAAATGAAGAATAATAAAAATAAATCAAATGTTGGATATACAATATTTAAGCCAACGGGAGTATGTCACGAATTTCCTCAAGAGTAAAACAACAAGTGATTGGTAACGTACTTTTTATCGAAAAAACATATATGACAGTTATAGTTGAGTAAAAACTGAAAGTGTAAATGTCCAAGGAAGTATTGATAAAAAAGCGCTGATTTTGCGTTTCATGGATGGTTAACAGGAAATCTTTACAAATTCTTATTAATTCCCTGTTTTATTAAACTGTATAATTAACGTGTTATTCAAGCTCTATATAAATGTAACAGGAGGGGAATCTATGTATAAAAATTAAAATTTACTTTAAAAAAGACAGATTACAAGGCTTATTAAAAAACTACATATAAAAGGAAAATTATAATTATGCAAAAAAACAATTTGCTAATGACAAACATTTAGCTAATTGTTATTGGGTCAGTTACTAAATATGTGATGTAACAATCGATGTGCTTGAATAATAAAATAGTAGATTGACTTTTTGTCATCTTCCTTATGTACAAATTAAAAGGAGAATGTAGTTCTGAAAGTAAATTTTGAGGGATTAATATAATTATGAATAATATTCTTTGACTAATAGGAGCTTTAACCAGATGAGGAATAATGCTCTTTTTTGTTGAAAAGGACAATTATTTGGGAAATATTTTCAACCTTAAGATGCATAAAATCTCGGTCTTGAGATGTACTATAATTTTTTAATTATCTGTTAGATTTATATTATGAAAGAAAACCTAATACGGAGGTGACTTATGTATAACAGAATAATAGGCAATGACATTTTAAAGAGCAAAGCGATAACGTTGACAACAATGATATTTGTTGCTGCTGCGGCTATGCTTGTTTCGCTCGCGGCGATACTCGTCGTCAATCTTTCGGGTTCGCTAGATACACTTATGAAAAATGCTAAGACTCCTCATTTTATGCAGATGCATTCGGGTGAAATTGATACTGAGCGGCTTGCATCATTCGCTGAGCAAAATAGCAATGTCGATGATTATCAGGTGGTTGAATTTCTCAACATAGATAGTACGCAAATTATATTGGGCGATAATTCACTTGCGAATAGTGTTCAGGATAACGGCTTAAGCATACAAAACGAAAAATTCGATTATCTTCTTGATCTTAATAGTAACATCATCAACGTTTCCGACGGTGAAATTTATGTTCCAATAAGTTATATGAGGGACAAAACCACAAAGGTAGGTGACAAAGCGGTAATAAGCGGGAAGGAATTTACCGTTGCGGGATTTCTCCGTGATTCCACTATGAATTCCTCGCTCTCCGCGTCAAAGCGATTTCTTGTAAGCATCAATGATTTCGCGGAAATTAAAGACCTTGGAAGTATCGAGTATCTGATTGAGTTTAGATTAAAGGATTTCTCGGCGATAAGTGAATTTGAAACAGCTTATGCTTCCGCTGGACTTGAAGCGAACGGACCAACAGTTACATATACGCTTTTCAAAACGATGAACGCCATTTCAGACGGGATGATGATTGCGGTTATCCTTCTTGTAAGCGCACTTGTCGTTGCCATCGCATTTATGAGCATTCGTTTTACGCTCCTAGCAAAAATTGAAGATGACTACCGTGAAATTGGCGTTATGAAAGCAATTGGGCTTCATCTTTCCGACATAAAGAAGATATATCTTGCAAAATATGCAGCTATTGCGGCGGCAGGTAGTATCCTTGGTTTTGTTCTTTCGCTTATGTTTCAAGGCATTCTTCTTGAAAATATACGGCTTTTTATGGGCGAAAGCGAAAATTCTTCTTTTGCAATAGTTTTAGGAATCATTGGAATACTAGTTGTATTTCTTGCAATTATTGCTTATGTAAAAGGAGTGCTGAAACGTTTTAAGAAAATCTCCGTTGCAGAAGCTATACGCTTTGGTACTTCCCAGGAAAAAAAGGCTGGCGCTAAGCGTTTTTCCTTAAATAAAAACAGACTGTTTAGTACGAATATTTTTCTCGGAATCAAGGATGTCTTCGCAAGAAAAAGACTTTACGCCACAATGCTTGTAGTACTGGTGATTTCAGCATTTATAATTATTGTTCCGCAAAACCTTTACAACACGATTTCTGAAAAAAGCTTCATTCAATATATGGGAATTGGAAACTATGATCTGCGCATACAGACCAATATAACTGACAAAAGCGATGAAATTGTGAAGACAATTGACAGCGACATTACTGTTTCGAAATATGCTGTTATGACAACTAAGACATTCAAAGTAAAAACGAGTAACGGGTCAGAGGAAAATATAAAAGTTGAACTTGGTGACCATTCGGTATTTCCTATAGAGTATTCTGAGGGCAGAGCTCCTGTTGCAGAAAACGAAATCTCTCTTTCGTCTATAAACGCCGATGATCTGGGCAAAAAGGTCGGCGAGGTCATGACGCTGGTGATTGAAGGGAAGAAGAAAAATCTCACGGTAAGCGGAATATATTCGGATGTCACCAACGGCGGCAAAACCGCAAAGGCTGTATTCACCGACAATTCGGCGAGCGTCATGTGGACCATCGTCTGTGTTGAACTTTCGGATAAATCTCTTGTCGAAAGCAAGGTTTTAGGATATTCGGACAAATTCGATTTTGCAAAGACTTCCGACATTGATGAATTTGTTTCTCAGACCCTAGGCTCGACAATAACTTCCGTTAAAATGGCTTCCTACGCAGCAATTGCCGTTGCACTGATTATTACAGTACTAGTTACACTGTTGTTCATGAAAATGCTTATTGCAAAGGACAGATATTCCATTGCTGTCATGAAAGCGCTCAGTTTTACAAACTCGGACATTAAGACACAGTATGTTTCTCGTTCCGTTTTCGTTCTGATTGTCGGAATTATTCTGGGTACGCTTCTCGCGAACACTCTCGGAGAGGTCCTTGCCGGCGCACTTATTGCTTCGTTTGGAGCGTCAACATTTAATTTTACAGTTAATCCGCTTACAGCGTATTTGCTAAGTCCGCTGATGATGATAGTCGCGGTGCTTATCGCTACATTGTTGGGAACATCAGGTGCGGGGCAAATAAAAATTTCTGACAATATAAAGGAGTAGGCATATGAATAAGATTATTATCGGTGATCACATTGTGAAATCTTTTGGCGTGGACGATGAACAGCGAAATGTTCTCGACGGAGTGTCCGTTGATATAAATGAGGGTGAATTCGTTGCAGTTATGGGTCCTTCGGGATCGGGAAAATCTACACTGATGTTTGCTTTGAGTGGAATGGACAGCGTAGACGGCGGAAAGGTCGTTTTTGATGGCATGGATCTAACGGAGGTCGGGGAGAAAGAGCTTTCAGAAATACGCAGAATAAAAATGGGATTTATATTTCAACAGCCTACTATGCTGAAAAATCTAAATATACTCGATAACATTATTCTTCCGTCAATGCGAAACAACAGAAAAAACGCACCAAAAATATCTGAGAAGGCAAGAATGCTAATGCAAAGGGTAGGCATTGGAGATCTTGAAAAGCGCGATATTACACAGGTTTCGGGAGGTCAGCTTCAGCGTGCAGGAATATGCCGAGCGCTTATGAACAATCCGAAAATCATCTTCGGTGACGAACCTACTGGCGCGCTCAACTCTAAATCTTCGGAGGAGATTATGGACATATTTTCCGAAATCAACTTGGATGGAACCGCGCTTATGCTTGTAACTCATGACGCAAAAGTTGCAGCTCGGACAGATCGGATTATGTTTATGCGTGACGGAAAAATCGTGAGCGAGTTGAAGCTTCCGAAGTTTGACGGGAAGGAAATTGAAAATAGAGTTGATGAAGTTACAGTTAAAATGAGGGAAGTAGGAATATGATTTGATTTCTTCAAGAAATGAAAAGAAAAAAAACAACAATTAAGCATACCCTGCTCCATCGTTAAAAAAGAGGAGCGTACATTAATAAGTCTATGGATTTGGGTGGACTACTTGTATGAACTCCTCAAACAAATTTTCACTCTCTGTGGTGAAGCGCTGGTTATTGCGCTTCATCGATTACTAAAGGGGCAGAGAGATAACAAGGTCTTATAAAAAACTACATATAAAAGGAAATTTTAAATTATGCCAAAAAAACAATTTGTAATCGTTAAAATGTTAGTAATCACCATATTATTGCTAATGACAAACATTAGCGGAGTTGTATTTGCAAACGAAGATGAGTCTACAAATGGTAATCTAGATATTTCTGAGATCGATAAATTTATGAACAATGAAATTGAGAGACTGAACCTTCCTGGTGCTTCTTTGGCTATCGTAAAGGGAGATCAAGTTGAATACTTACAAGGGTATGGTTTTGCAAATGGAACAAATATAACACCGCAAACGCCAATTGTTATTGGGTCAGTTACTAAATCCTTTACAGCGCTTGCCATTATGCAGTTAGTAGAACAAGGAAAAATTAGATTAGAAGATCCCGTGCAATCTTATATACCTTGGTTTCAAATTGCAGATAAAGAGGAATCTAAAAAAATCACCATTCAACACTTATTGAATCAAACAAGCGGTTTTTCTACATATGATGGTCAAGTTGCTATTTCACAAGGAGATCAGACATTAAAAGAACATATACAAAGCTTGGTAAATATAAAATTGACATACCCTGTTGGGGAGCAATATCAATATTCGAATTTGAATTATAGCATTTTAGGTTTACTCGTCGAGGAAGTGACGAATACATCGTATAAGGACTACATAAATAAATATATATTCAAACCACTTGAAATGAGCAATAGCTTCACTGATCCTAAAGATGATATAAACAATACAATTGCGAACGGATATCAAACAATATTCGGCATAAAAGTGACGACAGAGCAATTAAACCATGAGGGCAATGTTCCTTCTGGTTACATTATTTCCAGTGCGGAAGATATGGCAAATTATATGATCGCACAACTGAATCAGGGAGAATTTAAAGGAAAGAGTATTTTATCATCGAATGCCATGAACACATTGCATCATCCATCATCTTTCTTAGGAAATGAAACCTACTATGCGATGGGCTGGGAAGTGAATAAAGAAGGAATCTCCCATAATGGTTGGACAGAAAACACATACTCAAAAGTTCTGTTAGATGGTGAGTATGGCATCAGCCTACAAATCAATTCCATGGATTATTTTAATCTTAATGAATATGATTCCATCGTAAGTGGAATAAACAAGCTGGTACATAATGAAGATCTTTCTATTTCAGATAGTAATCCATTTATGAAATATATAATTATTGATTTGATTTTACTTGCATTCATCGCTTTTATTGTTTGGTCAGCTTACAGAATCTTTAAATCTAAAAATCGAAAAGTACCGACATTCCGTAAGATTCTATATGGGTTGAGTATATTAGTATTTAACTGGCTGCTGCCGTTGATTATTTTAATTGGATTCCCTAAATTATTTGGCCCATTGTCTACGGTGACTTTATTTGCTCCTGGAATAGGGCACCTGTTATTTTTAATACCTTTGCTCCTTTTAATTGTGGGAGTCGTTAAATTAGGTAAAGTAACACTAACATTAAAGAAAAATACTTTGGATGCATAAGCTCTCTAAAATCGTGAATACAGGGGGTACTACTGAACGGGTATCGCCATTTCTTATTCAACTACCGGGGCAGGTTAGTTGAATAAGTTTATAAATAGAATAGTTTTTTAGTTTTATAAAGCATTTCTTTGTAATGAGGAATGCTTTTTTATTATTTTCTTAAAATGAAAATGATATCACTATAATCACCGTCAGTACATTGATAGTAGTAGGAATTATATTTGGAGTTATATTAGGTTCAAGTGAAGTTGAAGACATAACAGGTATTATAAGCTTGGGATTAATGCTCACTTTTGCTTCAATGGTGATTGGGATCTTTGCTACTGCTCTTCAAAAACTTTTACAAGAAGCAATCGACATAAAATCAGTGAATGACTTAATAGTCTGAGGTGAATTATCTAACTGATTTTAAAACAGAAAAAGAATTGATTCAAACTGTTGAGAATAATATTTACTACTATAACTATAAACGGTTCCAATAACGACTGAGCCACCGAGCTCCGATAGAATATCGAATCTCCATGGCTTAGTCTCTTTAGAACTGTCTACTTGACACAGGGGTAAGTGCAAATTTGGTCCTTTTTAATTATGATTGAAATTTCAAGAATATAGTTCTTGCTATTATGACAGAAGCATTTGTTTGTATATCAAGGTTAATATCGTTATCTCAAAATTTATTTCAAAGCTATATTAGTGTTAAATGATGTAGAGAAATTTCCGGGCGACTTCCAAAACGTATATTAACGCCAGTTTGTCCTAATCCTTCGCTAATATAAAATGATTTTCCCTGATGACTATGCAATCCTTTTATCATATTTAAGCGAACTAGTTTCCCCATTTTAATAAGATGATACGGTTTCGGCCAATGAATTTGCCCCCCATGAAAATGACCAGATAGTAAATAATCATAAGGAACATCTTCCATGCTAAGTACTATATTCGGATCATGAGTTAATACAAGATTGTATCCATCTGTCAGTCCTTCGTATGATTTATCCACGTTACTCCTATTTGTAGAGAAATCATCTATTCCAATAATGTTAATTTTCCTCCCATTATTCCATAGCACATCATTTTCATTTATCAACGTTTTACATCCATTCTGATCTAAAACTTGCTTTAATTTAATGAAATCTGGATGTCTTAAAACATAATCGTGGTTTCCAAACACTGCAAAAGTTCCGTGTTTTGGATTCAATTCATTTAAAACTTTTAAATATGGTAATAGTTTAGGGATAGTACGTTTACGATCTAAAAAATCTCCCGTTAAAGCAATCAGATCAATTGACTGATCTTCTAGAATAGAATAAAGGTGCGAAGGTGAAATGGAAATGTTTTCAAGATGCATATCTGAAATATGTAATACACGAAATGGATTCCCGTCTACCTGTGTATTCACTTTGGAATTAATAAACACATTATTAAATAATACTAGCTTGGTATTTTTATATCCTTTATAAAATAAAATAGACAGGATAGTTACAATGAAAAACGAAAACAAAATTAACAAGTAAATTCCCCCTCTTGGAAAATAATATAGGAGAAGAGAGAAGATTGTTAGCTTTAATTTATGGATACACAACCAGTAATGTTTATGATGAAACAAAATGAAGGAAATAATACTAAGCATAATAGCAAATTGATTACCGATACTAAGTGGGTTCAAAAATATTTTTAAAAGAAAGGAGGAAGATTGTAATGAGGTTTCTTACTTGGGGTGCAATAGGGGTTGCTATTTTTGGTGTAGTTCGAGGGATGCGAAATGGTACCTTTAAACAATTTACTCAAAATATGCCGAACAAATTAAATTTACAGAACTTACAGCAAATGACTAAACCATTGCAACAAGCGACGCAGCCATTACAAGGGATGGCAAATAACCCTTTAACCGAAAAACTACCGAAGCAGCAAAGCTTCTAATTTGTTGCAAAAAGATATAGAAATTCTCTTTTTTTATAAATTGCCTATAAGCAATGCCTATAATATTAGGCAGACCTATAGGCTTTTATTCTTCAAGAAGCAATAACCTTAGATGTTTTACCATATTTTATATATATCATATCTTTTGACATAAACAAGTAATGAGGATAAGGGGTCTTGTTACTTTTAGAAGAGTGTTTAGAATTGGAAAGGTAGTGGATTGGGTAAAGAGCAATCCGTTTATACCATAAATACGAAATACTAGAAAATGAAACAGATTCAAACCCTAAACGCCTAAATCCTTTATTAATCATTGTAATACCAATTACTCCTTTTATTTGTTGATTATTTTTATGATGGATAATATATAATGCAAGATCAGGTAAAGATTCCTGAACTTTCTTATAAAGATACAGGGATTTT
Source organism: Psychrobacillus sp. PGGUH221 (assembly GCF_042055255.1). Taxonomy (NCBI): domain Bacteria; kingdom Bacillati; phylum Bacillota; class Bacilli; order Caryophanales; family Bacillaceae; genus Psychrobacillus; species Psychrobacillus sp. PGGUH221. The sequence goes on from NZ_JAQMHQ010000012.1 coordinate 8,081, forward strand.
TTAAAATTTTCGTCCTTGTTTTTCATTTCTTCTAATATACGGACGTTATGGAGATGGATCTTGATAAGAAGGTCATTTTTTTTAATTGAAGTTCCGTCAGAAAGAACTACTTCACGTCCTTTATAACGCGTTAACCGAACACGGAAAATATTATAATTCGTGCTAATTTTTTCAAGACATTTTAAACGAGTACAAAATAAGTAAACCTGGTCAAACATTCCCCATATTTGTATTATGAATTTTTTCATTATTGTTTACATTCCTCCTTGCATTTAGAAGTTACTATCCTGTTTAGATTAACCATTTCTCACTCTAATATTAATAAAAAATAGCTGGATATATTAGTGAATGGGGAACATACTACACAAAAAGACAGGTGGATGCATGTATGAAACGGATATTATTTATGCCCTTCTTGCAAATGTCATCTGGTCATCACCAAGTAGCAAATGGAATAATAGATTCACTTCAGGAGACTAATGACTTGTTTGAATGTGAAAAAATAGACATATTGTCGTACAGTTACGGAAATGTTGAAGGATTCATATCAAAATTTTATTTAAAATGGATTTATCTCTTTCCCAACTTATACAGCTGGTTATATAAGAAATCTGCATATAAATATAAAAATGAGGCAAAACGTTTTTATTTTTATGAATGGTTGTTCCTCTATTGGATAGAAAAATTGATTAAAGAAAAAAATCCGCAACTTATCATTTGTACACATGCATTACCTTCTTATTTGTTAAACCATTTAAAACAAAAAGGGAGTATATCTGTTCCAGTTATTAATGTCTATACCGATTATTTCATAAATCAAATATGGGGAATGGAATGTATAGACTACCATTTTGTACCCACCAAAGAAATAAAAGAAGTTTTAATTGAGCGCGGAGTCAAGTCTGATCATGTTCTTGTTACAGGGATTCCGATTCACCCTCGGTATAAGGCGCAGGCTAAGGTACTTCATCAAAAAGACAAATTTTCGATTTTAATATCTGGAGGTAATCTTGGTATAGGTTTAATAAAAACATTTGTTGAAACGCTCCAACCTTCAGGGAAAATTAATTATACGGTGCTTTGTGGGGAAAATAATAAGTTGTTTAATTGGATTAAACAATTGAATAATCCATTCATTAATGCTGTACCTTATATTTCATCGAAAGAAGAAATGAACAAATTGTACGATAGAGTTGACGCAATCATTACGAAGCCGGGAGGCGTGACGATAAGCGAATGTCTATTTAAAAGAATTCCTATCTTTATTTATCATGAGTTGCCTGGTCAGGAAGAAATTAATTTACAAAATTTAAAAAAGTGGGGTCTTGTGTATCACTTGGAGTGCTGGCGAGAAACCCCTAATTTTGAGGAAAAAATACTAAAGGTATTACATTGCGACAAGCTTCAGAAATTGCTGAATCAACAATTAAATACTTATCATCAACATTTATCAAAAGAGAATGTTTCTCTCTTCATTGAAAAGCTATTAGCTGAGAACAACATAGGTAAATAACATGGTTATCGCTAAATATCATGGGATGAGGAAAGTCACCATCCTTATCCTGAAATAGAGAAGAGGCTGGTCAATTAAAGTTGTTGACTGATTCTTATTCGACTAAAGGATACAGGAATAATCCGATACTTTTATTCAAACTTAATCGAAATCAACATTTTTAAAATAAATATTTTATTGCTTTTTCGTGAGTAAAGAATAGAAAAGAAAAGTAAGTGAAATTCTCTCTAGTAATAACGAAAAAATATGGATTATGGAAAAAAGAAAAATTTCACTATGTACTCTTAAATTCTATGATATAAGAACTATAAGGCAGGAATCTATTTTGAAATTTTCAAAATAGATTTTTTTTATTTATCGTAAAGATTCCCTAAAGAATAAATAAATTAGGTTTAATACAACATTGATTCAACAGACAACAAGTGAATTACAAGGATTAAGTACTGATAAATTGAACTTTTAAGGATTTAGAAGGTTTATTAACTAGAAGTATAAACTGCTAATTAAAGGGGTAAAATAGCGATTGTTCCAATTGACAATTAATAATTGGAAATGAAGACATTTTATTTTAATAGAATTTAGAATTCAAAAGACAAAAGGTGGTGTTAATCATGACAGTAGTTAATGACATTAAGACAGTTATAGCAGAATTGAAAAGTGCTCAGGCAAGCTTTGAAACATTTGCTCTAAGTACAGAAAATCAACAAGCGAAGTCGCTTTACCAAGATGCTGCTACACAAACCCAATCTATTGTAGATAGTATTGAACCTCGACTTCAACAAATACTACAAGAAGAACCTCAATACAAACAGGAATAATTAATATTGAGAGACAAAAGGTTGGTTACCTCAACTTTTTGTCTCGAAAATAATGCATAAAATATAGAGGTGAAATCATGATTTCCAAAACAACAAAATTGAAAGTTGCTATTTTAATATTAATGGTTATTGGATTATGCTCTGGTTGTAACGGAAATCAGAAACAATTTGCTGATACTAATGAGGATTTTACTGATTCACTCGTGAAAGTAAGTAATCCAATCAGTCAATCGGTCGCTAATCAAGTAAAAGAAAATATCAGCACAGAAGAGGAAATATCAGATGTAAAAGCTGTGAATTCTGATAAAGAGTTATTAGTGGCCATAAAAGTGAAACAATTTGATCGTTTCCAATTAAAAAAGATTGAGAAGAATTTAAAATCAGATCTGGAAAAAATGCATCCAGATTATAAAGTCTTGGTTTCTTCCGATCAAAAAATGTATTTTGAACTTGATAAATTGGAACAAAAACTTCTAAAGAATAACTTGAGTATGAAAAAGCTAGAAAAAGATATAAAAAAAATCAAAAGTCTCATGAAGGAACAATCGTAGAGGAAGAGGGGCTTGCTCCCATGTCGAATAATAAAAAGAAACAATTGACACCAGTACAACAGGAATATCAAGATCTTCAAAAGCAACACGAAATAAAAAGACCTGTAATTCGAAATTGTATAAAGGCATTTTTTACTGGTGGACTTATTTGCCTTATCGGGCAGCTAATTCAAACATTCTATATATATTTCTTTGATTTTACAGATCAAACCGCAGCAAATCCAACAGTTGGAACATTAATATTTATTGCCATGCTTCTTACTGGATTTGGAGTTTATGATAGAATCGCCCAATTCGGTGGAGCTGGTTCAGCTGTTCCAGTTACCGGATTTGGTAACGCGATTATATCTGCTGCAATTGAACATCGAACAGAGGGATTTGTGTTAGGTGTAGGGGGCAATATGTTTAAACTTGCTGGTTCCGTAATTGTATTTGGCGTATTTTCTGCATTTGTTATTGCTTTGATTAAAACAATGTTAATACAGTGGGGTGGTTTGTAATGTTAGCGGGTCATCGTACATGGATCTTTGATCATAAACCTGTCATTATTTCCACTGGAACAGTTGGTGGACCATTTGAGGCAGATGGAGCTATAGCAGACGATTTTGACCTTCTGCATTCGGATTTATGGCTGGCTCAAGATTCATATGAAAAAGCACATAAAATTCTTTTTGAAGAAGCTTGTCAAAAAGCACTAGAAAAAGGAGGAATCCAAAAGGAACAGGTACAATTTCTTCTCGCTGGTGATCTGATTAATCAAATTACCCCAACGAGTTTTGCAAGTCGAACTATTGGAGCACCTTATTTTGGTTTGTTTGGTGCTTGTTCGACATCTATGGAAGGCTTAGCTCTAGGTGCTTATATTATTAACACAAATGGTGCTAAATATTTATTAACAGGGGCTTCAAGCCATAACACTGCCGTTGAAAAACAGTTTCGATACCCAACTGAATATGGTGGACAAAAACCACCTACTTCACAATGGACGGTAACAGGTGCTGGGGCGGCTTTATTAAGCTCTTCCGGAGAAGGACCCCGTGTCACTTCTGCTACGATAGGCCGTGTAATTGATATGGGGTTGACTGATCCTTTTAATATGGGAGGGGCTATGGCTCCAGCTGCGGTAGATACAATTGAGGCGCATTTAAAGGAACGAAACATTGATCCTTCTTATTACGATTTAATTGTAACAGGTGATCTCGGTAGAATAGGCCAGGAAGCATCCTTTGATTTATTCAAAAAGCATGGCATTCCCATTGTAGAAAAACAATACCAAGATTGTGGTCTTATGATTTATCGAGAAGGACAACCAATTTTGGCGGGAGCAAGTGGTGCAGGTTGCTCAGCGACAGTAGTTTATGGCCATTTATTAAATAGAATGAGAAAAGGTGAATTTAAAAGAATGTTAGTAGTAGCTACAGGTGCTTTGTTATCTCCCCTGTCCTTTCAGCAAAATGAAACGATTCCTTGTATCGCACATGCGGTATCGATCGAATACGGGGGTGAAGAATAGAGATGATCTTTTTTTGGGCTTTTGTTGTTGGTGGATTTATTTGTGTAATTGGACAAATTATGTTTGATGTGTTTAAACTTACTCCGGCACATACGTTAAGTACCCTTGTAGTAATAGGTGCTATTTTAGATGGGGTAGGTTTATATGAACCGTTGATTGATTTTGCTGGCGCAGGAGCTTCGGTGCCTATTACAAGCTTCGGTAATTCTTTGGTACACGGTGCTATGCAAGAAGCTGAAAAACACGGTTTAGTTGGTGTACTTACAGGGATGTTTGAAGTGACGAGTTCAGGAATTTCATCTGCGATTATTTTCGGTATGTTGGGTGCGCTTATTTTTAAACCAAAGGGATAAGGAGAATGAAAGATGACCGTTGTTTCAGATGTAAAAAAATGCCTAGCCAGTCTTAAAGGAGTAGAAGCTAGTCTTTCCAATTTAGCGGAACGGACACAAGATTACGAATCCAAACAAACCATACATCAAACGATGATGACAGTATCCGAGGTAGTTGAGGATTTAAAAAAAAGAGTTGGAGAATTGGAAAGTGAAGAATTTCAATATAAAGGATTTTAAAAATAAAGGAGGTCTTTTATATTATGCCTGAATGGCTTGATGTCATAGTTCGATCGTTAACGTTTGTGATTTTTCTGTTTTTCGTTACAAAGATGCTAGGTAAAAAACAAATTTCCCAACTTTCATTTTTTGAATATGTTACTGGAATAACCATAGGAAGCATAGCGGCAGAAGTTATTATGGGATTAGAACAAAACATGTTTTTAGGCTTCCTAGCGATTGTAATCGTTTCTATTTTACCGTTTTTAGGTGGTATCGTTTCTTTGAAAAGCAAAAAGTTTCGCGATTTTACTGAAGGCAAAGGGACTATATTCATCAAAGATGGCAAGATTATGGAAGAAAATTTAAAAAAGGAAAGATATACAGTGGATGAAATGTTAGAATTACTTCGTAAGAAGGATGTCTTTCAAGTTTCTGATGTGGAATATGCAATATTAGAGGCAACTGGAGAGCTATCTGTCCTGTTGAAGAAAGAAAATCAACCTTTAACAGCAAAGGATTTAAACATTAAAGTAGCTTCAATTAAAGAGCCACAGACTGTTATTATGGATGGCAAGATTCTGGATGAACCCCTTTCTACCATTGGGTATAATCGGGGGTGGTTAAAGACTGAACTTGAAAAACTAGGGGTCACTATTGAAAATGTTTTTGTAGGGCAAGTAAACTCCTATGGGGAATTAACGGTAGATGTCTTTGATGATAAGCTACAAGTCCCATCTCCTCAAGAAAGGCCATTAATCCTTTCCACAATGAAAAAATGCCAAGCGGACTTAGAATTATTTTCGCTTTCAACAGAAAATAAGGATGCCAAGAAGTTATATGTAAAAAACAGTGAATTACTACAAAATGCTATTGATAAAGTTACCCATATCTTAAAGAGTTAAATCTACCATATTAGAGTTGACCTTATTTAGCAAGTTCTTATGAAGAAGATGAACCCAAACAAGCGATAAATTTCGAACAAAATAGTGAACTTCTATAAGTTTAGATAAATTATTATGGCCAATACGGAAGTAAATGCGATTAATATAATTAGAATGAAGTTACTATACTTAAATTTTGGTCTGATAATGATATAAAAAATTAGAATGCAAATGAGACAGGTTACTAAGACTGCTAAATTTTCTAATGTAGTTGGATAAAGATTAAACATATGATTACCAATCCTTCTTAATTTAGCTTAACCAACCTAGCCATAAAGTATTGTAGTACTAAAAAATAATCAAACAAATTTAGGCTTTCCCAATAAATCTTGGTGTTGGCTTTATCAGTTTAGACAAACATGCTAGAAACGATACTATTGAGGTTTTATCAAACAAAGGCTGTCTAGGGGGAAGTAACTTAGGGCTATAATTATGAACAAATGTACTTTAAGTAACGTTCGCTTTAGTTGGACAGCTCTTTTCTTATTAAAATAAAGACGCAACCAAGATATTAAATTAATGGTATATTTCTACAAGTAGGATAATTTGAAATATACCATTAATTTTTGGGGGAGGGAAGGCTGATTGAGCAACATTATCTTGATACAGCATTGTCAATCAGAACACCATATAAATAACATGACAGGAGGATGGACAGATACTCCTTTAACAGATTTAGGGAGAAAACAAGCAAAACTTATAGGGGACAAAATTAAAAAGGAAATAGTAGATCATAACGAATATGCTTTTTATTCATCTGATTTATTAAGAGCAGTACAAACAGCAGAAATAATCGCCAATTTGATAAACTTAAAAGTCAACAAAAATAAAGGACTTCGTGAAATAAATACTGGTGTTGCAACAGGAAAAACAAAGGATTGGGCAAGAGAAAATAGAATACCAAGGAAAAATAGTGGATTTGATTTAGATTATCAAGAATTTAAAGATGGAGAGACATGGAGACAGTTTTATAGTCGTGTTTGTAGCTGTATGGATAGGATATCTGAAATAGAAAAGGGGAAAAATTTAGTGATTGTCACACATGGCGGTACTCTGGGTTATATTACTGCTTGGTGGATGAGATTTGAACCTGAAATGATTGCTAACGCATACTTTTCTTCATCAGTTGGAGGTATTACAGTTCTAAATCGAAATAGTTTTCAACAGAACGTTATAAATAAGTTTAATGATACTTCTCATTTTTCTTTATTGAACTAACGGGTGCTTTAGAGAAAGATCATTGAGTTGTTATTTTAGCACATTTTTATTTTTCAACTAAAGGGGCTGTTTTGTGAAACATTGACTTTTAAAATAAAAAACACAAGTGGAAATATGATACCACTTGTGTTTTTTTGACTTTAATTTTAGGTGAAATTTTTAAGCTATGCTCATTACAGACCTTATCCTAATCGGTCTCCTTTTTTAACTTTTTGTTGTGGTTCTATAAGAACAACACCCTGTTCTGCATATACTCCCATCACTAAAACCTCAGAACTAAAACCAGCAACTTTCATAGGAGGAAAGTTAACTACTCCTAATACTTGTTTACCAATTAGTTCATCCAAATCATAACAATCTGTTATTTGAGCACTACTTTGTTTAATCCCTATCTCTTCTCCAAAGTCAACCCACAGTTTATATGCTGGTTTTCTTGCTTTAGGGAATGCTTCTGCTCTGGTAATTTCCCCAACACGCATATCTAGCTTTTGAAAATCGTCGAAAGTTGCCATAGTAATGCCTCCTATAATTTGTATTCGCTTTATTTATTGAGATAAAGAGTTTTGTTCTTCATGTCTATCTTTAATGACTATTAAGACCCCTAAGAGAATTAAAACAGAGCCTATCCAAAAGGTTATACTAATTGTTTCACCTAGTATTAACCATCTAATAATGTTCCAACAACGGGTTGAACGAAAAAGAAAACTCCACCACTGGAGGCATTTAGCATTTGTAATCCACGATTCCATAATAGAAATGCAATAGATGTCGATACTACACCCAAATAAATTAATCCTCCCAAAATGGTTGGATTAGTTAAATCGTTTATATCAATTTGTGGTAGTTTTGTTATAACAAAAGGAGTTAAAACAACAAATGCAATTAAAGTAGCATAGGTCGTAACGACAATTTGTGAATAATCACTAGGTAGACGTTTTATGAGTACAGACATTAACGCCCATGTTAATGCTGCTATTATAAGTGATACTCCACCAAGCATGCTAGACATATTAATATCATCCATTCCAACAATGGTAATCACACCAATAGTGGCTAAACTAACTGAAATAGCCTTCTTTAAAGTTAAACGTTCTTTAAGTATTAAACTAGCAAACAAAACCATAAATGCTGGTGTTGTAGAAGTTATAATAGCACCCATTTGTGAGTAGAAAGCATTGTACCTGTTTCTTGAGTAACAATGGAAATGACGTACCCTATTATAGAAATAGCAATTATAATGCCAAAGTGACGTCTTTTAATTCTCCAATTTTGTCTAGTCACCAGTCCAATTATGACTAGTGCCACTAGTGCTATTAAATAACGCATCCATACAAGTTCTAATGGTGGTATGACTGCCACTAATATTATAACGACAACATACATACCTCCCCAGATACTCGAAGCTAATATTAAATATAAAGAACCCATAAGTGTATTTTTCATTTTATACCCTCCGTTTTATTTTAGGCTAGATATGCCCTAACGGAGAGAAGTAGTATTATAATTTTCTCTCCATTAGAAGCGGGAGAGTACTACTGGTACATCGTTTTCGAATAAAGGTGCTAAAAACAAGATTATTCACTCCTTTTTAATATTAAGTAACGCATTTATTTTAGCAAATAACTATCCTAATTAAAATATAATAGGAGGTTGAAAATTAATAATATTAGAAAATCTATTTTGCCTAACGAAGTGCAATGCCAATATTATTATGGTGCTAACTGGTCCTTTAGTTAAATAAGAACATTAATTCGATGGTCTATTTTTATGTCCAATACAAATTTCGGTGATCAAGTGTGAAATGTTACACTTAAACTAACGTGGCAGGTTAGTTCAAAATCTAGAATCCAATGCCATACTATTAAAACAGGAGGTGACAAGATCATACTAGAAAAAAGGCACGTATAATCAACGGAATTTTCTATGAACATACCGTTTACCGTAATGGAAAATACAGACTTTATCCAACTATTACAGATTTAAATACTCTTATTGATAAATTAATTGAAGCAAACACAACAACTGAATATATCAGAATCACTCCATTTTATGTGAACGAAAAGGTAAACTTACAGCGTGAATTTGATCAATACATGTTCTTTGTAGAATGCATGGAACAGTTTAATGAACAAGATGCAGAAGATCGTATTTTAGAATCCTTAGACATGGATGCTACATCTGTGACACTAGAAGAATATGATAGGGGCAAAATACTAACCCCGATATGTAGATACGATGATTCAGAATCATTTAAAGCCTCACTAGATAAATACCGAGATTATTTAGATGTGCTATTACCCTGTTTATTTGATTACGCGAAAGTGGATTTGGAACTTTCAGAAAAGGATTTGGCATTTGGTTATTTTTGTTTTGAAATCCATAGCGAATAACTCTTATTCAACTAACGGGTACTTAGTTAAGGATCATGCGTTGCTTATGCAACTCATTCTTCTTATTGGACGAACAGGGCAGGATTATTTCAATAAATTAAAGTAAAATAAGAAAAAAACCAATATAGGGGGTGTTCTAATGCATACAGATAACAAATCAGTATTAGAATTAATGCAATTTGATGAATATGACGTATTAGAGTTAATAGAACTTTCAGCATCAGTGGGCTGGGATTATGATGAACATGAAATTAGAACTGTTATGTCATCCGGTAAAATATTTGGACATAAAAATGCTGTGGGGAAAATTGTCTCGAGTGCTGCAATAATACCTTATGATACTGATTTAGCTTCCATTGGTATGGTTATTGTTAATAAAGAATACAGAGGTTTAGGATTGGGAAAAAAAGCTACTCAGAAATGTATAGACAGTGTTTCTAAAGAAACCTCAATAATGTTAATTTCAACTGAAGATGGGAAACCCCTATATGAAAACTTGGGTTTTATTACTGTTGACTATATACATAAGTATTTAAGTGATAGTTATATTCAGACTAAAATGTCTATTAATCAAGAAATAACCTTAGGGAAATACAGTGAGAATGATTTTAATGAAATTGTTGAATTAGATTCGGCTGCGTTTGGTGATAAGAGAAGAAAATTTCTTCTTAACCGGATAGAACAATCAAAGCTATGTTTGGTCGTTAGAAATCAAAAGGGGAAAATTATTGGATATGGATTGTCTATATTAGGACCAATAAATCTAATATTGGGACCTATTGTAGCACCGAATCCCCAAACCGCAGCTTTAATAGTCGATGAGTTAGCTCTTAATCATCAAGGGAAGTTAAGGATTGATGTACCTTCCAGTAATAAGGAGTTAATGTTTTTCTTGCAGAAAAGTGGATTTATAAAAGTTAGTGAACCGCCCATTATGATAAAAAACTCTGTTAATATGCCATACAGGAATAAGGAGTTATTTGCTATTGCTGCCCAAATCTTTGGGTAAGGACAGAAATACCTTATTCAACAAACAGGTGCTTTAGCAGAAAATCATCGTGCTGCTTAGTTGAAGAAGATCAATATAGTATTTTAAAAGAGGTGTTACTTTGATAAAAGGTTTATATGAAGCACACTTACCAGTAAGTAACTTAGAAAATTCGATTTTATTTTATCAAAATTTAGGATTAGATATAGCCTATAAACAAGATAAACTAGCTTTTTTCTGGATTGCAAAAGGTGAAAGTTGGCTTGGTTTATGGGAAAGCGATAAAGTTGAGATACCTTATCATCCTTCGATACGTCATATCGCGTTTCGAGTAGAGAAAGAGGATATCATCTTCGCTAAGAAATGGTTGAGTGAAAAAGGAATAGGTATTCGTTCTTCATTTGGCTTTGATGAACATCGTCAACCACTTGTATTACCTAATAATCCTCATGCACATGCTGCGATTTATTTTGATGATCCAGATGGTAATTCAATTGAGTTCATCACTCCAATTAGATTAGATTTTCAAGAAGATTTTAAGATGATGACATTTGAAGAATGGCTGAAACGATAGGAGTCACAGCAGAAAACTTTCTTCAACTAACAACTAACGGATGCTTTCGTTCAATAAGAACTGCTAAATTAATAACTTGATTACAAGGTTTTGGATAAGTTAAATGAGAACTAAATTTTATCCATCTTGGATTGAAGAGGATGTAAAGGTGGATATAAAGTAAAACCTATTATTTACCATTGAATAAGAACGTTCGTTCGGCATATACTATGAGAACAGTTGTTCCTTATGAGAGGAGTAAATAATATGTATGAAGGGTTAGAAAGTCGGAAAATAATATGTATTGATATGCGGAGTTTCTTTGCGAGCTGTGCGGCGGCCGATGCGGGGCTGGATGTGATGAATACACCCATTGCAGTGATTGGTAATATGGAGCATAAGGGAAGTATTGTACTCGCAGCATCTCCTATGATGAAGAAAAAATTTGGTGTGAAAACAGGAACACGGCTATTTGAAGTTCCAGATCATCCGTCTATTCATTTAATTGAGCCGAAGATGGAATTTTTTGTTCGAGTTTCCGTTGAAATCGTTCGCTATTTAAATCAGTATGTTCCGAATGAAGCAATTCATGTGTATAGTATCGATGAGTGTTTTGCTGATTTAGGCGGTACCGAAAAGCTTTGGGGTCCAATCGAAAAAACAATTAAGCGAATCCAAGACGGCATGTACAGTCAGTTTCAATTGCCGTGCGCTGTTGGGATGGGACCAAACATGCTGATGGCAAAGCTTGCGCTAGACTTAGAAGCAAAAAAGACAGGTTTCGCGGAGTGGACGTATGAGGATGTGCAAAAAAAATTATGGCCCGTTACTCCTTTAAGTGAGATGTGGGGAATTGGTTCTCGTTTAGAGAAGACATTGAATAATATGGGGATTTTTACAGTTGGGCAGTTAGCCCAAACTTCTCTCGCTACATTAGAAGCAAAATTTGGTGTCATGGGCAACCAACTTTACCATCATGCGTGGGGAATTGACTTGTCCGAGCTTGGCGCTCCTTTAGTGAATGGACAAATCAGTTACGGGAAAGGCCAAGTATTGTATCGTGATTACTGTACAAAAAAAGAAGTGATGGCAGTGATTTTAGAAATGTGTGAGGATGTCGCTAGACGCGCCAGAGAAGCGAACATGGCAGGAAGAACCATCCATCTTCAAGTCGGATACAGCAAGGATTCATTTGGAGGGGGATTTAATCGTTCTCGCTCGATAGAAGAACCGACAAATGCCACGATGAAAATATATAAAGTATGCGAACAGATTTTTGATGAGTTTTATGATCATCGTCCTGTTCGTAGGCTGGCAATTTCTATTACCAATTTAGAGCCGGAATATTCGATGCAGCTCAGTTTGTTTGAAGAAGGAAAGTGGAAGGAACGAAAGTTAGGAAAAACAATGGATTTGCTGCGAAGCAAATACGGCTCCACTGCAATTCTACGCGCTGTATCCTATACAGAAGCAGGAACAGCGTTGAAACGTGCTGGTTTGCTTGGTGGGCATAAGAAGTAGAAGCGAGAACCAATCGAACATTTTTGACCCCAAACGAAAACATGACGTAATTCCTAGGACAACGTTATGTTTTTTTGAGTAGGTATGACATTGTGATGGCAACTGTTGTTAAATCAATAATGAGACCAAATTTTGTTAAATTAATCTAGATTTTTTGCGTAGATTTTCTCTGACATATCTAAAAAATTTATATTGATAAATCCCATGAAATATGTCCAACCTATGCCGATAATAAAAATAAATAGATACTAAATTAGTGTATACACAAGTGATGTAATGTGAAGAACAATTGCATCAATGGAAGAGGTGGCAGCATCTATTCATTTACAACTAGCATGTAAATGAAATTATTTTCGAGAATTCAACTAAACTCATATCACTATTTTTTGGACACTGACAGTAGGAATACATTTACGATTCATATAAAGAGATATTTAATACTAGGAGAAAATACTTTTGATAAATCAAAAAAATAGGAAAAGATTATTAATTACGTCAATTATTTTGGTTATACTCGTATGCTTAGAAGGCTTTCAAGCGACTTCAATGAGTGCTTCAACAATCCGTGTTGCCTGTGTGGGCGATAGCATTACTTATGGATATGGGTACCCTGCCGAATTGCAAACCCTGCTTGGTACCAGTTATAGTGTGGAAAACTTTGGTTACAGCGGCAGGACTGCGATGAGCACTGGCGACAAGCCATATGTGAATGAAAAAAATTTTCAGGACAGTTTAAATTACTTGCCGGATATCGTTGTAATTATGTTTGGGACGAATGATTCAAAAGTACAAAACTGGGTGAGTAAAGAGGAATTTAAAAAGCAATATAAAGAGCTTGTGCAGTCCTATACTCAGTTAAAATCAAAACCCGTTGTCTATCTCAATACACCAGCAACTCCCTTTTATGTTGATGGAAAAACAGAAGGCCCAATGGAGTTTAATATTCAAAAGGATATGGTCCATGAAGCAGCTGAAGCTGTACGGGAATTAGGAAAAGAGCTTGGATTACAAGTAATTGATATTAATGATATAACAAAGAACCATCCAGAATGGTTTAGAATAGATGGAATCCATCCAAATGCAGACGGAGCAAAAGCAATTGCCAATATGGTATACGATGCCATCAAAAAATAATTTATTATTTCAACCAAATCTGATTCAGCTTTAGAGCCGGATATTCGAAATGATCGAACGTTTACATGCGTTCGATTTTTTTGTTTTAAGATACGGACTTCAACTTTCCTATTTTGGAAGGGTATTCTCTCCTATATGTGGAATTAAATATAAAGGGAGAATAAGCGAATGAAAATGAAAAGTCTATATCTTATGAATTTGGTTTACATATTACTGTCGCTATACATGTTCCTCATCGCAAGAAAGTATATATTTGTTGATGAAACCGCGAGAAGCGCAGTGAGCACACTAGCTATAGGGATTATTGGAAGTATGAATACATTTTATATTAAACAAGATCGACTACAAAAAGCTTTCAAGCATTTACTCGCGATTTATACAATAGGACTAATAAGCTTAACTATTTTATTTTATATGGAATTACCTACTTATACGTACAAAGATGCAATAGCTAAAATAGAGAGCGAAACTGGTGAAGAAGTGGGTAAAGGAAAAGAAGTTAAAAAAACGATTGGGCACTATATTATCGAAACAAACGGTGGCACATACTTATTTAATGTAGAAAGTGGAGATTTTGCGAAGAGACAGGAAAATGCAAAGGAGTGATAGAAAGTGAGCTACAAAAACACTTTTATCCTAATATCTGAAGATTCACCAGTGGAATCTGCCATCATACCGATGTCGAGAAAAGAAAAACCAACTATTGCTTCAATTGAGTATGAATTAATCTACAATAATCCTTATAAATAAACGCAAGACGATGTGCAATTTCAAACTTATGTCATAAAAAATGAGATTGAATCAGACCAGCTAGACGAACTTCGCGAACAATTTTTCTCCAAACCTAAAGCATGCTTTAGAGCCTCTCCATTAGTTAAAAAATATGGATGGGGAATTCACTATAATGAAGAAGGAAAAGTCTCCATCTACGAAATGAATAGTAGACCATATCATCAATTTCTTCATTCGGATGAAACCACGATTTTAAAAGGAATGCGATCTAAGCGTAAATAAAGAGGGAGGACTTGAATTGGAACAAATGATATTTCATCATATGGAAACCGTACGAACAATAACAGAGAAGTCAATTAAAACGATACCAGAAGAGATTGCGGATATAGTACCAAAAGGTTTTAATAATAATATTCGTTGGAATTTCGGTCACATTGCATATATCCAAGAAAAACTCGTTTATGGTGTTTTGGGTGAAAAGATGAGCGTTCCAAATGAATATGAAGAGTTATTTAGTGCAGGAACAAAGCCAGCTGATTGGAAAAAGACGCCTCCTTCTTTAGCGGAAATTTCAGTAGTATTAAGCGAACAAAAATCCAGAGTAAAAAAAGCTCTACAAGGAAATTTCGATAAAGAGCTACCAAAACCATTTACAAACAAAGCTGGCATCACTTTTAATACCTTAGGAGAAACCTTTCTGTTCAGCTTTTATCATGAAGCACTTCATATGGAAGCAATTAAAAGAATTTATCTAGAATGCTAAAAAATGAATATGTAGTTGTGATCGTAAAAAAAGTTTTCTGCCCGGATAAGAAAAAATATGACCGGATAGATAAATTTCTGTCCATATAAAACTATTTGTGACCGCATAAAGAATATGGAGATATCAATATGAACTTAAAGTCTTTTCTCAGTGGAGTTTCTGTAGCTTTTTCTATCATACTCTTTAGATTGATAGATGAACACGTTTATAGAATGCCTATTATCTTTGATGCAATCTTAGTAGGTTTGTTCGCAGGGATTCTATACCGAATTTAAATAAAGAAATGAACAAATACATCTTTTATACACTATCAAGTATAGTTTTGTTGTGTATAGTTGATTCCTACTATTTATTTGATTTATAACAACAGACAGTGTTAAGGAGTCGATTTTATTGGAGTATCAATTTCCAGAGTTTATATATTTAAGACCAGTATTTATCGGTTTCATTATCATTTTACTCGTATTATTATTCGGAGTTATTTTTCTAAATAAAAACATAGTGAACCTATTTTCAGTTGTAAGTATAACGTTCATTTGTACATCCGTCTCTGCTATAACGTTTTATTCAAGTGGATATATTGTAGATGAGTATAATTTAGCGGGAGACCCCATTTCTTTTTACATGTTTTTTGTCATACTAGTATTAGCTTTTCTTAATTTAATTATTTTTATGACAAGATATAAAAAGAGCATGTTGTGAAGCATGCTCTCAGCTTGTCAACAAAAGGCTTCGAGATTTCATCCTCTCAATACCTTTCGATTTTGCCTAGAGAAATCTTAACTTATATAATATTCATTAGGTAATTATTCAATAGATTGATTGGAGCGGAGGCGGCGACTCCAGCGGGAAAAGCGGGACAGTCGAGACCCTGGACTGAGCCTTGCGAAGGAAGCGGCTCGGCCCCCGCCCGCCGAACGCGTCCGCCAGGAGCGGAAATCCCAATTCTATTTATCAAACTTTTTATTTTAAAAAAAGACTATAGAGAAACTCAAAATCCTAAGAGTTTTTCTACAGTCTGAGAGCATGTTGTGAAACATGCTCTTTTGTCTATTTATACATTACGTACGAGAATGAACTTTTTCACCTTGAACCCAAACTTCTCGAATGTTTTCTGGGCGAACTAAATACATTATTTTTTGGAAGACATCGATTAAGTCCTCATTCGAATTAAAAATAGGTAGTCTTGCGGATGGTAAAAGAGTATCAATGATTTGTACATCCCATGCATAGTTTTCTTCTAAACGACCAATTGGTAAGCTTAAACTTTCCCCACCACCAGCAGTTGCGAAGTAAAACGCCTCATTAATGGTGATCCGTGAATTTGACACACCGCGTTCATCTGCAGGTAATGACGTATTCACACCATCCTCTAACATTCTGGATGATATAACAGCTTGTCTAGCATTATCGAAAAGACTAGGCGAAAATCCACCGGAAATATCCGATCCTAACCCAATCTCAACACCTTTAGAATGCAAATGAGCGATTGGTATGACGCTATTTGCAAAGTAAGCATTGGAAACGGGGCAGTGGCTGACAGCCGTTCCCGTTTCTGCAAATAACTCTGCATCCGCATCATTTAAAAAATTACAATGAGCCATCACAGATTTTTCTCGTAGAAGCCCAAAATCATTTAAAGCAAACGCGTCATTCTTCTGAAAACGATTTTGTACATACTCATGTTCCCAATCACTTTCACTGCAATGCGACTGAATATATGTATCATATTTAGCAGCTAATTCTCCCAAACCTTTTAAGGCATCGTCTGTACAGCTAGGTATAAAGCGTGGCGTAACTACAGGATAGACACCTTGTTTAGTAGATTTTGCTAACTCTTTCACTGCAAGGATAAATTCCTCTGTGTCTTCTAGTGCGGTCTGCGTGTCAGTATCTCGATAGAAATCAGGATTTTCTTCTTGAGAATCCATTACTACTTTTCCAACTAGACCTCGCTGACCTTTTTCGGCACAGATTTCAGCTAGCAAGAGGCTCGCTTCCTTATGAACAGTTGCAAAATAAAGTGCAGTAGTTGTTCCGTTTGCTAAAAGCGTGTTTACTACTTCATCGTATACATTTTTTGCAAATGCTAAATCAGAGAATTTAGATTCTAGAGGGAAAGTATATGTGTTAAGCCAATCATAGAGTGGAATGTCTAATGCTGTTCCAGCTTGAGCCCATTGGGGTGCGTGTACATGAAGATCAATAAATCCGGGTAAAAGATATTGTCCATCGGCTAAACGGTGAAAATTTTCACTGACATGATAAGTCTCCAGTAAGGTTACATAATCCGTGTCATCTGGAGCAATTATTCTTTCAATCATTCCGTTCGAATTAATGCAGAAAAGATAATCTTTTAAAATTTGGACTTCTTTTGATGACTTACTTGAAAAAGCAGTTCCTTGAAATATTTGCGTATATTTTTCCATAAATTACACCTTATTGTTCGTATTTTTAGAATTACAGTTGTTATTATAGAGGATAAAAAATAATAAGTCTATTTAAAGAGGAGATAGTTACCTGAGTACCGAACTATTTACAAACATGGGGGTGCTGTGTAATGTATTTATACTTTAACGGCTTAATAATTAGAGAAGGTACCGAGGGGGTACCGGCACAAAATGTAGAACAACTTTTTGAAGATGCTGGATGGGCGAGAAATACTCCAGATTGGCAGAAAGAAAAATTCTCATTAATATTCAATAATTCTACCTGGGCATTTACTGTATGGAAGGAGAATAAAATGATAGCAATGATTCGAGTTATTTCGGATCAAATAATGGTGGCAAACATATTAGATTTAGTTGTATTATCTGAATATCGCGGGACAGGTATCGGTAAAAAGCTAGTGGAACTATGTGTACAGAAATTGCCTCACGGTGATTGGTTTGCTCATACGTCTTCCAACAATTTTAAATTCTACGAAAAGTGTGGGTTTGAAGTGAAAGATATCTCTCAAAACGGAACTTGTGCATATTATGGATATATACAAGCAAGAAAAGAAGGACATAGATAAAAGAAGAAGCCCTTGCCAATTGTTTTTAACGGCAAGAGCTTCTTTTTTTTACTGATGTTTGTTTTGAAATTCAACCATGAAATTGCTTAGTGCTTGGCATGCTTCTAAAGGAACAGCGTTATAAGTAGATGCACGGCAGCCACCCACAGATCGATGTCCATTTAAGCCTACAAAACCTGCCTCTTTTGCTTCCACTAAAAACTGTTTTTCCAGTTCTTCATCAGCTACTCGGAAAGTGATGTTCATAAGAGAACGGCTTTCAGGAGAAGCATGTCCAGTATAAAAACCATTACTATGATCAATAACATCGTAGATAACTTTTGCTTTTTCCTCATTTAGTTTGGCGATTTCTGTTAGTCCACCTTTTTCTTCCATCCAATTCAACACTTCTCCTAACATATAAATACCGAATGTAGGGGGTGTATTATATAAAGAATTGTTATCAACAAATGTACTGTACTTTAGCATAGTTGGAATTTCTGTGTTTGCAGTTTCAAGAAAATCTTTGCGGATAATAACAACGGTTACACCAGATGGACCAAGATTTTTCTGTGCACCAGCATAAATCATACTAAATTTACTTACATCAACAGGTTTAGACATAATATCACTAGACATATCCGCAATTAAAGGAACATCCCCAGTATCTGGGAAGTCAAACCAGCCTGTACCATAAATTGTGTTATTTGAAGTTAAATGTACATAAGCAGCATCTGAATCATATTGCATATCTTGTAATGAAGGAATGTTCCGATACTTGTTTTCTTTTGTACTTGCAACCTGATAAGGTTCTCCAAACAATTTTGCCTCTTTGAATGCTTTCTCTGACCAAGAACCAGTCATAATATAACCAGCTTTTTGTCCAGCATTAAGAAAATTCATTGGAATCATAGAGAATTGTAAGCTTGCTCCACCTTGCAAGAAAAGTACTTCATAATCATCTGGAACAGAAAAAAGTTTTTTCAATCGGGCAATTGCACCATTATGTATTTCCTCGAATGTTGAACTACGATGACTCATTTCCATTATGGACATTCCTGTACCACGGAAATTAATCAGTTCTCTTTGTGCTTTTTCTAGTACCTCTAACGGAAGTGCAGAAGGCCCTGCGTTAAAATTATAAGCACGTGTATTAGTTTGATTCAAATGAAACACTCCTTGTCGATATAAATTTTTTCATGTTAAAAGTATATACTGTTTTGTAGCTTTAGTTAGCTAAAGTAGCAAAATTTTTTTAAAAAAGTGAATAAAGTGTTAACAATAAATTTATTTCCGCAACAATAGGTATAGTTATTTCAGAATCCGAATAATTTTGTTTTCGTACCTTTCCCAATCTTCAAACATTTGCTAAACTAGTAAAGTCTTAATATGTAAATATGGGGGAAAAATTGTGAGGGTTTTTTTAGATTTAGGATGGTTTTTTAAAGAAAGGAAAAAGCAGTATTTAATAGGAATTCTAATGCTGATGTTTGTTGCTTTTCTCCAGCTACTACCGCCAAAAATAATTGGATATGTAGTAGATGAAATAAGTAAAGGAACATTAACTACAGCATTTTTAGTAAAATGGCTCGGTATACTTGCCCTTGCTGCTACAGGTATGTATATTTTGCGTTATTATTGGCGTATTATGATTTTCGGATCAGCCATCTATTTGGCAAGACTGCTAAGAAGGAATCTTTTTCATCATTTTACGAGAATGTCTCCATCGTTCTATCAAAAAAAACGTGTTGGGGATTTAATGGCCCATGCAACGAATGACTTGTCAGCAGTACAACAGACTGCAGGCGCAGGCGTATTGACTCTAGTAGATTCTATTACAACAGGTGGATTTGTTATTGCAGCCATGGCATTTACGATTAACTGGAAACTAACGATTATTGCACTTTTACCGCTTCCTCTTATGGCCATTTTAACAAGTTATTATGGCAAGCTTTTACACCAACGTTTTCGTTATGCACAGGAAGCATTTTCCGATTTAAATGATAAAGCACAGGAAAGTATTTCAGGTGCTAAAGTTATAAAAACATTTGGGCAAGAGAAAGAAGATACGGAAGAATTTGTTCAATTGTCCCAAGAAGTAGTAGAAAAAAATATTCGTGTTGCAAAGGTAGATTCCTTATTCGATCCTACAATATCACTTATAGTAGGAGCATGTTTCTTCTTATCTATTATATTCGGTACTCGTTTCATCCTTGCTGATGAAATGACTATTGGTGACTTATTTGCTTTTACATCCTATTTAGGACTACTAGTATGGCCAATGTTAGCATTTGGATGGCTATTTAACATTGTCGAGCGAGGTAGTGCCTCCTATGATCGAATTAAGAATTTACTTGAGGAAAAAGTAGAGATTGATGATAAAGAAGGAGCTTTAGATCAAAAACCTGAAGGAGATTTACAATTTGATTTAGAGGAATTCAAATTTCCAGAAGATGATCGAGTTGCCTTACATGATGTTCATTTTACTTTAAAACGTGGTGAAACGTTAGGGATTGTTGGAAAAACTGGTTCTGGAAAGACTGCTATATTAAAGCTATTAATGAGAGAGTTTGAAGGTTATCAAGGTGAAATTATCTATGGTAATCATTCCATTGATGCGTATAAGAAAAAAAGCTTACGTGAAGCTATTGGATATGTACCACAAGATCATTTTTTATTCTCCACAACAGTTGCTGGGAATATAGCCTTTGCAAATGCTAGCGCAACAAGTGAACAGGTGGAAGAAGCGGCGAAGCTAGCATATATTCATGAGGATATATTGCAATTCACAGATGGCTATAAAACAATCGTTGGAGAACGTGGGGTTTCTTTATCTGGAGGTCAAAAGCAACGTATTTCGATTGCTCGGGCATTACTGATGGAACCAGAGCTCCTCATTTTAGATGATTCCTTATCTGCAGTTGATGCGCGAACAGAGGAAGCTATTTTAGAGGCATTAAAAGAAAAACGAACGGATGAAACTACTATTATAACTTCTCATCGTTTAAGTGCTATTCAACATGCCCATCAAATTATTGTAATGAGTGAAGGAACTATTATTGAAAAAGGCTCTCATGACCAATTGATGGACTTAAAAGGAATGTATTATGAAATGTATCAATTACAGCAACTAGAATCTTTAGTTGAAAAGGGCGGTGAGTTACAATGAACGAGAAGCAACCACAGCTAACTGGAAAAGACCAATGGATGATTTTAAAAAGATTATTAACATACTTAAAACCACATACGAAAGCAGTATGTATAGCTTTATTTTTACTAGTATTAACTGTAACAGGAGATATATTGGGCCCATATTTAATCAAGGTTTTTATGGACAATTATTTAACACCTAAAAGTTTTCCAACTGGACCTCTAGTGGGATTAGCGCTAGGTTATATATTTATACAAATCGGGAATGTAATCATTAGTTATTTCCAACTTTTAAAATTCCAAGAAATTGCACTGAAAATTATTCAACAAATGCGAATTGATGTGTTTTCTAAAGTGCATAAGTTGGGGATGCGTTACTTTGACAAAACGCCAGCCGGAAGTATTGTGTCACGTGTAACAAATGATACAGAAGCTATCAAAGATATGTTTGTCAGCGTATTAGTAGGCTTCCTTCAAAGTGGGTTTTTAATAGTTGGTGTTTATATTGCTATGTTTATATTGAATGTAAAATTAGCATTGTTCGCAACGATTTTATTACCTATAATGTTTGTAATCATTCGAACATATAGAAAGTACAGCTCTGTCGTTTATCAGGATTTACGTGAAAGACTGAGTCAATTAAATGCAAAGCTTGCAGAATCTTTACAAGGTATGACTATGATTCAAGCTTTCAGACAAGAAGACCGTTTACAGGATGAATTTAATGATATTAATGACTCACACTGGAATGCAGGAAAACGTAACATTAAGTTAGATAGTATTCTTCTTCGTCCTGCGATCGATTTAGTGTACGCCTTAGCCATTATTATGGTGTTAAGCTACTTTGGGATAACTTCTATGAACAATTTCGTAGAAGTAGGGGTAATTTATGCATTTGTAACTTATATAGATCGATTCTTTGAACCAATCAATCAAGTGATGCAACGTCTTTCGATATTTCAACAAGCAATCGTTGCGGCATCCAGAGTGTTCACTTTGCTAGACGAGAAAGATTTAGCCCCTGCTCAAAAGGATAATGCAAAAGCTAAAATTGAAGAAGGAAAAATTGAATTTCAACATGTAACGTTTTCATACGATGGTAAAACGGATGTGTTAAAAAATATCTCCTTCACAGCAGAACCTGGTCAAACAGTAGCTCTAGTAGGACATACGGGAAGTGGAAAAAGCTCCATTATCAACTTACTAATGCGTTTTTATGAGTTTGAACAAGGTGATATTAAAATAGACGGGCATTCAGTTAAGGATTTTAAAACAGAAGAAATCCGAGAAAAAGTAGGCCTTGTGCTTCAAGATCCGTTTTTGTTTTATGGTGATATTGAAAGTAACATCCGATTACATGATAAAGATATGTCTGAAGAGGAAGTTAAGGCAGCAGCAGAATTTGTGCAAGCTAACAACTTTATTGAAAAGCTGCCGTTTTCATATAAACAAAAAGTGACAGAAAGAGGATCTACATTCTCTAGCGGACAAAGACAATTGGTGGCATTCGCACGTACAATTGCTACAAATCCGAAAATTTTAGTTTTGGATGAAGCAACAGCAAATATAGACACAGAAACTGAAGTGGCAATCCAAAGTAGCTTAGAGAAGATGCGTAAAGGTAGAACTACAATAGCCATCGCCCATCGATTAAGTACGATTCAAGATGCAGAATTAATACTAGTACTACATCACGGAGAAATTGTGGAACGAGGTACACATCAAGAACTCTTGAACGAAAAAGGTTTGTATCATAAAATGTATCTGCTTCAGAATGGCGTTGTTGAAGGCGTAAGATAATACCAATCATTTAAAATAACGAGATATAAAATAGTCAAAAAGCTGTCACAAGCATTAGTAGAGTAAAAGTGAATGAAATTTGGTACGATAGGGAGAGTAACTCGGAAAGGAAGACAGCCGTGAGTACCGATATTAATTTATTTTTGGCCTTTGGTGCAGGGTTTTTAAGTTTTATTTCTCCTTGTACATTGCCTTTGTATCCAGCATTTTTATCTTATATAACTGGAATGTCATTGGAAGAAATAAAAACAGATAAAAAATTGATGCAAAGAAGAGGGATGCTACATACTTTATTCTTCTTATTAGGTTTTTCCATTATTTTTATCGCATTAGGTTTTGCAACTTCGTTAGTAGGGACATTTTTCATTCAATATGATGATTTAATACGCCAAGTCGGTGCTATTTTTATTGTTATTTTTGGTTTAATAGTAATTGGTGTTTTTAAGCCAGAGTTTTTGATGAAAGAAAAAAGATTACAATTTAAAAACCGTCCCTCCGGGTATTTTGGAACTACATTGATTGGTATGGCTTTTGCTGCAGGGTGGCAACCTTGTACCGGTCCAATATTAGCTGCGGTTCTCTTAATGGCGGGATCAAATCCTGACGCAGGAGTTTGGTATATGTTAGCCTACGTCCTAGGATTCGCTATTCCATTTTTCGTGTTATCTTTCTTTATTACACGACTTAATTGGATTCGTAAGAATAGTAATTTAATCGTGAAAATTGGCGGATTTTTCATGATTGCTCTAGGAATATTATTATTTTTTGATGGATTAACTTATATTATTCGACTTTTAAGTCCGTTTTTTGGTGACTTTACTGGATTTTAAAGTGAGGGAGGCCTGACGATGCCAACAGTATTAGTAGTCGACGATGCCGTTTTCATGCGTGCAACTATCAAGAGAATGCTAGAAAATCAACAGTTTGAAGTAATTGGAGAAGCATCTAATGGAAATGAAGCAGTAGAATTGTATCGACAATTATTGCCTGATGTAGTGACAATGGATATTACAATGCCAGGAATGACTGGAATTGAGGCAGTTAAAGCTATTGTAACAGAGTATCCAGATGCAAAAATTGTCATGGTCACTGCACTAGGTCAACAAAAACTAATTGTGGAAGCAATTGAAAATGGGGCAAAGGATTTCATTACAAAACCATTTAATCCCGAACAAATCGTTCAAGTATTGCAGAATGTAACTAGCTGGAATGAAAATTGATGAAACTTATTAATAGCTACCATCATTGGTTGGAAGTTCTTGAGAAGGAATCTGCACTGTTACTGTTTGTGAAAACAACTAATTGTTCTGTTTGTGAAGGATTATATCCCCAAATAGAAAATTTGCAAAAAGAAGTGGAAATCCCTTTTTATGTAGTTAATGCAGCAGAAGTACCAGAAATGGCAGGACAGTTATCTTTGTATACTGCTCCTGTCGTATTATTTTATAAGCACCAAAAGGAATATCAACGATATGCGAGGTTTGTAAAAACAGATGATGTTCGTAGAATATTAAAAGAACTAAATGATATGGAGAATTATCATGATTGAAAAAATTTCACCAAATATAATGATTATTGTTTCTACCGTGATAGCTCTAGGTATGGGAATATTGGTAACAACAATACGTGCAAAGGCAGCAAAAAAGCCCGCAAGTGTTAAAAAAATATTGCTACCACCATTGTTTATGTCCACTGGTGCTCTGATGTTTGTTTTTCCATTCTTTCGAGTATCAGGGATGGAAATAATCGAAGCACTCGCAGTAGGAATCGTGTTTTCTTCTGTTTTAATTTGGACTTCTAAGTTTGAAAAAAGAGATGGTGAAATCTACTTAAAGCAATCTAAAGCATTTATCTTCATTTTGATTGGTTTACTAATAGTCCGTTTGGTTGGTAAGCTAATTTTAAGTTCTTCAATTGATGTAGGGGAACTTAGCGGTATGTTTTGGATTTTAGCCTTTGGTATGATTGTTCCTTGGAGAATTGCTATGTATTTACAATTTCGAAAACTACAAAAAGCATAATCTTTTGTATAAAAGTTAAAAAGCGAGGGGCTCTCATAAAGGGCCGCTCGCTTTTTTATCGTTTCTTTGGACTTACTTCAGATAGCTCAAAAAATTTAGTATACGGAGTAACGTCAATATTTAATTCCGCTAATTTTTTTCTTAGAAATTTATGATCCCTTTTAGGTGTTGCTATAATGTAGCCCCTGATTAGTAATTCACGCGAAATGGAAGTAGCTTTTTCTTCAAGGGCCAGCTGACCAATTTTACCAGCAATTTTCTGTTTAGCAACGGGTCTAAAGAGGTCTGGGACTGGACTAACTAATTCATTTAAGAGTTCCTTTTGATCTTCATTCCATAGATGAATGGTTTTATCAACATAATATTCTTCCCAGTCTAAGTCAGATTTACCGTCGTCTTTAGGTAAAGCCTTTAAGAATTTACGAAACATAAAGAATCCACCAATTGCCATTAAAGTAACTAAAACTACTACCCAAAATAATATAAACCATAAAAACCAACCCTGTAACAAATCTATTCACCTCGTTTTTCTATATTAAGTATAAGATGTTCCCCAAAAAATTTCACTCTCTATGTATCCTTTCTTTTAAAAAGACTCTATCTACTTGTTGAAAGGAGGTGATACACATGGCAAATCTTGAATACAAACAAGCAGTACTGAAGTTAACATTTGAAGGAGGGTTAACAGGTGACGGGAAAATGAAGACAAAGTCTAAATCCTATCGAAATATACTAGCAGCTGCTACTGCGAATGGATTAGACACTGTTGCTATCACACTAGCAAACTTTTCAAACAGCCCCTATATTGGAGCTGAAAAAGTAGAAACATCCAATATAATCTAACATTAATAAGGAGGAAATGGAATGGCAAAAACATTACAACTTCAATTTGAAACAGAAAACGGAAAATTGTTAATGGTTACAGTAGATAATCCAAAGGACACGTTAACAGAAGCAGAAATTGAGGCAGGTATGGCAGTTATCATAGCGAGCAATGTGTTTCATGTTGCGGGAAGACCAGTTTCAGCTGTGAAAAGCGCAAAAGTAGTTGAGCGAAACGTCACACAAATTATCTAAGATTCCAAGACTCTCCTTCAAGGAGAGTCTTTTTAAAAAAGGAAGTGATACTATGGAACAGTGGTTTTCATTGATTCAAGATGTAGGCTTTCCAATTTTCGTGTCATTTTATTTAATGCACCGAGTAGAAGGGAAACTAGAAGAAATCAAAATTGTACTGTTATCATTAAAATGAGTACTCTAGTCACAAAACTGTTGAAATACACGAGACATAGTAGTTGAATGAACATATTTGTTTCGTTAAGATAAGGCTATGAATAGAAAAGAGAGGTCTCATCAATGAAGAAATTTATAGCTGTTATTATCATTTCTGTAGTGGTACTCGTAGGATGTGGTAGTAGTGGAAACTTTGAAGCCCAAACAAATTGGGAAGTGCAAGATTTCAATTATACGAACCAACACAATGAAAATGTTTCTTTGAATGATTTAAAAGGCAAAGTATGGTTGGCAACATTTATCTTTACGAATTGTGAAACAGTGTGTCCTCCTATGACATATAATATGAGTGATATTCAGCAGATGTTAGTTGACAAAGGAATAGAAGATTATAACATCGTAGCTTTTAGTGTAGATCCGGAAGTCGATACACCAGAAAAACTTCAAGAGTATTTAGGGAACTATGATGTAGCAGACGACAGTAAATGGCAACTTTTAACGGGCTATAAACAAGAGGATATCTCCAAATTTGCAGCTGATAATTTTAAAACACTAGTAAAAGACGATCCCAATACAGACCAAGTAATCCATGGGGTATCATTTTATTTAGTGGATCAAAACGGTGTAGTTGTAAAAAACTATAATGGGTCAACTGATGTACCAAAAGAAGAAATCGTTATTGATGTTGAAACGCTTATTGAAGATGGAAAATAAAATACAATGCCTAACCAAGAAATAATAATTTCATGGTAGGCATTTTTGTTACTTCTTTAAACATTGTTTTGCTTTTTCAATAAATCTCTAATTTCTTCAAGCAATACTTCTTTTGCATCAATTGGTGGAGCTTCTTCCACAGCTTCTGCTACGTCTTCTTTACGCTTAAATTTTGACAATAAACGAACAAACAAGAAAATAGAAAATGCAACCACAAAGAAATCAAATACCGACTGGATAAATTCTCCGTAAAAAATTTCTTTGTACTTTAACGTTGAAAAATCTGCTCCGAATAATAGTAAGCCAATTATTGGCGTAATGATATTTTCAACTAATGAAGAAACGATTTTACCAAACGCTCCTCCTATTACTACCGCAATAGCTAAATCTAACACGTTCCCTTTAAATGCAAACTTCTTAAAGTCTTGCCACATAGTAAACACCTCCATTTAACAGACTACAAAAAAACAATTCTCTTGTATAGCTACTTTTTACATTAATAGACTATTGTTTATAGTCAATTTATGCTATTGTTTTTCTAGGAAGTTAGATGGGTGGTGTTCCACAGATTGTATAAAAAGACATATCGAAAAATATCTTTTCAAATAGTTATTATTTATACCATTACTAGTGTTCTTTGGATTTTGTTTTCAGATTCATTATTATTTAAATACTTTCCTAATGGGAAAACAATTTCTATCATTAAATCATTTATTTACATAGGTATAAGCGCTCTTTTACTTTTATATTTAATGAAGCAATCGTGGAAGATTCAGCAGGATCTTTTATTGAAAGAATTTGTAGACGATTTGACAGGCTTACAAAATAGAGGATCGTTACAAGCTACTTTACATAATTTAATATCGAAAAAAGAAACATTTCATCTGTTATTCGTTGATTTTGATCGGTTCAAAATGATAAATGATTTACATGGTTATGATAGTGGGGATTTAGTCCTGATGGATATATCAAACCGTTTAAGGAATAATAAATATGTTGTTTCTTCAGGTATGGTAGCAAGATGGGGAGCAGACGAATTTGTAATCATATTAAGAAATCGTTCCTATGATGAAGTTGTAAAATTTGTCGAAACTCTTTTAATAGATTCCACAAATCCACTATTTATATATGGGAAAGAGATCGTAAGTTCGATAAGTGTTGGATCTGTTCATTGTCCAATTGACTCGAGAAATGCTTCTGAATTATTACGGTTTGCAGAGCTCGCAGCTGACGAAGCTAAAAAAAATGGTGGGCTTAAACACGTACCTTACCGGAAAGAAATGTCCGACTTAGCAAACAAAGAATTATACCTAGAAGAGGGCTTACATAACGCATTAGATAAAGGAGAACTGTACTTAAACTTTCAGCCACAAATTGCTTCTAAAACAAATGAAATAATTGGAGTTGAAGCACTTGTCCGTTGGAAGCACGAAGATAAAATAATCTCTCCCGGAGAATTCATACCAGTTGCAGAAAAGAGTGGACATATTATTAAAATTGGTGACTTTGTTTTACGAGAAACATGTAGAAGCATCCCTATCATAGAAAAGGAAATAGGGAAGGAAATGTTGTTTAGCATTAATGTATCTGCCCGTCAATTCTATCAAAAAGATTATATTAAGCGAACGAAGAAAATACTAGAAGAAACCAATATACATCCGAATAAAATAGTTTTAGAAATAACCGAATCAATTATCATGGAGTATACTGATTTTGTGTTAAAATCATTACAAGAGTTAAAAAGAATTGGATTTCAAATAGCAATAGATGATTTTGGGACAGGCTATTCTTCCTTCAAATACTTGGAACTATTGCCGGTAGATATTATTAAAATTGATCAGAGCTTTACTCAAGCAATTCATAAACCAAAGACTAAAGCAATCGTACAATCCATTATCTCGTTAGCACATAATTTAAACTTAAAAATTTTGGCAGAGGGTGTCGAGGATCTGTTCCAGGTTACTAACTTGAATCATTTGAAGTGTCACTATCTTCAAGGATATTATTTTAATAAACCACTTTCACTAAAACATCTGCTAGCAGAATATAAAAAGTAATTCATGGGATAGGTGAAAAAGAGCAATGAAACAAAAAAAGAATATATCCTATAAGGCTAAAATATGGATGATAATATTACTTCTACCTTGCACAATTACTATTTATATTTTAGCAATCATCGGTTGGCAAGAACTTCAAAGAATCCCTGCTATACAGGAATGGGCACAATCCGTTCAATCTGTATCCACAGGTAAGAATAAACTAGACGTTCCCAAAGAATATATATCCATCTATAAAAAGGCTGAAGAGCTGTATGGTGTACCCTGGACACTTTTAGCTGCTCATCATCGTATTGAAACGAAATTCTCCACAATGGATCCATTGCTTTCTCCTGTTGGAGCAGAAGGACATTTACAATTTATGCCTTGTACCTTTGTCGGTTGGTCTCATCCTAGTTGTGATGGCTTAGGGAAAGGGGATATACCAGATAAGGATAAAGTGAACCCAGATATAATCGCTAAGTATGGTGGCTACGGAGTAGATGCAAATGGGGATGGTAAGGCAGATCCATATGATATGGAAGATGCAATTTTTAGTGCTGCAAATTATTTAGCAGCTAGTGGGGCTGCAGATGGGGAAATTGAAAAAGCGATTTTCAATTATAACAGAAGTGATAAATATGTTGAGGATGTTCTACATTTTTATAATTTATACGAAAGTCAGTTAGACGAAATTCAAGCTGCTTCTATAAAAAAAGAAAATAAAAAGGATGGGTTATAACAACCCATCCTTTTTATTATTTTCGCATAGCTTTTAAAATAAGACTAAGTATTGCAACTAAAATGATAGCTCCAATTAAAGCTGGAATGATTGCCATGTCCCAAATAACTGGACCCATGTCTGGGAATATTAGCCCACCAATCCAAGCTCCGATAATACCCGCAATAATATTACCGATAATACCACCTGGAATATCTTTACCTAAAATTAATCCTGCTAGCCATCCGATGATACCACCAATAATTAGATATAATATAAATCCCATTTATTTCATCTCCTTTAAGAATGTTGATATGGTAACACTCTTTATATATCCATAAATGAGAAGAACTAAACATCGAGCGATTATTTTTTTAATACTAATGCACCAAGAGAGTTTGCAAAATGACCTAGAGCCCAGTCATGTCCCTGTTCATTGAAGCTTGCTACAGCATTTTCGTGAATGACAATTCTAAAGCCTAAATTGTAAGCGTCAACTGCAGTGTGAAGAATACAAATATCTGTACAAACTCCTACTATGTGGATCTCTTCTATATTACGTTCTGTTAAAATCTGATGTAAATTAGTACCTGCAAATGAGCTGTAACGTGTTTTATCCAACCAAATTATTTTCTCTTTGTTATCTTCATATACTAAATTTAACTTTCCGTATAATTCACGACCTGGGGAATTACGAATATTATGGGCTGGAAAAAGTTTTGACTCAGGATGATAAGGATCATTTTCTTCATGCAGATCTACAGGAAAAACAACTAACTCATTATTTACTATAAATTCTTTCGTTAACTGTACAATTGAATCCTCTATTAATTGTCCAGGTTTTCCACATGTTAATGCTCCGTTATCTGCCACGAAATCAACTGTATAATCCACAACAATTAAAGCTTTTTTCAACATTAAACAACTCCCTTCCATTTCTTCTTATTATGAATAATATAAAATAATAAAGCTATGAAAATATTAAAATGGAAAGTTCTAAATATTTTGCTTTTTTGAATGATGCATATTATAATTGCAAAAAGGGGAGTGGAAAATATGGATAGACAAATGACAAAAAAGTTGAATAAACAAGCAATATGGTTTGTGATTCTTCACACTATATTTTTATTAGACCTTGCTGTCGAATTTTTTTCCATTCATTAAAACTAAGTCAACAGTTTAGAGTAAAAAATAATTTTATTATGTAAACTAATTGTATTGAAAGAAACCGAACGTTAACTTAACGTTCGGTTTCTCTATGTTTATTTTACTGACCCACTTACAAATGTATCTTCTTTATAATACATATTTTTTACTAGTATATTAGGGCCCAAACATTTTACTGCAGGACAATGACAATTAAGAGTTTTGGAAAGTGGGGAAGCCATCCATTTTTCAAATATAGACGGAAGGGTGTCCGTTAGGATGTTACCAAGCTGCGGTGCATCACCAAAGTCCGTCACAATAACCTCACCAGAGAAGATATTAACATTTAATCTTGATCTACCATCCGGATCATTTCGTACGGATACATTTTTACTATTATTTAAACGATTAAGCAAGTGAAGGCTTCTTTCCGTTTTACTACATGGATAAAATGGTAATGTTCCAAACAGCATCCAAACGTTCTCATCTCGGAAGCCTAAAATTTTCTCTATAGCCTCGTGTGTTTCTTCCAATGTAAGTGAAGTTAAGGAACTAGCAAAATCGGAAGGATACATAGGATGTATTTCATGACGAGCACATTTCATTTCATCTACGATTTGTCGATGAATATGTTCTAAATATGGAAGAGTTTTTTTGTTCAGCATTGTTTCGGCAGAAACCATAACCCCAGCTTCAGAAAGCATTCTACTATTATCAATCATTCGTTGAAAAAGTCGTGCACGTTGCTCATATGTAGGCTTTTTCTCCATCATTGCAAAGCCGGTTTCGACAAATTCATCTATGGTTCCCCAGTTATGAGAGATATGTAGTACATCTAAATAAGGAGCGATTAACAAGTATCTTTCAGGTTCAAGTGTTAGATTGGAGTTAATCTGTGTACGAACGCCACGATTATGTGCATACTTTAGTAGTGGCAAAACATATTGAGTCACAGACTTCTTAGATAGCATCGGTTCTCCACCAGTAATACTAATCGTTTTCAAGTGTGGAATTTCTTCTAGTCGTTGTAAAATCAAATCAATCGGAAGAGCAAGAGGGTCCTTTGTTTGTAAAGTGTACCCAACTGCACAATGTGCACAACGCATGTTACACAGGTGTGTAGTAGTAAACTCTATATTGGATAATGTAAGATTTCCGTGTTCTTCGATGTCTCGATAAGCTTCCCACGGATCGTTAATTGGTGTCATTTCTTTTAAAGCAATCATAAAAAACTTCCTTTCTAATGGATTATTCTCTCATATTTTTGTTCAAAAGAAAATGTTGGATTGTTTGTTAATCAGGAAGGGTATATAAAAAATGAATAAATAAGTTTGGAGGAATCGAATGTTTATAGAAAAGAATAATAAAATTAGAGCGGCTTTATTCAAACAGTTAGAACTTTTAAATGATGAACAATTCAATCAAAAGCCCGAACTAGATGCATGGTCACCAAAAGAAATCATCGAACACTTAATAAAGCTTGAGAATGTTATTAAGGATGGTATTACGTATCAATTAGCTAATCCCAAAAGCCCGAAGGCAAGAAGAAAGCCAATACAACTTACAACATTACGTATTATCAAAGCTAAAGCACCGACCTATATTATGCCGTCTACTGAATTCCAAACTATTGAAGAGATGAAAACCACTCTTCATACCGCTCGGATGGAACTTCTCACTGTATATGAATCTTCCGATAAGGAAACACTTAATAACAAATCATTAAAACATCCTATATTTGGACAATTACCGTTAGTTCAATGGTTTTCCTTTGTAGGATATCATGAAAAAAGACATTTAAGACAATTAGAAAAAACGATTGAAAAAATAAAAGGTCATAAGGAATAATTATCACTTATAATAATTTTAATGTAATTTACTTATAGACTTTATTCGAGTATGATAGGGAGTGGAGAAAAGTCACTAGATAGAGTCTTCTCAATAGACATTAGGAGGAATAATAATGGCAAATAGTAACCTACACAACAGCCGCGCTTCTTTTTCGCTAAATGGTAAAGAGTATAACTACTACCGTCTAGCTGCAATCGAAGAAGCTGGTATCGCAAAAGTATCACGCCTTCCTTATTCAATTAAAGTATTATTAGAATCAGTTTTGCGACAATATGATGGATATGTTATTAAAGAAGATCATGTAAACCAATTAGCAAAATGGGGTAAAGATGCAGACACAGAGGCAGAAGTTCCATTTAAACCTTCCCGTGTTGTACTACAAGACTTTACTGGCGTACCAGTAGTAGTAGATTTAGCTTCATTACGTTCAGCTATGAATGAAATGGGTGGAAATCCAGATAAAATTAACCCTGCTATTCCAGTCGACCTTGTAATTGACCATTCTGTACAAGTTGACAAATATGGTACATCAACTGCATTAAAAGCAAATATGGATCTTGAGTTCGAACGTAACGCTGAGCGTTATAACTTCTTAAAATGGGCTCAAACATCATACGATAATTTCCGCGCTGTTCCACCAGCTACTGGTATCGTTCACCAAGTAAATTTAGAGTATTTAGCTCCAATCGTACACGTGAATGAAAATCCAGATGGCACTTTAGAAACATTCCCAGATTCAGTAGTTGGTACTGACTCACATACAACAATGATTAATGGTCTTGGTGTATTAGGATGGGGTGTTGGTGGTATTGAAGCAGAAGCAGGTATGCTTGGTCAACCATCATACTTCCCAATTCCAGAGGTTATCGGTGTTAAATTAACCGGCGATCTTCCAAACGGAACAACTGCTACTGACTTAGCACTTAAAGTAACACAAGTATTGCGTCAACGTGGCGTAGTAGGTAAATTTGTAGAATTCTTCGGACCAGGGGTATCTAAATTACCACTTGCTGACCGTGCTACAATTGCAAACATGGCTCCAGAATATGGTGCAACATGTGGTTACTTCGCAATTGATGAAGAATCACTTAACTATTTACGTTTAACTGGTCGTGAAGAAGAGCATATTGCTGTAGTAGAAGCTTACTTAAAAGCAAATGACATGTTCTTTGACCCAACTTTAGAACCTGTATATACAGATGTTATAGAAATTAATTTGGCAGATATTGAAGCAAACCTTTCAGGACCAAAACGTCCACAAGATTTGATTCCTCTATCAGATATGAAAGCTCGTTACCGTGAAGCAGTAGTTGCTCCTCAAGGTACTCAAGGTTTCGGTTTGAATGAAAAAGAATTCGACAAAACTGCAACTGCAAAATTTGCGGATGGAGATGTAGCAATCCCAACTGGTGCTGTAGCAATCGCTGCAATCACTTCTTGTACAAATACATCAAACCCTTACGTAATGTTAGCTGCTGGATTAGTTGCTAAAAAAGCGGTAGAAAAAGGCTTAACTGTTCCTGCTTATGTAAAAACATCATTAGCTCCTGGTTCAAAAGTTGTTACTGGTTATTTACAAGATTCAGGATTAGACAAGTTCTTAGATGAAATTGGATTTAATACAGTTGGTTACGGATGTACAACTTGTATCGGTAACTCTGGACCATTACTACCTGAAATAGAAAAAGCAATCGTTGACGAAGATTTGTTTGTAACTTCTGTTCTTTCTGGTAACCGTAACTTCGAAGGACGTGTTCACCCACTTGTAAAAGCGAACTACTTAGCTTCACCACCACTAGTAGTTGCATATGCACTTGCTGGAACAGTAGATATCGATCTACAAAAAGATTCTTTCGGTAAAGACAAAGATGGCAACGATGTATTCTTTGCTGACATTTGGCCTTCTACGGAAGAAGTAAATGACGTTCTTTCTAAAGTAGTTACTCGTGAACTATTCCAAAAAGAATATGCACGCGTATTTGATGAAAATGAAGCTTGGAATGCCATTGAAACTTCAACTGAGTCTCTATATTCATTTGATGATAAATCAACTTACATTCAAAACCCACCATTCTTCCAAGGTTTATCGAAAGAACCTGGTGATATTCAAACTCTTGCTGGACTTCGTATTGTTGCGAAATTTGGTGATTCTATCACTACAGACCATATTTCACCAGCTGGTGCGATTGGTAAAGATACTCCAGCAGGTAAATACTTGCGTGAAAATGGCGTAGAAGTACGTGATTTCAACTCTTATGGATCTCGTCGTGGTAACCATGAAGTAATGATGCGTGGAACATTCGCAAACATCCGTATTCGTAACCAAGTTGCTCCAGGTACAGAAGGTGGATATACTACTTACTGGCCAACAGGAGAAATCATGTCTATCTATGATGCAGCGATGAAGTATCAAGAATCGAATACTGGTTTAGTAGTACTTGGTGGAAAAGATTATGGAATGGGATCTTCCCGTGACTGGGCAGCTAAAGGAACAAACCTATTAGGTATCAAGGCTGTCATTACTGAAAGCTTTGAGCGTATACATCGTTCAAATCTCGTTATGATGGGTGTATTACCACTTAACTTCTTACCAGGTGAAAATGCTGAAAGTCTTGGCTTAACTGGCAAAGAAGAAATTAGTATTAATGTTGCAGAAGGTGTAAAACCTCGCGATATTCTACAAGTAACAGCAAAAGCAGAAGATGGTTCTGAAAAACAATTCAATGTTCTTGCTCGTTTCGATTCAGAAGTAGAAGTAGACTACTACCGTCACGGTGGTATCCTTCAAATGGTACTACGTAACAAAATGTTAGAAGCGTAAGATAATATGTAAAGGACCTGATTCTTAATGAATTAGGTCCTTTTTTGTATGGAGAATTCAAGTACAAAATAAAGAAGAGGGACGTGATGTTCATCACAACCCTCTTCTTTAAAATTACTCGATACTGTTGTAGCAAACATACAGTCCTTTATACTCCGAAAACGACGGAAAATGCGAAATTAGAAGATTTCTTTTATTTCTCTCTTATCCCAATCAGGTCTTATTAAAGAGAAAACTAGTGCATCACTCGATTGATCATTTTGATATAAATAGCCTCTTAATAATCCTTCTTTTTGAAAACCTAATTTTAATAATAATTTGAAGGAAGCTTCATTTTCAGGAAATGTCACTGCACCGATACGAAATAGCTCTAATTCTTGAAAGCAATATTGAATTACAGCCTGAACTGCTTCCGAAACAATTCCTTTCTTCCAATGGGTAGGGAGTAAATCGTAACCAATCTCTGTACGTTTGCTTGAAATTAGTAAATTGTTTAATCCAACTGTGCCAACTAAATTACCACTTTCTTTTAATATAATTCCCCAACGCAGTGAACGCTTATTGTTAAAATTACTTGCAAATGAATCTATCAGTTTCTTTGCCTGATCCTTATTTGTAAAAGGAGTCATTCCATAATATTTCATTGCTTCTCGATCAGAAAAAATTGCAAAAATATCATCTAAATTTTCATCTGTTATTTCTAAAAGCTTCAATCTTTTTGTTTCTAAAATTGGAAAATCCATTGATTCTCATCCTCTCCTTAAACCTCTATTATATTTTATCATAGTTCCGTATTTTCTAAGACATCTGAATTATCATTCAATTAGAACGACAAATATGGTAGTATTAGTAATAAATAACGTGCTTCGAAAATGGAGGTTTAGCGATGGAACAAACTACAATAATTATGTCAAAATTAACCCCTCCTATGACCTCATCCTTTTACATGAGAAGATCATCCCTTATAAAAAAATTAAAATCAAATTCTCATAAGAAATTATCTCTTTTACATAGTGGAGCTGGATTTGGTAAAAGTTCAGCTTTAGCACAATATTATGCTGATTCAAAGGAATTATACTCCTGGTACACCATTACCGAAGAAGACGATGATATTCTTCCTTTTCTAAGACATTTATTACTTAGCATTCGGAAAATAATCCCTACATTTGGTGAAAGTCTAATAGAAAAAGAAGTAATATCTATGTATCCTAAAGAAGCAGAATTAACTCGTTGGTACTCACTATTTAGTAATGAATTGGTTTCAATCGATCATCCATTTACTATTATATTAGACGATTTTCATCTGATTGATCATGTTTTTCAAATAAATTATATAGTAGAAAAAATAATAGAATTCCTTCCTCCAAATATACATCTTGTTGTCGCATCCAGAATTCGACCTAAATGGACTATATTATTAAAGCTAAAATTAAAAGGACAGCTAGTTGAAATTAGCGAAAAAGACTTTATGTTTAGTGAAGAAGAAATTCAAGTATTTTTTGAGGATTATTTTGATAAAACGATTTCATTGAACGAAGCGGAAGAAATTATGAAACTAACAGAGGGTTGGGCAATCGCTATTCACTTGATAGCAATGCAAGTTGCCGAGACGAGTAAACAAATAGCAGAACTTTTTGATCCAGCTTTAAAAGATCTATTTTCCTATTTATCCGAAGAAGTATTTTTACGGATGAACGAAGAAGATAAGCAATCCTTATTAAATTTTAGTATCTTTCCAACCTTTACTCTAGAAGATATTCATGCTTTTTTCGGAGAGATTGAAGCAAGAAATCTCGTTAGATTAGCGAGTAGCCATGCTTTCATCCAAGCATTAAGCGATACCGGCGCCTATCGATACCATTCTTTGTTCCAACAATATTTAGAAACAAAGTGGTTACAAAAAGATCAAGCTCTTTACGTGGAAACACACAAAAGAGCCGCCGCATATTACAGTAAAAAGAATAATTTAGTCCAATCTATTCATCATGCGGTAAAAGCAAAAGATGATTTTTTTCTAGGTCAGACGATTGTTCAGTTTGCGGAAATGATGATCAAATCTGGACAATTCGATTGGTTGTTAGATTTGTTAAAAGAACATCTTTCTGAAGAAAGAAAAGAAGAGTTCTATGAGCTTTATTATTACGAAGGTGAATGTCATCGATATAGAGCTTTTTATGAAAAAGCTAAAAAAGCATATGAAAAATGTATCAACTTTGCCAAGGAACATAATAACCATTTGTATCATAGTCGAGGCAATGCTGGAATTGCGCATATCTATTTAGATACTATCCAACCGGCATTTGCAAAACCTTTTTTAGAAGAAGCTGTTAAATGGTCTGAGATGAGTACGGATATGACAAGGCATGAAATGTTATTATTAAAGAGATTATTAGCGGAAAATCTAGTAAACTTGGGAAAAGCAAAAGAGGCAAATAAATTTGTTCAACAAGAAAAGTTAGAGGCAGCTATTTTAAGAGAAGGAAATTTGGATGCTAGAATTCTGCTCCGGACAGGTATGCTAAATGAAGCACTGAAAATATTAAAAAATAGGATAAGCGATGAAAATAGTTTACCTGATTCTCATCGAGAGACAGAGGTTTTACTTTCCTTTATATATTCTTTAATGGGACAAGTAGAGCATGCAAAACAAGCGGCTATAAAAGGCATTGAAACTGGAAATCGTGAAAAGTCAGGTTTTGTTGAGGCGGTAGGATGGATTCGTAGAGGACATGCAGAAATATTAGACAATCCATTTGATATGGAAACGCCTGAAACTTATTACTTGAAAGCTGTGAATCGAATGGAAGAGTTGAATGTTTCTAGGGGTAAAGCCGAACCTTATATGGGACTATCCATTTTAAAGTCCAGACAAGGATGCTTTCAAGAGGCGATCTCATACGGTGAAAAAGGTCTCCGAGAAACGGACAAGGGGAATGATTATTGGTTATCTGCATATATATTGATCTGTTTAACAATAGTTTATTTTGAAAATGATGAACACCATCAAGCATTACAAACAGTTCATGAGGCTAATCGACTGTTTGTAATTAGTGGGGATGTTTATGGTGAAATGGTATCGGACTATTGGCTAATGATAATTCATCACCATTTAGAAAATCAAGACGTGTTCATTCATTACGCAGAAAGATTTGCAACTTTATGTGTTCGTTTTGATTTCGTATTTTTTTTACAAAGAAAAACGGTTTTTGGACCATATGATTTGCAAATGCATTATCCTATTCTCCAAAAAGCGCTTATCGCAAAACCGGACTCAATTGATGTAAATACTGTTTCTAATATATTAAAGATAAATACAGTGAGTAATTACCCAGGTTATCAACTTACAATACACCTGCTTGGACCCTTTACTCTTTATATGAGCAATAAAGAGGTTAGCGAACGAAAATGGCAAAGAGATAAGGCAAAAGAATTATTAGCTTATTTATTTATGAATAAAAACCGCTTTGTCCCAAAGGAAGAAATTATCCATGCATTATGGGGAGAAAGCAATGAAAAAAACATGGACCGTGATTTTAAAGTAACCTTGAATTCTTTATTAAAAGTAATTGAACCAAATCGGTTAGCAAGAGAGGAATCCTTTTTCATTGTGCGCAAGCAGTCGATGTATCGATTGAACCCTAATGTATCGATTGCTAGCGATATCGATAATTTTCATCATTATGTTGATAAAGGATTAAATGAACATAACCCAGTGATATCTAAAGAGTCACTATTAAAAGCTGAAAAATTGTACAAAGGCCAATTGTATGAAGAAAAGACAACAATAGAATGGATTTCCCATGATCGAGAAAATGCACAACAACTCTACATTACCGTGTTAGAACGACTAGCACAAACCAGTACCAGGTTAAAGGAGTTCGAAAAAACAATTTATTGGGCTGAGAAGCTCCTACGAATAGATCGAACTTGGGAGGAAGCATATCGGCTGTTGATGTACGCTTACTATCAATTACAAAACCGCTCCCAATCTGTAAAATGGTATGACCGTTGTGTTACTATACTTGAACAGGAACTTGGCATTGAGCCAATGGAAACTACCATACAAATGTACGATATGATAACAAATTATGAATAGAAATTAGAAAAAAAATCTTTCATATAAAAGGAGTGTTAATTTGATCCGGAATATATTTAAAAGAAAAGATCCTATTGAAGCATTTTGGGAATGGTTTGTGGAACATGAAGAAGAATTATATTTGATAAGGGACGAGCATTCTGTGAAATTGTTAAAAGAATTAGATGCGGTGACGAGTAAGGTAAACCGCCAATTATCATTTTCGATTGAATTAGAAGAAAACAAAGACAAAAAACGCGAGCTGACAATTAGCGCATATGGCAATCCTAACAATTTCCCAGACGTGATACGGTTAGTGGAAGCTGCACCTCAGTTGGAAAGATTCACTATTATAGCATTTAACCAGCGAAATGACGATGATATAGCAATTTCATCTAATGGGTTTGAAGTTAGTCGTGAAGATGTCTTTTTCACGTATGAAGTAGATCAAGAGAAAGAAGAATTCTACCTTATTTTGTATATTAAAGAGTTTCGAGAAGACGTGGAACATAGTAACGCAGTATTGGAGTTTCTTGAAATCGTTATAGGAGAGTATGTTCTTGGTACGGAGATTACAGAAATAGAATTTAAAAAGTTTAATTCAGAAGAAGGTTTGTTGCCAATAAATGAATTACCTAACATATTAGATCAAGTGAAAGAAAACAAAATATAAGATTTTGATAGATCTTGCATACGTTCTATTTAATGTTACAAGAACTTGGGTAATTGCCCAAGTTCTTTTTTATGAAATCCTATTTATCTTGAAAATTTCTTATTTACATGAGACTTTTGATTTGCTTTTTTTGTAACTGATTTGTAACTACATTTTTGTACTCTATAACAGAAGCATGATAACGCTTACAAAAAGCTTTGAAGGGGGATTTACATGACAAAAAAATGGGGATTATTGTTAACGCTATTATTCGTTCTAATTGTCAGTGCTGCATGTAGCGAAAAAGCTACTACAAAAACAGAAAAAGAAAAGGACGAAACAACTCCAGTTACAAGTGAAGTGACTGAAGAAGGCGGTACTATCAAAGTTGGGGTACTTGCTTCTTTAACTGGGGCTCTTGAGTCTTATGGTAAACAAACGAAAAATGGATTTGAGTTAGGTCTTGAATATGCTACCGATGGAACAATGGAAGTAGCAGGCAAAAAAATCGAAGTTGTTTTTGAAGACACAGAAACAAAACCTGAAGTAGCAGTTCAAAAAGCAACAAAGCTTTTGGAAGAAGATGAAGTAGATTTCTTAGTAGGATCCTCTAGCTCAGGTGATACATTAGCTGTCCTTCCTCTAGCAGAAGAATATGAAAAAATTATGATTGTTGAGCCAGCTGTTGCTGACAGTATTACAGGTTCAGAGTACAATCCATACATTTTTAGAACTGGTCGTAACTCCTCACAAGATGCTGTAGCAGGTGCTGCTGCAATCGCTAAACCAGGAGTAAAAATTGCTACGTTTGCACCAGATTATTCATTTGGATGGGATGGAATAGCTGCATTTAAAGCGGCTGCAGAAAAATTAGGAGCAGAGGTAGTGTTGGAAGAGTACGCTGATCCAGCTGCTACTGACTTTACTTCTAACTTACAAAAGATTATCCAAGAAAAGCCTGACTACTTATTTGTTGTGTGGGCAGGTGCAAACTCTCCTTGGAATCAAATTGCTGACTTAAAACTACAAGAAAAAGGTATTAAAATTTCAACAGGAGCTCCTGATATTCCTGCATTATCCGTAATGGAACCATTAGTTGGTATGGAAGGCTTCTCTGTTTACTATCATACACTTCCTGATAATGAAATTAATACTTGGTTAGTAGATGAACACAAAAAACGTTTTAACGGTGAAGTTCCTGACTTATTTACTCCAGGAGGAATGTCTGCTGCAATAGCAATTGTAGAGGCTTTGAAAAAATCTGAAGGAAATGCAGATGGTAATGAGCTGATCAAGGTAATGGAAGGTATGTCATTTGAGACGCCAAAAGGAACAATGACATTCAGACCAGAAGATCATCAAGCATTACAATCTCTTTACTCTATTAAACTAGAAAAACAAGATGGTGTTGA
Organism: Psychrobacillus sp. PGGUH221; assembly: GCF_042055255.1. Classification (NCBI taxonomy): domain Bacteria; kingdom Bacillati; phylum Bacillota; class Bacilli; order Caryophanales; family Bacillaceae; genus Psychrobacillus; species Psychrobacillus sp. PGGUH221. The sequence continues at coordinate 49,897 of NZ_JAQMHQ010000012.1, forward strand.
CTATCCTGTTCCAGTTTTAATAAGAGAGCTATCTCCAGAAGAAACAGAACCACCGATTTTGAATAATAAATAAAAAAAATTGAGTGACGGCCTAATAATATTAGGTCTGTCACTCTCCATATTATAGATTTCTCTATGATATGGAGAGTGACAGTTGAAAGGAGTTAAGTGGAATGGAACCTATACTGAGAACTGAAAATCTAACCATTAAGTTTGGTGGTCAAACTGCTGTTGACCATGTTAATTTTTCTATGCCAGCAAAACATTTCAAGTCTATTATTGGACCAAATGGTGCAGGAAAAACTACTTTTTTTAATTTATTGAGTGGTGAGTTAAACCCTACAGAGGGAGATGTGTTTTTTAGAGGTGAATCAATGTCTAAATATTCCTCCGTTCAACGAACAAGAAAAGGGCTTGGGCGTTCTTTTCAAATTACAAATGTATTTCCTAATTTAACGGTAATAGAAAATGTTCGTTTAGCTGTTCAATCTAAAGAAAATATTCGTTATCAAATTCTTCGCCATTTTACATCATATAAAGACTTGCACATTCAGGCTGAAAAGCTATTAGAAATAGTTTTGCTTTCTAGTAAAGCAAATGCTTTTGCAAATCAACTATCACATGGAGAAAAACGAAAACTAGAAATTGCGATGTTACTTGCTTTAGATACAGAAGTATTACTGTTGGACGAACCAACTGCTGGAATGTCCTTAGAAGAAGTCCCTGCCATTTTAGATGTAATCAAACAGATTAAACAAACGGGTGAAAAGACGATTTTATTGATTGAACATAAAATGGATATGATTATGGATTTATCTGATTCTATCATGGTTTTATTTAACGGTAGATTACTAGCGGATGGTACACCTACAGAAATTATGAATAATGAAACCGTTCAACATGCATATTTAGGAGGGTTGTACGATGAGCATCTTGCTTAAAGTAGAAAATGTTCACACGTATATAGGGCAATATCACATTTTACAAGGTGTTTCATTTGTAGCCAAAGAAGGAGAAGTAAGTGTTTTACTAGGTAGAAATGGAGCCGGAAAAACAACTACTTTAAAAACAATCATGGGATTGACTCCTGCTAATTCAGGTTCCATTGTTTTTCAAGATAAAGATATAACTAAAAATGCGACTCATCATATTGCTTCAAATGGCATTGGATATGTTCCGGAGGATCAAGGAATATTTGGTGCACTTACGGTAGAAGAAAATATCAAAGTTGCTATGCGAAAAGAAGATGATAGTGCACTTGCAAGACAGGATTACGTACTGGAGTTATTCCCAGATCTTAAGAAGTATTGGAAAAAGGAAGGCGGACATCTATCTGGTGGTCAAAAGCAAATGCTATCAATGGCAAGAGCTTTTGTTAACGAGAGTAAACTACTGTTAATAGATGAGCCATCTAAAGGCCTTGCACCAGTTGTCATCGAAAAAGTGATGGAAGCTATAATTGAAATGAAAAAACAAACTACAATTATATTAGTAGAACAAAATTTTATTATGGCTAGTAGAATTGGCGATACATACACACTAATAGATGATGGCGAGACCGTACAATCTGGTCAAATGAGTGAGTTAATACAGAATGAAGAGCTAAAACGTAAGTATTTAGGAATTGGGTGAGGGGGTAATAAAATGGAACTAATCATCAATTTATTGATAAATGGCTTAGCTACTGGGATGCTAATATTTCTATTGGCTGCTGGTTTAACGTTAATCTTTGGCTTAATGGATGTTTTAAACTTTGCTCATGGTGGGTTATTTGCATGGGGAGCCTTCTCTGGAGTATGGTTTTATGGATTAACTGACAGTTTTACTATTGCCATCCTAGGAGCTATTTTAACGGGTATAGTGCTTGGATTTATAACGGAGAAACTCATTATTACTCCCGTTTACGGTAATCACATTCAACAAATATTGATCACCTTAGGTTTTATGATCGTTTTATCAGAAATGTTGAAGGTTGTTTTCGGACCAAATCAAATTGCGGCAAAAACACCTCCTTTATTATCCGGGAGCTGGGAAGTTGGCGATGTCATCATTATCAAATATCGCTTATTTATCATATTGATAGGCTTTCTAGTATTTGGCGTTTTCCAGTTTATACTGAAGCGTACTAAAATTGGTTTGATCGTACGTGCAGGAGTTATGAACAAAGAAATGGTTCAAGCTCTTGGTATAAATATCAAACAAGTTTTCTTATACGTGTTTATGGTAGGAGCTGGTCTTGCAGCATTGGGCGGCGTACTTATGGCTCCTTATTCTGGGGTAATTTATGCAGAAATGGGTATGGAATTTGCGATTTTAGCATTTATAGTCGTAGTCATTGGTGGTATGGGAAGTTTTCCTGGATCTCTTCTTGCCGCAATACTTGTTGGTCTTGCAGGCAGCTTCATGGCGTACTATGTTCCAGCTTTATCACTTGCGGTCAATATGATGCTAATGGCAATCGTATTAATTTTCCGTCCACAAGGTTTGTTTACTGCGAAAGGATGATGCGAAATGAAGTCAAAATTCCAATTAACTAATGCTGTATTAATAATAATGGTAGCTGCTTTGACAGTTTTCCCGTTTGTTTCAGACTCTAGAACTTGGACAATATTGCTTACACAAATATTTATTTTTTCTATCTTAGCTATGAGCTATGACATTTTGCTTGGATATACTGGGATCGTCTCATTCGGTCATGCAATGTTTTTTGGGATGGGCGCTTATGCTACTGCTATTATGCTCAATCATTTTGAGGCAACGTTGGGTATATTTTTTCTATCTATCCTAGTAGGTATGGTGTTAGCAGCCGTAATCAGTTTTTTGGTTGGATTACTCACTTTAAGATTAAAAAGCCATTTCTTTGCAATGCTTACAATGGCTGTGTCAGGTTTATTTTTAGTACTTGCAGAAAAATGGAGAACACTTACGTATGGTAATGATGGATTTACATTTCGTGCACCAGAGTTCTTTAAAGATCGTATGATGTTTTATCTTCTTGTTCTTGCTTGTTTAGTACTTGTTTTCTTTTTCTTAAGAAGATTTGTTGAATCTCCTTTAGGAAGAGTCTTAATAGCTGTACGTGAAAACGAACAGAGAACAAAATCATTAGGATTTCAAACATTGCATTATAAAGTAATCGCTTCCGTCGTAGCTGGGGTTGTCGCAAGCTTGGCTGGTTCACTGTACGCTATTTCTCTACGGTTTGTGAATACGAGTGTACTCACAATGGATATAACACTTGATGCTCTCCTGATGACTATAATTGGAGGCGTAGGAACATTAATAGGTCCAATTATTGGGGCAGGAGTAATTGAACTAGCTCAGCATTACTTGTCTGGCCTTGCTAAAGAGCATCCTATTTTCGAAAGATGGATTATTTTCTTTGGAATCATCTATATATTAGCAGTAATATTTTTCCCAAGAGGAATTGTTGGTACAATACGACATGCATTTTGGAAAAGAAAAAACAAAGGCGGCGTATCAGTTGCGATCAATCCAACTAAAAGAAAGGCGGAAGCAAAATGACTGTAGGAATTGTCAGTACTGGTGTGTATATTCCAGACAACGTCATGACAGCCGAGGAAATTGCCGCTCTTTCTAATTTACCTATTGACGTTGTAAAAAGTAAAATGGGGATTACACAAAAACCAATTCCCGGTCCTGAAGATCACACAGTAGCAATGGGAATCAAAGCAGCCGAAAAAGCACTGCAAAAAGGGGCTGTAGATCCAAAAACAATTGATTTAGTTATTTATATCGGGGAAGAACATAAGGAATATCCATTATGGACTGCAGCTATTAAACTACAAGAAGAGATAGGTGCTTATCATGCTTGGGGATTTGATGTGGCTCTTCGTTGTGGGACGACAATTATGGCCATCAAAATAGCAAAAAATATTATGGAATCTGATTCGTCCGTTAATACTGTTCTACTTGCTGGCGGTTACAGAAACAATGACTTTATAGATTATACAAATGAAAGAACTCGCTTTATGTTCAATCTCGGAGCGGGTGGAGCAGCAATTATATTAAAAAAAGATCATCATGAAAATATTATTCTAGAGTCAGAGATTATAACAGATGGGTCTTTTTCTGAAGATGTAGTAGTACCAGTCGGCGGAACGAAAGAACCACTTACAGTGGACCATTTACAAAAGGGATTATATAGATTAGATGTGTTAGATCCTGAAGGCATGAAGGCAAGACTTGAACAAAAGTCGATGCAAAATTTTATAAAAGTCATTCGTAATGCATTATTTAAAAGTGGTTATTCAGATAATGATATTGACTATTTAGCTATTCTCCATATGAAAAAATCAGCTCATGATTTTGTCTTAAATGAACTAGGATTATCCAGTGAACAATCGATCTATTTGAGCGATTATGGACATATTGGTCAAATGGATCAGATTATTTCGTTAGAGCTTGCACAAGAAGCTGGGAAGCTAAAAGATGGTGATCTTGCTGTTCTTGTAAGCGCCGGCATTGGTTATGCATGGGGAGCTGTAGCAGTAAGATGGGGTCAGCAAGGGGGAGAAAAGTGATGAGTTTACCAAAATTATCTTTAGCAAATGGAGAAACAATTGCGTATCGTTTACGTCCAGGCGGCGAAGAAGTGATTGTATTAGTACATGGCAATATGACCTCTTCAAAACATTGGGATGTGTTTATCGATACAATAGATCAAAAGTATACGTTATATGCAATTGATTTAAGAGGATTTGGAGAGTCTACGTACCAAACGAGAGTTCAAAGTATAAAGAATTTCTCAGATGACTTGAAGGAAGTTGTCGACCTTTTATCATTAGAAAAGTTCTTCTTAATAGGTTGGTCTACAGGCGGAGCAATTTGTATGCAGTTTGTTGCAGACTATCCAGACTACTGTGAGAAACTAGTTTTGTTAGCATCTGCCTCAACGAGAGGGTATCCTTTCTATGGAACAAATGAGGATGGAACACCAAACATGAACGATAGATTTCAAACGATTGAAGATGTAGAAAATGATCCATCTAAAACAAGAGCGATGCAAGAATTATATGACACCAATAATAAAGAAGGATTGAAGGCAGTATGGAATGCTGCTATATATTCTCACAAGCAACCGGAGAAAGAACGTTATGAAGCTTATTTGGATGATATGTTGACACAACGAAATTTGGCGGATGTCTACCATTCATTAAACACATTTAATATTAGCTCATATCATAACGGAGTAACTGAAGGAACAAATCAAGCAAAAGATATTACCATTCCCGTACTTATTTTAAGAGGAGATCGGGATTATGTCGTGAACGAGGAAATGACACAAGAACTTGTGAAGGACTTAGGAGACAATGCCACTTATATACCATTAGTAAATTGCGGTCATTCTCCATTAATCGATGATTTGGAGCAGTTAACAAATCGTATCGAAACATTTTTAACGGAGGAGAAAGCATATGAGGTTAAAAGATAAAGTCGCTATAATTACAGGAGCAGCCAATGGAATAGGTTTAGCTGCAGTTCTTCGATTTGCAGAAGAAGGAGCTAAGGTAGTGATAGCTGATTTTGATGCAAACACAGGTACAAACCAAGAAAAAGAATTAATAGAAAAAGGATATGAAGTTAAATTTGTTCAAGTGGACGTTGCAAACCGCGAAAGTGTAGAAGCACTTGTACAACAGACGGTTGACCATTTTGGAACAATCGATATCTTAATAAATAATGCTGGTATTACAAGAGACGCAATGCTGTCTAAAATGACAGTGGAAGACTTCTCGCGTGTTCTAGATGTAAATTTAACCGGCGTTTTTAATTGTACACAGGCAGTTCTTCCACATTTAGTGGAAAAAGGATACGGAAAAATAATAAATACTTCCTCAGTTAGTGGGATTTATGGAAATGTCGGTCAAACTAATTATGCTGCTTCAAAAGCTGCGGTTGTTGGCATGACCAAAACTTGGGCAAAAGAATTAGGACGTAAAGGCATTAATGTTAATGCAGTAGCACCAGGTTTTACAAGCACGTCTATGGTAGCTAAAATGCCAGAAAAGATTATTGACCAAATGAAATCAGTTGTTGCCTTACAGCGACTTGGCATTCCTACAGAAATAGCGAATGCATATTTGTTTTTAGCATCAGACGAATCAAGTTATGTACATGGTCACGTCTTACACGTCGATGGCGGTATTATGATGTAATGAAAGGAGCGGTTGCAAAGTGTTTACAGAACAAGCTTGGATATATAAACGTGCAGCACTGTCTCCGACAAAAACCGCTTTGATCGACAGTAATTCTGGCGAGCAATGGAATTATAAAACGTTAACAGATCATATATCTAAATGGGTTCACTATTTTCAAGAAAAGCAGTATGTAAAAGGCGATCGAATAGTAATCCTTTCTCAAAATCGAATTGAGTTATTCGCGATCCTGTTTGCTTGTGGATTAAAAGGGCTTTTATATGTTCCTCTTAACTTTCGATTGAGTGTTTCAGAGCTGAATTATATATTAAATGACTGTGAACCGGTATTGGTGATCCACGATGAAGAGCATAAAGAAATATGTTCCAAATTTGAAAAAGTAGATTGTCTGCTACTTACAAAGGTATTAGACGAGAGAATTGAATTTTATCCTTCTAAATCAGTATGGAGTTCAACGGATCCATGGTTAATCATATATACTGGTGGAACTACCGGAAAGCCAAAAGGGGTTGTCCTTTCATTTGATGCAGTGAATTGGAACGCTATTAATACAATTGTTAGTTGGGGACTAAGCGACATGGATTGTACATTAAACTATATGCCAATGTTTCACACAGGAGGCCTAAATGCACTTTGTATTCCAATATTAATGGCAGGGGGCACAGTCGTCACTGGTAGTCGTTTTAATGCTGAAGAAGCACTTATGGCTTTAAATACTTACAAGACGACGATGTCTCTATTCGTTCCTACTATGTATCAAGCGATGCTAGAGACTGATTATATTAAAAGAGCAACGTTTCCAACTGTAAAAGCTTTTTTATCAGGTGGAGCTCCATGTCCAAAGACTATTTACAACCAATTTGAAGAAAAGGGAATTCTTTTTAAAGAAGGTTACGGTCTTACTGAAGCTGGACCTAATAACTTTTTTATTTGTCCTCAAAGAGCGAGTAATAAAAAAGGATCCGTTGGTAAATGCATGCAATTTAACGAAGTAAAAATTATGAATGAGTTTGGCGAATTATGTAATGAGAATGAAATAGGAGAATTATATATCTCAGGCAAGCATGTATTCACAATGTATTGGAACAACGAAGAAGAAACCAAGATAGCAAAAGTAGATGGCTGGTTAAAAACAGGTGACTTGGCTATGTATGATGATGAAGGTGATTATTATATCGTAGGAAGAAAAAAAGAGATGATTATTTCAGGAGGAGAAAATGTATATCCCCAGGAAGTAGAGCAGTGTCTCGTTTTACATCCAAACATACGAGAAGCAGCAGTAATCGGTATAGAAGATGAAAAATGGGGAGAGTGTGTGACTGCTTTCGTCACCTGTAAAGAATCAATCGTATCTTTTGAAGCTGAAATAATTACTTATTGTAAAAAATCACTCGGAAGCTATAAAGTACCGAAAAAAATATTTATCTTAAATGAACTTCCTCGAACCGATGTTGGCAAAATAGACAAAAAGAAATTACAACAATTACCTAGTAACGAAAAAAAAAGTGAAATCTGTTAACACGGAGTCAGTTATTCCGATAACTGACTCCTTCCTATGCTCATTCATAGGTTTACTTTTCAGCTTTTTATGTTACTTTTCTGTATAATATATATAGAGGTGACATGAAAGATGTATATAAGTGAAAAAGAAATAGAAGTGCGCTATGCAGAAACAGATCAAATGGGCGTTGTCTATCATGCAAATTATGTTATTTGGTTAGAAATTGGACGAACTCAATTGATTCAAGACTTGGGATTCACGTATGCAGGCCTTGAAGCAGATGGATATATCTCCCCTGTAACGAATGTCAATATTAACTATATGTCTTCTGTAAAATACGGAGAGACAGTAACAGTTAGAACCTGGATTGAGAGCCATGGAAAACTTCGTACTACTTATGGATATGAGATTTTACATAAAGATGGAACGATTGCATCAAAAGCTACATCCGAGCATGTTATCGTCAAAAAAGATAATTTCCGACCGGTTTCACTAAAAAAAATCAATCCGCAATGGGATTCGAAATATACTGAAATTGCAAAGGAACTTGTTTAATGGCTTTTGGAATTACACGTGATGAATTAAATGAATGGAAACGAAATGTACATAATGAGCAAATTGCATTTTTAACGCATTATTGGGTCGACAAACGTTTTCCAGGTTGTAATACGGTTACAAAAGTAGGCTGTAGTAATCTTTCCATTTTAATTGAGTGGGGTAAGCAGTACGGTTTAAAAGAAGAATGGATTGATTTCAAAGAAGGATATCCTCATTTTGACTTATTCGGTAAACACGAATATGACATTATGAAAAAAGAAGGTCAACTTGAACAGCTTAAGAGGTTTAAAAAAGCGTGACAATAAATGTCACGCTTTTTTATAGGAGTAGGCTAATTCCTCCGTCTTGGTGTCTACATCTACATAAAGATCATGACCATTGAAAAACCATTCATCTTTCTCCTCGATAAAAAACAAGATATTTTCTATCGTTACAGTTACTGATGGAATTACGGGAGTATCAATTGTCATTCCTAAGGAGAACCCTTCGTTTATTGGACTAGTTCCGCCATAACGAGCATAGAAACGAATTGTTTCGCCATTCTGTACTTCCATTTCGTCATGGAACCATTTTAGTGCATCAGTGGAGATGAATATTTTCATGTGTAATCACCAAGCTTTCTTTAAAATCATTCGAGCATATTACATCTCATGGTAATAAGTGCGTAGTTGCTAAATCCATTTGACTTTCGGTTCTGTTCCTTCTTTGATTCGTTTTATATTCGTACGATGTCTATAAAAGATGAAAATTGCAAGAAGTAGTACTATACCAATCAATGGTAAATCGTGGTCTACAGTATAGTGATAAATAATAGCATATAAAACCGCAATGATAGAAAGAATCATTGACGTTAGAGAAACCATTTTAGTTAATTTTAGGATAATGAAAAATCCAACAACTAATAGCACAAATATAGGCCAGTTATATCCCAATAATATTCCACCTGAAGTGGCAACTGCTTTTCCGCCTTTAAACTTCGCAAATATAGGGAACATATGTCCTACAACAGCAATGATACCTAAAATTAATGGATGAACATTAGCAGATTCAAAAAATGGTAACGCACCTAAAAGTGTTGCAGCTGTTCCTTTTAATATGTCCATGATTGTAACTACTAACCCGGCTTTTTTTCCAAGTGTGCGGAAAGTATTTGTACCACCTAGATTACCGCTTCCGTGCTCTCTTATATCTGTATTATAAAATAACTTTCCAACCCAAAGTCCTGAAGGGATGGAACCAATTAGATAAGCGAGTAAAAGTAAAATGAATGTAGTCATAGCATACTCCTTTTATTATGAAACTAATAATATAATGAACTTTTCTTAGTTTACCATGTACATAAAGCTCTCTTCAATGTTTAGTAAGTAAATATCTATTTAATAATACTAACCAAAAAATACTTTATAACGGTATAATTAATTATATATAATGAGCTAACATCATTAGAGTTATGTAATATATAGTCAATTGATGCTGAAAAAATGTCTAAATTATTATGCTATTATGAACTTTGTTTATAAAGTTTGGTATTACTATGAAGGAATAAGGAGCTTTAATAGAGAAAGCTATGGTATGGCAGATTGCATTACACTAGAAATTTATTTACAATTAAATTCTGTCCTATGTACTGTAAGTATTGACACATCGACAATCTGTTTGTAGGCTTAAATAGAAGTTAAGAACGGATGTTTTGTTTTTTTGGAGGGGAACATATTTTGCGTAAAGATGAACTATTAACAAGTTATAGTGATGATGATATTCAGGTATTAGAAGGGTTAGAAGCCGTTCGGAAAAGACCTGGTATGTATATCGGATCAACAGATACTAGAGGATTGCATCATTTAGTATACGAAATAGTAGATAATGCAGTAGATGAAAGTCTTGCTGGTTTTGGGGAGCATATAATTGTAACTATACATGAAGACCAAAGCATTACTGTTCGTGATTTTGGGCGTGGAATGCCAACAGGTACACATAGAACTGGAATACCTACTGCAGAAGTAATTTTTACAGTGTTACATGCGGGTGGTAAGTTTGGACAAGGTGGATATAAAACGAGTGGAGGACTCCACGGAGTAGGTGCATCCGTCGTGAATGCACTATCTTCATATGTTGAGGTAATTATCCATCGTGACGGCAAAAAGTTCATGCAACGCTTTGAAAATGGTGGTAAAGTCGTACAATCATTGACTCAAATAGGGTCTACTAAAGAAACAGGTACTTCTGTTCATTTCTTGCCGGATCCTAACATATTTTCAGTCATTAAATACAATTACGAGACGTTAAGCGAAAGATTAAGAGAATCTGCTTTTCTTTTAAAGGGATTAAAAATAGAACTACTCGATGAGCGAACAGGTGCTCATGATATTTTTTACTTTGAAACAGGAATAGAAGCATTCGTAGCATATCTAAATGAAGAAAAAGATGTATTACATCCGGTTTTCTATATGGAAGGCTCTCATGATGAGATAGAAGTTGAATTTGCTTTTCAATTTAATGATGGTTATTCAGAAACCATTCTGTCGTTTGTTAACAATGTCCGTACTCGAGATGGCGGAACGCATGAAACAGGTGCAAAAGCTGCTTTAACAAGAGTATTTAATGATTATGCTCGTAAAACAAATTTGTTAAAAGAGAAAGCTAAAAACTTGGAAGGTTCTGATATACGAGAAGGAGTTTCTGCGGTAATATCTGTTCGTATCCCAGAGAATATATTACAATTCGAAGGCCAAACAAAAGGCAAACTAGGTACAAGTGAAGCAAGAAGCGCTGTAGATGCTGTCATTTCTGAAAAACTACAGTATATATTAGAAGAAAACTCAGAGTTAGCTTCTTCTCTAATTCGAAAAGCTATTCGTGCACAACAAGCTCGTGAAGCAGCGAGAAAGGCACGTGAAGATGCTCGAAACGGAAAGAAACGAAAACCTTCAGAAATGTTATCTGGTAAGTTAACGCCAGCACAATCGAGAAATGCTGCCAAAAATGAACTATATTTAGTCGAAGGAGATTCAGCAGGAGGATCCGCAAAACAAGGTCGAGATCGAACATTCCAAGCAATCCTTCCTTTACGAGGTAAAGTTATTAATACAGAAAAAGCAAACCTAGCAGATATTATGAAAAATGTAGAAATTGCAACAATCATTCATGCTATTGGAGGCGGGGTTGGAGCAGATTTCCAAATCGATGATATTGCCTATGATAAAGTCGTGATTATGACCGATGCTGATACGGATGGAGCACATATTCAAGTACTGTTATTAACCTTTTTCTACCGCTATATGAAACCGTTGATTGAAAATGGAAAGATATATATTGCTTTACCACCACTTTATAAAGTATTTAAAGGGATAGGCAAAAAAGAAGTTTTTGAATATGCATGGACTGAAAAAGAGTTAGAAGCTGCAGCCAATAAAATTGGTAAAGGATACATGCTCCAACGTTATAAGGGACTTGGAGAGATGAATGCCGACCAATTATGGGATACTACCATGAATCCAGAAACCAGAACCCTTGTTCGGGTGACGATTGAAGATGGAGCAAGAGCAGAAAGGCATGTTACAACACTTATGGGTGATAAGGTAGAACCACGTCGTAAATGGATTGAAGCAAACGTAAACTTTAGCTTAGAAGATGATTCAAATATTTTAGAAAATGATAGATTACACACGGAGGATGAATTAGTATGACACAAACCGAACGTTATCAAAATTTACCACTAGAAGAAGTAATCGGTGATCGGTTTGGACGTTATAGTAAATACATCATTCAAGACCGTGCACTACCAGATGCGAGAGATGGGTTAAAGCCTGTTCAACGTCGTATATTATTTGCAATGTTTCAAGAGGGAAATACAAATGATAAACCATTCCGTAAATCTGCTAAAACAGTTGGTAATGTAATCGGGAACTATCATCCACATGGTGATAGTTCCGTTTATGAAGCAATGGTTCGTATGAGTCAGGACTGGAAACTGAGACATATGTTAGTAGAAATGCATGGAAATAATGGTTCTGTTGATGGTGATCCTCCTGCAGCAATGCGTTATACAGAAGCAAGACTTTCTGCCATTTCTCATGAGCTACTAAGAGATATAAACAAAAATACTGTGGATTATATTGCAAATTTCGACGATTCGGATACAGAGCCAGTCGTATTACCTGCACGTTTCCCAAATCTATTAGTGAACGGCTCAACAGGAATATCAGCCGGTTATGCAACGGATATACCACCACATGCACTTCACGAAGCATTAGATGCTGTATTAATGCGTATAGAAAACCCTGCAGCAACAGTGGATGAGTTAATGACTGTTTTAAAAGGTCCTGACTTCCCGACAGGAGGGATTATTCAAGGTGTAGATGGGATTAAAAAAGCTTATGAAACAGGAAAAGGTAAGATTGTCGTTCGATCTAAAACAGAGATTGAATCTATTAAGGGTGGCAAAGAACAAATTGTCATTACGGAAATTCCTTATGAAGTGAATAAAGCCAATTTAGTTAAAAAAATCGATGAACAACGTCACGATAAGCGTTTGGAAGGCATTGCCGATGTGCGAGACGAATCAGATCGTACAGGATTGCGTATTGTTATTGAAATGAAGAAAGATATAGATGCCCACGGTATACTACAATATTTATTTAAAAATACGGATTTACAGGTTACCTACAATTTCAATATGATTGCTATTCATAATCGTAGACCAACAATGATGACATTACCTCTCTTATTAGACTCTTATATTGGTCATCAAAAAGAGGTAGTAACCCGTCGTACTGCATTTGACTTAAAAAAAGCAAAAGAACGTCTGCATATTGTTGCAGGTTTAATGAAAGCTTTATCTATTTTAGATGAAGTTATTAAAACGATCCGTGCATCAAAAGATAAACGTGATGCGAAAAACAATTTAATCGCTAGCTTTGAATTTTCTGAAGCGCAAGCAGAGGCAATCGTGTCCTTACAGCTTTATCGTCTAACAAATACGGATATTACGGAGCTTCAAAAAGAAGAGGAGTCATTGAATGCATTAGTTAAAAAGTTAGAGAGTATTTTAGCTAGTGAGACCGTTCTTTTAAAAGTCATCAAAAAAGAACTACAAGAGGTAAGAAAACAATTTGCAGAACCACGTAAATCAATAATTGAAGATGAAATTGAAGAGATAAAAGTTACACTTGATGTCTTAATTCCAAGTGAAGAAGTAATTGTAACAGTCACGAAAGATGGCTATATTAAACGCACGAGTATGCGTTCGTTTACTGCATCCAACGGACAAGATTTTGCTATCAAGGAGTCTGATTACTTATTGTACCAGGAGCCTATCAACACGCAGCATCATCTACTTCTTTTCACTACCAAAGGTAACTATATCTATCAGCCTGTACATGAGCTTCCGGATATCCGTTGGAAAGATCTTGGCCAACATATCTCAAGCATAATACCATTAGATACAAATGAATCGCTTATTAATGTAATAGGAATTGAGACGTTTGACCTTGATCTATGTGTCCTTACAGCAACCAAGGAAGGACAGATTAAACGATCATTACTTTCTGATTATGTTGTTCAACGTTATGCACGTCCAATAAAAACAATGAACTTGAAAAAAGAAGACGAATTAATCCTTGCACAACTTGTTTCTCCGTCAGATGATGTATTGTTGACGACATATCACAGTTATTCTGTCCGGTTCTCACTTGATGAAGTACCAATTACAGGGGTAAAAACTGGTGGTGTGAAGGCTATAAACTTAAAAGATGATGATCTTGTCGTAAGTGTAAATGTTATTTCTCAAGATAGTCAGGAAGATATTACATTAATAACACATCGTGGGTCAGTGAAAAAAATGGGGCTTAAAGAAATAGAATCTGGCGGACGCGCAAAGCGAGGAATCGTGACTCTACGTGAACTAAAGTCAAACCCTCACAGAGTTTTCGCTGTTATATTGACGAATAAAGCAGATGAAATTGTTTTAGAAACAGAAAAAGGTGTTCAAGAAGTTGTTCAAACGAATTCACTTCGTCCAACTGATCGCTATTCAAATGGATCCTTTATCGTAGATACAGAAAAAGACGGTCAACTTGTTCGAGTTTGGAAACAACCAATTGAACAGAAAGAGTAAGGGAATAATATGTGGAGAAATGCAAATGTTTGGATTGTGTTAGTAGGGGAAATGATTGCGGGACTTGGTCTTTGGAGTGGAGTCATTGGCAATCTAGAATTTATGCAAGAGAAAGTACCATCCGATTTTCATAAATCGTTAATCCTCGCAGGCGGTCTACTAGCCGGTGTACTAATGGGCCCACTAGCAGGGAGGATAATTGATCAATCTAAGAAAAAAACAGTGTTAATAGTATCTAGTGTAGGTAGGATATTAAGTGTTCTATTTATGTTCGTAGCAATTGCAACAGGATCTATTTGGTGGATGGTTTTATTCTTAATTAGTTTACAAATATCCGCTGCGTTTTATTTTCCTGCATTGCAAGCTACATTACCAATGATAGTGAATGAGAAAGACTTGTTACAATTAAACAGTTGGCATATGAACATTGCTACAATTGCACGTGTAGCTGGTACAGCTATTGCTGGCCTTGTTTTAGTCTATTGGTCGATCCAATATCTATATATTTTTTCCATGGTTGCATATGCTGGATTACTGGTATTTACGTGTATGCTCAAATTGGAGGAGAAAGAAGCTGTCACTGTAAATGGGGAGAAAGTAAAAAGCGGATTTAAGGAAATTTTTCCAATGTTAAAGGATAATACTGCAGTTCTCATGACAGTTATCTTAACTTTAATTCCATTATTGTTTTTGGGATCGTTTAATTTAATTGTCATTAATATTAGTGAAATTCAAGATTCCTCTTCCATCAAAGGTTCCATATATGCAGTAGAAGGTTTTGCCTTCATGCTAGGTACGTTAGTCATTAAATATATTGGATCTAAGTGGAAAGTAAGTAATATTCTATTCAGCTTTGTAATAATAATTGGACTTTCTGAGATATTACTATACTTTGCTGAAAGTCCTGCATTGACTCTAACGACTTTTGCTCTTTTTGGTTTTTCCATTGGATGTTTCTTTCCCACTGCAATGACGATCTTTCAAAAACAAGTACCCAAAGAGTTTCACGGAAGATTCTTTTCATTTCGAAATATGTTAGACCGTGTAGCATTTCAATTAGTATTATTGTCAACTGGTGCACTTTTAGATATCATCGGATTGCAATATATGGTAGTTGTTTTTGGTCTAATTAGTGTTTCATTAACATGTATTTTCATGCTACAAATGAAAAAAAGTAAATTAGCATTCAATTAAGCAATATAAAAAGCATTTCCACGGGTAATATACCTTGTTGGAAATGCTTTTTGTGTTTGTTCTGATACTGTTGTAATTTTTCCTTCTTTGTTTTCGTTTTTCGCACGTGCATACTAAATTCAACATCATTTCGGAAAGTTGTAACATCTTTACCAGTATTACGTAGTTGGTGAGAACGTTTTTTATGTGCTGCAGACTTAGCCATGTAACCACTCCTTAAAAATTTATATCTTACAAGAAACAGAGTATATTATTTTATACAAAAACACAAGAGAATGAATGTAAGAATGATATCTATTAGTATGTATGGAGCAAATGGGGAAGTGGTAGCAATGAATCCCGAGTTGTTGTAGAAAATAGTGTTTAAATAATCATGCATAAGTAGTAAGATATTGGAAAAAATACTGACTAAAGCTAAAAACATCAAAATGAAATCTAAAAGAACTTAATTTATTTTTAAAAATAAACAAAACTGACCAGTTATAAATACTGAGATGAAAAGCAATACAAAATCTTTTAGTGTTTATTTGTAAGTGATCAATTGGATGCAATGAAAATAAATATAAACAAAAATATTGATTGTAGTATTAAGTAATAAAATTGATATTTGATACAAAATTCTTTCTGATATCTCACTGTTTCAAGTATACTTCTTCAATGAAATACAACTTCGTATAATTTATATTATGTAAACTTAATTATTTTCAAGGATACCAATAACCAGCCACTTACCTACCTATATGACGAACGACACAAATGTTTTGACTAAAATGACACAAATGTTTTGACTTTCCCTCTTTGCAATACAGTCTATACTTTTGTGTCACTAATTAATGACACAAAAGTATAGACAATAAAAACTTTCGTAAATTTTATGTCACAATTCGTTAGATGTTCTTCAATATTAGCTGTTTGTCCACCAAAAAATAAAAGCGATGGTAATTTCCCCTCGCTCACTGGTACCATTGTTATGCCCCATTAGTTGAATTTGAAAAAAGAACTAAATAAGTTGCCTCAGGTTCTATTAATAATGCTCATAATGATCTAATGTTAATTAGTCATTAGATAAATGAACCTTACAATTTATGAAATTGTTTTATTAAGTTCGTATATAGGACAACCTACATGCTCGAGATTTAATGAATAGTAATGACATTTATTCTTAAATTCACATCTATTTATTGTTGAAGCTTGATTTTCAAAAGACTTTTTTACAAAGAATGGATCAGCTATCAAAGAACGACCAATTGAAAAGGTAAGATTATTAGGTAGTGTTTCTAATTTCAATTCATCTATATTCCAAATATTACCTGATGTATTCCAAAGTATATTTGGATATTTTTCCGCATATTTTATTATATTCTTAAGGAAAAAAGCGTGTCCCCATTGCTCTAATGGATAAATTAATTGCTTATTTACATCGTATATTCCGTTAGAAAAACTTATCATATCAATATCTAGTTTAGTCAATTTTTCTATTAGATCTGCTTTAAAATTGAGTTCAGCTTCTGGATCAGTCAAGCCCTCTAATAAAGAAATTCTTAGATCAATTATAATGTCTTCGGTCTTTTCCCGAATACCTTCTATAATTGATGAAAGTACAAAGTTATTTAAAGGAGCAAATTTATCTTTTCTTTTATTCAGCTCATTGCTCAGTAATTGAGATAAAAAATAACCATGTGCAGCATGTATTTGAATAACTTTGAAGCCAAGGTGATAAGCACGTATAGAACTATCTATAAACTTAGATATAATTTTAAGAATATCAGCCTCGTTTAGGTTTAATATATCGTTTTGAACATAGTGTTTGTAAGTTAAGATATCATTGTTAATCATTCTTCTAATAGGTACTAAACTAGAATTTCTACAAGCAATTTGTATCCCAGCAATAGAACCTTCATTCTTCTTTATAAATATCTTTTGTTAAGTTTAGTTTTTTAATTATATTAGAAAACTCCCCTAACTCACCCATCAGACCAATTATATCTTTACTAATTACTTCTAGTTTTTCAGAGGTATTTCCTGATTGAAGACTCCATCCATGCTTCGTATCAAACTCTTTCTGCATTTCAATAATCTTAGATAATTCTATTATAATCAGCTCCTAATATTAGTTAAGAAAGTAGCGGTTACTCCATAAATTATATTTACAATTACACCCAAAACTATTGTTGTAATAGTGCTTATCCAATCAGTTCCTTGAAAAATAGCTATAAGTATTAATGTAAATACAAGATATGCAATAGAAACTAAGAGGAATTTTCTTTCATACTTATGAAGTCTTGTAATTACATTGGAGATACTTTTACCATGTGAAAGTTCGATTTCTTTAGAAAAATCCTTAATTCTCTTATCGTTTTTGATCTCTTCAATTGTCATTATTAAATCTGTTGGTATTGGCCATATTCCTGTTTCATATCCATGTTGACCCGAATATGCTTTTTCCACAGGATGCTCTAGTTTATTAAATTCTATTTTCGCTATTGCTTCTTCGGGATAGATTTTTAAGTAATTATTAGATAAATTACTAAAAACTATGCCTAATTTCCCTTGGAACCCAGGATCTGCATAAGTGTTCACAGGTAATAGACCTACTGAAAATAATTTTCCTTTAGTCAATATTTTACCTAAAATATCATTCGGTAAAGAAAGTTCTTCTAAGGTTATAATTACTACTATCTGTTTTGGTTTAATAATTATATATTCCCCAGTATTTACTGTATTCTTTTTGTGTGAGTCTGAAATATCATAAAAAATATTGCTTGCTCTTAATTCATAACATGCTTGTTTCACATTTTTCCTTAAAAAATTTTCTGTAATTAATTTATTCTTAGAACAAAGATTGATAATATCTTTATCATTTAGAGTTCCAATTGTAGTATCCATCATATACCCCCTATTCCATTTTTTTCTATAATTATATTATAAATCATTTAATTGATTTATTATATGAGTTTCTACAGTTTGCCGACAATAATTAAAAAGCGAAAGGAATTATCCTATCGCTGACCTGTACCATTTATTAATTTTGATTGAATCTTTCAATGAGTTGTTTGTTTAAAAGAACTAGTTCCATAATACGTTCCGTACTACCATCTATTTAATTCAAAGCGGAACATTCATATAACGATATTTTGTACAATTTCATTTTAATCTTTTTTATTCATTCCTAATACACAACAAAGATTTGTTTCTTTATTGATGATTAAAACAATATTAATTTCATTTAGAACATTGTGGTTAAAATGATTTTTATGAATTGTGTTTATTAAAAAATCATTAGTAAAAAAAACAAATACCGAAAAGACTTGAAGAATAAAGTTTGAAATATCTTCGAGATTGATCTCTTCATTTTTTAATATATTATAAATAGAATTAATTATGGAATTAAAATATTTTGCTGCAGTTTTTATATCATCATTGTAGTCTGGTTTTCTTCTAATACCATTATCTATTCCTTTAACTGTACCTATTCCTTCACATATTTTACGCCAAAGTAAGTAATGACAAACATTATTTTTTACAATATCTAGTTCAATACCTCTTACTAATATTTTAATTTCATGCATATCTTTTTTTGAAAAATCTTTTTTTTATACTTAACTATAGATGAATAAATGCTCTTAGATTGTTTATATAGATTTCTTAATTCCCCCCTTCCCATTATATTCTTTCCATTAAAATCTATTTTGGTTTTCTTAATTGCAGAAAAGTAATTTTTATGAATAATGTTCTTATTGATATTGCTCCCATTAATAAATAAATGTTTATAATCATTTAACGACCGCACATCAATACATCCTATTAAAGGATATATCTTAATATTTTCATTATTTTTTAATGGTGAGTTTATCCACGCATAAAAGGAATTGATAGAATCGAGAGTATTTGTATTTTTAATTTTACTAAACTTTTCCTCTATTCCATCTATTAATGGATATCCGCAATTACAGTTATACGGTTGGGTATTAGTAACAATTATTCGATACTTTATTTTTGCCTTGCATTTCGAACAATGATCAATTAATTCAATCAAATGAAATGGACATTTATAAACAAAGTTTAATTGATGGAAGTAGCTGTGATAACCTCCCTTTAGGCATAGAGGACAATATTTCAGATTTTCGCTAAACACCATTTTTAATTGTAATGGACTGTCAGTAATTATATTTCCAAGAATTTTTTTTCTAACTTTAGTCTCATAGTCATAAGTGGAAAAATTTAATAAATTATCTAGTTGTTTTGTTTTAGTAGGTGTTAAGTTTAAAACATAGTCATTTCGTTCATAAGTTGTATTTGCAGATATTAATTCATTAAATTCTTTACCATTAATAACGTTGTTGTATTTGAATTTTTCTACAATACTCCATATACTTTCAAATTCAATAATGTTTTGTAAAATATACAATTTAAAACCTCCAAAAAGTAGATACTATGAATTTAGTATCTACTTTTTGGAGATAATATATACCTATTTATTAAACTCAAAATTGATCTTAGTTATTACAATAACTATTAGCTTTTGCTATAAGTAATTTTAAATTATTTTGAGGTCTAATATATATGGAATATGAACCATTGTTACCTGAAAATTGATTAAATAAAATTTTAGGCATAAAGGCATAACCGTATTTGCGATAAATACGATTAATAGGTTCGTCTTTATTAATAAATTCAATACTAGCTGCAAGATAAGTCTCAAATTCTGAAATGAAAAGTTGAGCTTTTATACTAGATAAATTCCATTTAAAGTAATTAACATAATCAGGATGCATTTTTCCAGGATAGAAAAGGTTATCTAAATTTCTATTAATAAACTTTGAATAGTGGTTAACTTGATGTTCAAAATCATTTATTCTACGCCTGCGTAATGCAATATACCCCTTATTATCAACATCTGAGATATATTTAAATTCTAACATATCTTTTTTCCAATGGACGTAAGCTACTGCTAGAGGACAAAACTGTTTCGAATCCAAACAAGAATTACTAGTATAATAATGGATGCATTGCTTATGTTTTTTTAAAAATGTCTTTCTGTACTGTCTTGAAATAGAACTAAAAATTTTTACGCCTATTAAATACGTTTGATTTACAACGGGATAATGGGAATATCTCTTTTCTGTATCTATTTTTTTAAATTTCATTCTTATCTTATCTAAGTTATTTTCTGAACGAGGAAATGGTTTTGCTTTGATGGTCTTTTTCTTATTTATGAAATTTAGTAAATCAATATGGTCATATTTTATGTCTGAACTTGAAAAAGAATCTTCCTCAAAATCATCAAGAAATGCTATGTTAAAAATAGTATTAGTTTTTTGTATATCTATAAACTCTTCCATCGATTTGTTTTGAAAAATAGGTAAAAAAGTTCGGTTTGATATCAATCGTCCACTACTGTATATATGTCCACACGCACAGATATAACCATCAATAAAGTTTTTATCGTCGAAAAGGTAGGGAGTTTCAATATTACATGATGGACACCTTTTTAGTAGTTCAATATCATGAAAAGGACATCTATGAAAAAATAGATATTGGTGGAGTGTTGAATGATACTTATTTTCTATACAAATTGGACAGAACGATAAAACAGATTTAAAAATATTTAAATTATAAGTTTTATTGTTTTTTGACATAAAAGGTTTTTTTAGATTGTTTATCAAGTCATTATTCATCGAAAAAAGGTCTATGTCTAATGCCTTTATTAAATCTTTTTCGTCAAATCCATTCAATGTAATTATGCTTTTATGAATAGATCCAATTGTTGTTTTTAAACTCTTTACATGTTTGGTTCCAAACAAACGAAACATATCTCTACACGTTATACTGTTTAAGGTTCTAAATTTGGTTAATATACTCCAAGGGGATTCATATTCCTTCACAAAATCTTTATTCCATGTGTAATGATCCTTATTTAGATATCCGATAATTGTATCACCTCTGCTTGTATATATCCCGATTCCAAGATACCTTCACGCCACATGTTAGGTGTAGGCCATAATATTCCTTGATTGTTTGTACCGTACTTTATTAAAACATAATTTATTATTGCAATTATATAATGCATTGGTATTTCTATTTTCTTTTTCATTCCGTTTTCATATCTGATTGTCTGGAAGATATTCCATATAGTTGGAGCCTCTGCTTCTAGTCGTGATCCACTTAAAAATCCTTCCGGAAAGAAATACTTTGTATAACTCCAACCACTTTTTAATGGGAACTCTGAAATAGTGTCATATCCTTCAAGAAGAAATGATAATTCTTCAACATCTTTCATTCCATGGAAAGGTTTTTCATGTATCATGAATCGTCCAACAATTTGTTTACTTGTACTTAAATATGAATTCCTTCTATGTTTCAATTCTTCTTGTCCTACTAAAATTGTAGTCATTGTAATATTGTATCTTTGTAGCTCGTTATATATATCCATTAACCACTCATATTCATATTCCCCTAAACGTTGTGCATCATCATAAAACAAAACCACTTGGTTCTTTATTGAATGTTCTCCCTTTTCTAGTAAGTAATTTATTAACCTGTTTTTTTTCGCTTTTGCTTTACCATTATTATAAAGTGAATGACCAACATCCTTAAGAAGATTTTCATAAAACCTATCTTCATTTGGAATTTTTACCTTTTCAGATGTTACCAAAAAAGATACGAATTCATTTTCGTATTTAAGTTCAAAAATTCTTTGTAAATATTTTATTGCGAAAGATTTACCCAGTCGTGGAGCTCCATAAATTATTGCACCTGGATTTCTCATATGAATCCATTTAATTATTGATTCAAATAAATCATTTATAGCAATAGTTGATAATATATAATCCCCTTGTTCTAGAGGATGACTCCCGACTGGAATATCTGGAAGGCTAAATTTATATGATTGTTTAACATTATGGATTTCCATTTTTAATCCTTTCTATGAATTGAAAAAGAAACGATCTTTAACAACTCTATTTTTTTTCTCCTTTTGTATAGTTTTTAACTGTAATTTCTCATTCTTTGGTTTTTTTATTGGTTTAGCCACTTTTTTTTCAACAGTTCTTTCTACTGTATCACCTGGAACATCTTCTGGTTTATTAATGATACTATCTAAGTGAACTAGTTCATTTCTTTTTGTACGATTAGTTTTTGCTTTAGTTTTTAAATAATTGTGATAGATTTCAATGGGGTCATCTTCATTTAGGAAATGAAGAACTTTTCTGTAATTGAGTTTATTTATAGCTTTTCTTATTCTTAATGAATGTTTCTTTATTGACCATTTTCCTTGAGCCTTTAATATTCCTAATTCTCCACCCCCAGGCAAGAAAGCTCTAATATTTCTCAAATCTTCTGAATCAATTTCTAACGTTATTTTTGTGCCAATTAAATTGAAGTTTTCTGATAAAACATAGTTTCGATAATCCACGCCCTCAAATCTTATATATGGTCTTCTCCCCTTTTCTAAAGACCCTCTAATAATTCTTGTTTCTTGATACATCATAAATTCCTTTCCTTCTCTATACTCTTCATTAAGTGTTCTAAACACAAAGTTTCTATTAATTCTCTGCTGCATTACATCTAACGGAGATAGATTATTTAATGATCTTTGGGGTATACCATTTCTTGTAGCGATAAGTATTTCTGCCAATTGTTCAATCTCATCAACTGAAACTCGATATTTAATTGCCTTTTTTTCCGAATCTTCTCTTCTGACATCACTAGTGTTACTCCCCGTTGTATTAGTTAAACGATGAAAACCTTCCTCTTCTAATAAATCGAAAAGCTTTTCAATCTTTGGTCTACGCGTAGGAGTTCCAACGGGACCTGTATTAATAGAACACCCCACTATTTTTTTTAGTTTAGGTTTTACACTTTTGGCAAGGTGTGCTTTAGCGTTATCAAAACAAATCTCATCCCAAACTGCATATCTAGTGGCAGGTATAATTTCTGATGCGAAACCACCTTCTTTAGGTAATCGCAATGCAGGTATTGTTAGTTGTTTTGGAGACCAAGGTAAAATTGATTTTCTAATACAAAGCATTACATCATCAGTAGAATACTCTTGGTTATAACAAATGTGGTATCCTAATATTAAATTTGTGGCAACATCAATTACTGCTAAAAGCCATATTCTATGGATTATATCGACAACTTCATCACCTTCAGGGGAGATGTAACTGATTGCAATTGTCACATCAATTTTATGTCCATCAAATTCAACTCTTTCATAAGGTCTTTCAATTATTGTATTTTTATCACCTTGGCCTGTATTATTGTAGAGCATTACTGAATCTTTCCCATAATTACGTATTACTTTACTAGGATTAGTATTTTTTATTTTTCTTAAATATCTATACAATGATCTTTTGGCAAGATCAATTGTGTTAAAAGGATATTTACCGTTCTCAGTATTTAAGCCGACAGATTTACAAACTTGTATAAACTTTTTATGAATGTCTTTTGTTCTGTTATTAGCACGTATTTCTCCATTTTTTTTGTTAAATACTAAATTATCAATTGTTTCTTTAATAACGGGAAATTCATCTAATAAATACTTGAAAGCACCACTTTTTTTAAATTTTTCGTTATTATACCCATTTATTTTTTTGTCTGACTTAACTTGGTATGGTTTTATCCGTTGATATCTCAATAAACCTCTATAGCCATATACATTTCCGAACTCATCAATTTTTTGACATCTTTTTAGTAAGCGAAATATTTCACTTTTAGGAACACTAGTTTCAAGGTATATTTTATTCAATGACTTTTCGGCCTCAATATATGCATTAATTGCATTAAATCTTTTAAGAAATATTTCACGATTTGTTTCATCCAACATTTCAATATTTACTTTTGGCCATATATCTCTTTCGTTCATTAACCTTTCTCTATCTATCATTGTGTAATCTCACCTTTGAATTATTGGAATATAAAATCTCATCTAAATTAATATTAATTTTTTGTTGAATATATAAACTAAATAAAGTTTTATTTAATGTCTGTTGGTCGAGATTTGTGTCCAATGCCAAGCTGCTAACCAATGTTTCTTTTTCTGTTAGTTTATTCATTATTGTTTTCTTGTCTATGTCACTAACACTATTACTATCCCTGATATATGGCATAATTAATTTTTTATTACTAAGCATTGGTTGGGATCTAATATCTTCTTCTGTGACAATTCTATATAAATATCCATTTAAGCTACACCATTCTTTTTGGATTGCTAATTGAATATGTGTTTTCATACTTCTTTTGCAGTTTGGATTTAACGATTCTTTTATATCTTTTGAATATTTAATCTCAATAAATTCCTCTTTGCCATTATTCCACTGAATCCACATATCAAAAATTGTACTATGCATTTTGCCCTCATATTCTAATTCTATTTTTATTGGTTGTTCACAAAAATTATTTATTAAGGGATTTGTTTCTACTAGAATCCAATGCTCATATTCTAAATCACTGTAAAAATACGCGTCTCTATCCAATTTAAAGCTAAAGCAGTCCCAAAAATTACTGCCAAAATGACTTGTTTTAAAGTTCTTTACAGGTTTATAAATATTTATCACCACCTTATTATTATTAATTTTGCCATATAAAACTCAAAATATACTGAATATACAAAATATTTAATAGTTTTGTTAATAAAATTTAATAATTTTAATGCTAAATTAATTTGTGAAAAGATTTTTTATTAATTATACAGGCTTTTTCTTTAAACAGTTTCTTACATGATACAGATAGGTAAGCTTTTGAAGTTATCGCCAGCTTTTCCCCCCGTTCACACCGTACATGAAACTTTCACTTCATACGGCGTTCCAACTAATCCAATTCGATTTAATCATCAACACTTTAGATATTTTAATACCTTCCGTATCTCAATTCTTCCGTTTCAATAAGTCGGTGCCTCCCGTAGGAGGTGAACCTCTATTAGTCTCACGAGAACCTTATTAACCGTTAAAGATTTGCCTAGCATGATTAAATGATTCTTTATTAGTCTGGTGGCTATCCCTCCATGTGGATTAGACATTTCATGGGTACTGTGCCACCACTTTCACTGATACAAAAGTAAGTTATACAATAACTATTGTCATTATTGCTTTCCTTGCCACCGTTTCTTTGGGAGTAAGCCCTCCACGTTATCAGCTTACAACGTTGAATTATATCTATTATAGAATGAACTTAGGTGCTTCCTCTAAGCCTGTTAGCATTCATACGCCTGTAACGTATCATGGATTTTCATATTAGCTAGTCTTACTCATCCACATCTAACCTCCACAATTTGGTGACATACACATTTCTATGTATCGCAGTTCTAGACCCGTACATTCAGAAGTTCGTCAGCTTAACCTTTCTTTTAGGTATATTTGCATTCTCACCATATTCATTCAACTCAAGCATCATGAACTAACCACTCCATCGAGTAGGCTTTCGTCAGCCGAACTGGTACGGTAGTTTCTCACGCCTTTTCACCGAGCTTATAACACGGTCATTCTTACTAAATCCAGTGCTACTCGACTAAGAGAGAACCCTTCCGAGCGTTACCTCTTCATTTGATTCTTCGATATAATCCTTCAGTTCCATAAGGAACTGCCTAGCCTTTACCAGAGAAATGTAACCATCCTCTATTTAAACTAGGAACATTTCGTACAACTAGTCGAGTAGAAGGGAACCTCTCTACCTTACGGTAGAATGTGTTCCACCCCCCTCACAGAACCGTGCTTGCGCTATTCACGCACACGGCTCCTCCTAGTCATCATTCACAAAATGTAGCCAATCTTCTTTCTTAAATCGTATATATTCACTTTAACTCTTGGTGAAGGTAACGGGTATTTATGAAGAAAGAGATTGAATTTATCCCAAGTAAAGGATTTTCTTTGACTTCTTCTGTTGAGCCATTTAAACAGTAAATATTGAATTTTGTTTCTAAAATGGTGAACACTTTGCGTGTTATCCGTGATGCAATAGTAGTTGTAGTAACCTACAAGCGAGCGTTTAAATCTATCCATAATCATATGAATATCTTTATTTCGGTTATTCTTTATCCATTCTTTCGATTCCTTCAGTTTACCTTGTAGCTTCTTCCTACTTGTTTTCCGTTTCACACGAAAGTATCCTTGTTTACTCTTTCCACAATAATGCGTAAAACCGAGGAAATCAAAGGTTGCAGGTTTTCTATTCCCCGTTTGTTTTGCATCTTTCTCCGCAAATCTCCCGAAGGGGATAATTTTGGTTTTATCCTCCGCTATTTCTAGGTTAAACTTCTGTAATCTCTCCTTTAATGATTGAAAGAATTCCTGAGCTTCGCTCTTATATTGGAAACAACAAACAAGGCAAGTAGACCACTGGAACCTCCCCAGTAGCCCCTCTCAGAACCGGACGTGAACCTCTCAGCTCATCCGGCTCCCATTATTCAGCCGTAGGCTTTATTCCTAGTTCCCAATGTTTGAAGAGCTTAGGATTCTGAACAGCAATCCTACCCATAAAACGTTCCGCATTTTTCTTATGACGAGCAAGTCTTTTATATTTCTTTCTTGCCCACATGATTAAGGCTTTATTAATATGCCTCAAACTAGAATACATTTCGGATTTGTAGAACTTCCCATAGTAATTAATCCATCCTTGAATAGCTGAGTTAAACATCATCGATAAGTCAAAGAGTTCCTTATTTGCTTTCAATTGCAGTTTCCAACCTCTTACTTTTTGCCGAATTGATTTCTTGGATTTATTGCTGATAGCGGGAGTGAATTTCACAAAGTGTTTTCCCCATCTGTTCTTCGACCGTCTTGGTCTGAACGTATAGCCCAGAAAATCAAACGATATGTTTTCATGCTCTTCTTTTCTATCTGCATCCTTGCAATAAATAATTTTGGTTTTAGTTGGATGAAGTTCGAGTTTACATATATTCATTCTCTTGTTTAGGGATTCAAGCAACTTCTTTGCTTCTTCCTCTGTCTTACAGTGGATGACTGCGTCATCTGCATATCTAGCAAATGGATTGTTAGGATGATTGATTGCCATCCATTTATCAAACGTGTAATGAAGAAATAAATTTGCTAATACCGGACTTATGACCCCACCTTGCGGTGTGCCAGAGTTACGTTCTTTTATTCCTTTATTCGTTTGAAACGGTGCTTTTAACCATCTTTTGATGTATACCTTTATCCATTCGACTTTTGTATGCTTTTCTACCGCTCTCATTAATAAATCATGGTCTATATTATCGAATAAACCTTTAATATCAAATTCAAGTACCCAATTGTACTTCCAGCATCTTTT
This sequence comes from Psychrobacillus sp. PGGUH221, assembly GCF_042055255.1. Taxonomy (NCBI): domain Bacteria; kingdom Bacillati; phylum Bacillota; class Bacilli; order Caryophanales; family Bacillaceae; genus Psychrobacillus; species Psychrobacillus sp. PGGUH221. Next base: position 77,711 of record NZ_JAQMHQ010000012.1, read on the forward strand.
CCGAGTGATCTCTAACAATTGAATGGCACTTTTCTTCGGTCTGTATCCATAGGAATCTTCATGAAAGAATGGCTCTACCGAAGGTTCAAAATATAATTTCACTGTCATTTGTGCAATCCTATCCGACACACTTGGAATTCCAAGTGTTCTTGTACCCCCAGCTTTCTTTGGTATTTCTACAGCTTTAACAGCTGGTGGAAAATAACTGCCAGATGACATTCGGTTCCATATTTTATACAGATTATCTTTGAGATTTTCTTCAAACTCTGCTATGGATTGCTCATCAATTCCTGCTGACCCTTTGTTTGCTTTAACTCTTAGAAAAGCTTCATATACTACGTTCTTGGATATAACATATGGCTTTGTTTTATGCATAAGTTCCTCCCAGTTTGTTGGTTGACTTGTTTATAAAACTGAATAATATAACCCCTTTGCTCCATCTCCGTTAGGAGATTTCATTGCTACTACGAGTTATTCCGCCTCTATACATGGCATTGGTACTCCGATTCTTGTGGGGCTTCCACTTGAAATCTCTCCCTTAGCATCCATGTCGTAGGTTCCCACGTTCCACACAAAAGCCTGTATTAAGTTCACGCCGCCTTTATACCGGTCACCGAACGGACAGTAAACAGGTTGCCTCCGAACTTATCCTGAGTTAATGACTCCCCCTCAGTTTTGATGACATCTCTACGCTTTCGATACTTCATCAGCGGTTCAATGGTTTTCGTCTCCTTAATACATACCTGACAGAGTCATGCTCTGCCTTTTCCCCTAACGCTCAATACCATAGCTTTTGACTATAGCACCTTAGGGTGGTTTGCAATCTCTACCTGTATAGCGATTGCGAGAGGCCTTCTCTCATCTTAAGTGCAGCATAGCTTACAAAGTAGACTTCTCAAGCACACTTCGTTTGCTTTCGTGGCACACAGTCATCCGCATACCGAACGAATTTGTGACCTCTTTTCTCCAATTCCTTATCGAGTTCATCCAACACGATATTGGAAAGTAGAGGACTTAGCGGTCCACCTTGTGGCGTTCCTTCTTCTGTACTTGATACCACTCCGTTTATCATGACACCAGCTTGTAGATATTTACGAATTATTTTCAATAATGGTTTGTCATCGATTTTCTTAGCTAATGTGCTCATTAGTCGGTCATGGTTCACCTTATCAAAGAATTTCTCTAAATCCATGTCGACCACCCATCGGTATCCTTCTTTTAGAAAGCCTTTGGCTTTCCGTATAGCGTCATGGGCACTTCGATTCGGTCGAAAGCCATAACTGTGTTCCGAAAAGGTCGGGTCGTACTCCTTTGAAAGTACTTGGGCGATTGCTTGTTGAATCAAACGATCCGTTACAGTTGGTATACCTAATAACCGAACACCCCCATCAGGTTTCGGGATTTCGACTCTTCGGACTGGTTCGGGCTCATATGTACCTTTGAGAATCGCTTCTTTGATGGATAGCCAGTTTTCGAGGATGTGCTTTCGTAAGGTTTGTACGGGCATATCATGTCTACTCCGTGGCTTCCTTTATTCTGTTCAACACGTTTAAGTGCTGGAAGCATATTCTCCCGTGACAGGATTTGATTCATGAGCATTGTTATTTCTTCCTTTCGTGAATAGCTTTTCTTCTTATAACAGTGATGACTCCACCCTCCAAGAGGACCCTCATGGGATTCACCATTACTTTCGTTCAAGTGAGGACAAGTGTTTTTCTGTGTTCATCATCATTCACTGAATGCCAAGGGCTATTCTTTCCTAATTGTTCGGTCCTTCCCAGTCGTTCTAGACCAACCGGTACTATGACCTCTGCTGACTTCTGATGGTTCAACTACTTATCACTAAGTAGGTTATGAAGGGTACTTCACGTATCCATCAGACCTCCCAGGGTAAGAGTGTGTACTTTCACTCCATCTATCCGCCTCATTTACTTTGTCTACCCTTCGACAGAAAGGACTTTACGTTGTTATGCACACTCATCCAGAAAAACATAGCCTACTATGAGGTTCGTGTTCCTCGGACCGGAGTTTTGCCGCCTGCTTCCTTCAGATTCCGCGTCACCACGGACACCCTTGCACTTGGCTAACCACTACTTCTGCCTTCGTGGTTCGGGACTTGCACCCTATAGTTCACACCCATGCCGGGCGCACATAAAAAAAAGTCTCGGAATAAAATCCAAGACTTTTTCCTTTGATTAAGTTATCAACGGCAGGGGCGAGTCCTGCATCTCCATACCCATTCTAAATGGGGGTGTTGGCCGCCAGTTCCAACTACTGTACCTAATCTTTATATTTATATGCATTAGAACGATGTGTTATGCACATGGAAATTGATATTTACGAGTTTTCTTAGCGGCATTATCCGCCCTATTATTTTAAACAATTAACTTTTTAAGATGTGGGTAACTTTATCAATAGCTTTTTGTAGTTTTTCACTATTTTTTACATATAGCTCCTTAGCATCCTTATTTTCTGTTGCTAGCGCAAATAATTCTAAGTCAGCTTGGCATTTTTTCATTGTCGCAAGGATTAATGGCCTTTCTTGAGGAGATGGAACTTGTAGTTTATCATCAAAAACATCAACCGTTAATTCCCCATAGGAGTTCACTTGTCCGATAAATACGTTTTCAATTGTGACTCCCAGTTTTTCCAGTTCCGTCTTTAACCATCTTCTACTGTACCCAATGGTTGCAAGTGGCTCATCCAAAATCTTGCCATCCATAATGACAGTCTGAGGCTCCTTGATTGATGCTACCTTTATGTTTAAATCCTTTGCTGTTAAAGGTTGGTTTTCTTTCTTCAACATAACAGATAAATCCCCAGTTGGTTCTAATACCGCAAATTGCACATCAGACACCTGGAAGACATCCTTATTCCGAAGTAGTTCTAACAATTCGTCCACAGTATATCTTTCCTTCTTCAAATTATCTTCCATAACTTTTCCGTCTTTGATGAATATAGTCCCCTTGCCTTCTGTAAAATCGCGAAACTTTTTACTTTTTAAAGAAATAAGACCACCTAAAAATGGGATCAATGAAACGATTCCAATCCCTAACAATCCTAAAAACATGTTTCCATCTAATCCCATGATACTTTCTGCTGCTATGCTTCCAATGGTTATTCCAGTTACATATTCAAAGAAAGAAAGTTGAGCTATTTGTTTTTTACCTAGTACCTTGGTAACGAAAAAAAGAAAAATGACAAACATTACTGATCGAAGCGCGACATCTAGCCATTCAGGCATGATTAAAAGACCTCCTCTTTACTTAAAAACCTTTATATTGATATTCTTCATTTTCCAATTCTCCAACCCTTTTATTCAAATCTGTCACTATTTCGCTTACTACCATCATCGTTTCATGTATGGTTTGTTTTGATTCAATATCTTGTGTACGTTCTGCTAAATTGGATAGGCTAGCTTCTACTCCTTTGAGACTAGCTAGACATTGTTTTACATCCGACACTACAGTCATCTGTCATCCTCCTTATCCCTTTGGTTTAAAAATAAAAGCACCAATCATGCCAAAAACAATGGCAGATGAAATACCGGAACTTGTCACTTCGAACATCCCAGTGAGTACGCCAACTAAACCATGTTTTTCAGCTTCCGCCATGGCACCATGTACCAGTGAATTACCAAAGCTTGTAATAGGCACTGTAGCTCCTGCGCCAGCAAAATCAATCAATGGTTCATATAAACCTACCCCATCTAAAATGGCACCAGACACTACAAGGGTACTTAACGTATGTGCTGGTGTTAGTTTAAACACATCAAACATAATTTGACCAATTACACAAATCAAGCCACCTACAACAAAAGCCCAAAAAAAGATCATAACTATTCTTCACCCCCGTATTCAATCGATACCGCATGAGCAATACAAGGAATTGTTTCGTTTTGCTGGAAGGTTAGCGGTGATAGTAGAGCACCTGTAGCTACCACTAACATTCTTTTAAATTCACCTTTTTTCATGCGATTTAATAAATGGCCATATACTACGGTTGCTGAGCAACCCGCACCACTGGCTCCTGCCAAAACCGGCTGTCCTTCCCGATAAATCATGAGTCCACAATCCTGGTATTGTTCTTCCGTGATAGGGGTTCCATGCTTTTTGAATATTTCAAGCGATGCTTCATGCCCTATTTTGCCAAGGTCACCTGTTACGATTAAGTCATAATAAGAGGGATCAACGTTTCGTTCCTTTAAATGCGCTTCGATGGTATCAACCGCAGCGGGTGCCATAGCCCCTCCCATATTAAAAGGATCTGTCAACCCCATATCAATGACGCGGCCTATCGTGGCAGAAGTTACACGTGGTCCTTCCCCGGTATTACTTAACAAAGCAGCCCCTGCACCCGTTACTGTCCATTGTGCAGTAGGCGGTTTTTGTCCACCATATTCAGTCGGATAGCGAAACTGTTTTTCAACGGCCGTGTTATGACTGGAGGCCCCTGTCAATAAATATTTAGCTCCATTTGAGTTGATAATAAAGGCACCGAGAGCCAATCCTTCCATAGATGTGGAACATGCACCAAACAAACCAAAATAAGGTGCTCCAATGGTTCGACTTGCAAAACTTGTCGGGGTAATTTGGTTAATCAGGTCACCTGCGAGAAGAAACTGAACCTGTTCTTTTTGGATTCCCCCTTTTTCCATTGCTTTTTGGCATGCTTCTTCAAAAAGTATTTTATGTGCTTTTTCATATGAATCTTGTGCGAGCCATAAATCGGAATGAAGGAGATCAAAATCATCTGCGATAGCTCCATCTGCTTCAAATGGCCCTCCAACTGTTCCGGTAGAAATAATCACAGGTTTTTGTTCGAAGACCCATGTACGATGACCTGCTAACATTACAATCCACCCCACTGTATTAAAATTGTTTTAATCAAGGCAATGACAAATGCTGAAAATACGCCAAATACAATCACGGAACCGGCAAGTTTAAACATATTACCACCCACACCTAACACAAATCCTTCTGTTCGATGTTCAATAGCTGCAGATATAATGGCGTTTCCGAATCCAGTCACCGGAACAGCCGACCCCGCTCCTCCGAATTGTGCAATTCTATCATAAACCCCAAATCCTGTAAGAAGCATAGCGATAAAAATTAAAGTTCCCACCGTTGGATTTGCTGCCGTTTGATCTGTAAAATCAAAATAATAAATATAGAATGTTTGAATTAGCTGTCCAATAAGACAAATAAGTCCACCTATTAAAAACGCCTTTATACAATTTCGAACTACTGGTCTTTTTATCTCTCGTTGCTTTTGAAGATCTTGGTATTCCTGTTGCACTGGTGTTAATTGTTTCTTTTTATTATTCGACATGGGACGAAGCCTCTCTTTCTCTACGATTGTTCTTTCATGAGACTTTTGATTTTTTTAATATCTTTTTCTAACTTCTTCATACTCAAGTTATTCTTTTGGAGTTTTTGTTCCAGTTTGTCAATTTCAAAATACATTTTTTGATCAGTCGAAACCAAGATTTTGTAATCTGGATACATTTTTTCCAGATCAGTTTTTACGTTCTTTTCAATTTTTTTTAATTGAAAACGATCAAATTGTTTCACTTTTATGGCTACTAATAGCTCTTTATCAGTATTCACAGCCTTCACATTCGAAATTTCTTCTTCAGTAATGGTGTTTTCTTTTGCTTGATTGGCAACGGATTGACTGATTGGCTTACTTATATTCACCTCTGAAACTTTCAAATCCTCATTGGCATCAGCAAATTGATCCTGATTTCCATTACAACCTGAGCATAATCCGATAACCATTAATATTAAAAGACCAACTTTCAATTTTTTTATTGTGGATATCATGAATTCACCTCTGTGTTTTGTCTATTATTTTAGAGACAAAAGGTTGGTTACTTCAACCAACCTTTTGTCTCTCCTTAATAATTATTCCTGTTTGTATTGAGGTTCTTCTTGTTCAATTTGTTGAACACGCAGTTCAATACTGTCTATAACAGATTGAGTTTGTTTAGCAGCATCTTGGTAAAGCGACTTCGCTTGTTGATTGTCTGTACTTAGAGCAAAGGTTTCAAAACTTGCCTGAGCACTTTTCAAGCCTGCTAGAGAAGTCTTAACGTCATTAATTACCGTCATAAGAACACCTCCTTATCTTTTTTGATTTTCAACTTCTAATGGGATGTATTAGTTTCCAATTTCCTATTTTCAATTGGCAAAATGAATCCCTGGATATATTCCCCTATTTTTCTATGGTTTATACTTTTCGTAACTAAAATATTTAAAAAGGAAATATACTGTTAAATGATGACCTTTATTTTTACAAAACGTATTGAACATAAAAGATTGACCTCTAATAGTTCTAACAAATTACATGATTCATAGAGTGATTCAACCATAGTAATCGCCGATGCTTTACTGCATTTCAAGTTCGCCCCTTGACTGTGTTTTTCACTTTTAGTCAACTCCTGTCTTTGTTGGATATAGGGGGAGGGCGAACGTCTAGGAATTTGCCACTGTTTCCGGCTTAAAAAAGGTTGGGAATGTGTACGATACGTATATAAATGTCAACACTAATATGTACATTTTCGCTTATATAAGGATGTACACGAAATATCACTCACCCTACAGTCATTAAATGAAAAGTTCATCAGATAAAGCTCATTTTGAAGGAGGATTCACACTCACCCTAATCATGAATTTCATGACCTTAAAGTACCTTCAAATACTGATACAACTTGATTCTATTTATCTTGCTGTTTATTCTTATGATCCATTATCTGATTGATTTTCTTGGAAATTCAAATTGGAAAAGTTAAATTTCTTTTCACCTTTTTTAGGAATCATAATAGTTCAATTTGAAACATACAAAACAAAGGGGCTGTCTAATAAGTCCCTAAAATAAAACAGGTGGAGAAAAACGAGTCGTTTTTCTCCACCTGTATTTATGTTTTTACTAATTTTTCTTGAAAGTAGTTGGCGAATGCCTGCTACTTTCAGTAGGTTGTGGGCTAATGCCACAATCCCAAATTCTGTGTGAACCTTTTCGAGGCCCCGCAGTAAAAATCTGCGGAACGATCGATTGCCCTTGATGTGGCCAAAAACACTTTCTACGTCAATTTTACGTTGTGCGTAGATGCGTGATTTCGTTTCACATTCAAGGGCTGCTTTGGCCTTTGCTTTCATTTCTTCAAAAATGGGGTTCCATTGTACTTGGCGATTGCCTTTGGCTTTTGTACAGAGTGCTTTCAATGGACAATCTGAACAGTCCTCACATTCGTACACTTTTAAACTTTGTACATAACCCGAGACATTTTTCTTATTCAAATACTTTTTAAATTCAACTCTACGCCCGTTTGGACAAATAAAATGATCTTCCTTTTCGATGTAATCCCAATTCTTCGCATGTTTGATGTTCTTCTTATAACTTCGTGACTTTTCCTTTAGATACATTCCGTACGGAATAAGGAAGTCAAAACGGGGTTCTTTTTCTTCACCTATCGCATACAGATAATTTTCTTCACTTCCATAACCCGCATCGGCTATCACCGTTTTTGGCATCGGTAAACTAGATGCTGCTAATTTCTCCAAGTGTGGAATAAAGCAGCCTGTATCCGTAGGACGTTGATGCATGGAGTAAAATAAAATGAATTGATTTTCTGTTGCCATTTGAACATTATAAGCCGCTTTTAATTGTCCGATTTTCATATGATCATCTTTCATTCGCATAAACGTCGCGTCATAATCTGTTTTCGAAAAGCTATTGCGGTCACCGAAGACTTCGTATTGTTGTTTATATTTATTCAGGCGAGGCAAGAAGTTTTCTCGAATCAATTTTAATGGTTTCTTTAGCACACTTCGTTGCGAACGGATTTCTTTACGTGCCGCGACATCTTCTTCTGCTTCAACTTCATTTGTTAAAGTGAATACCTGTTCTTCCAATTCCTGCGCAATGATTTCTAATTGTTCTGGGGTTACGTCTTCTTTGACCTCCTTAATAGTAGATTGAATCAACTCGGATTCCGCTATTTCTTGAATATGTTGAATCGTTTCTTGTATTTTTTCTTTTAGCTTTCCCTCGAAATTCTTCGTTGCTTTTTTCCACACAAAAGAATACTTATTGGCATCGGCTTCAATTTTTGTCCCATCCAAAAGTAGTTTTCCATGGTAATATAGTTTTGCTCGATAAGTAGCAGAATCATTTCTTCAAATAGTGAATCTATCATGTTTATAAATTGCTCTGAACGGAAGCGATTGATTGTACGATGATCGGGTTCTTGTCCAGCTGCGAGCCATTTTACGGGAATATTTTCGCTGAGTAAATTTTCAATACCCCGTGAGGAATAAACCTTTTTAGAATAACCGTACAGAATCACTTTTGTCATCATCTTCGGATGGAATGAGCTTCTTCCACCACCTTTATAATGAGAAAAGAAAACTTCGTCATCAATAGACTCAATCATTTCATCAATCACGCGTGATACATGGTTGCCAGGGATCAAATCTTGTATATCAAAAAGGGATATTCCTTGTTGGTTATTATATGGAATAAAAGTAGGTGCGTAATTTCTTTTTTTAGAATTGCAAGTTTCCTCCTGAATTGCCAGTGGAAGTGAAGTTTGTTCAGTGATATAATTTGGATTAGTAATCTTTGGATTGCACATAAAAAATCGTCAAATGTTGGTGTGGTAACTTTCATTTTACTAGAAGTGACGATTTTTTTGTACCCATTTTTAGTAACGAAAAAAGGGCTGCCCTCAAAAGTCATTATTGATGACTTTTGGGACAGCCCCTTAAACTTATTGCTGTTTACTTATTTTCATCTGTTGTATCTGGGTCAGTTGCATCTGCGGGATCTTCAACCGGTTCTTCTGAATCAGGGACCACATTATTTTCATCTGTAGTATCTGGATCAGTTGCATCTGCGGGATCTTCAATCGGTTCTTCTGAATCAGGGACCACATTATTTTCATCTGTAGTATCTGGATCAGTTGCATCTGCGGGATCTTCAATCGGTTCTTCATCATTATTACAACCCATTAACAAGATGGCAGATAGAAAAACTGCTGTTACTAGTCTTAACCACTTAAGATTCATTTTTTACCGCCCTTTCTATATTCATTTTATAATCTAAATTATATTGCCCGTTTATTCTTTTTTTATACTTGTGGTTCCTAGGGATGTTAATATAGTCACATTCCTATATCCAAACTTTCACTTTGTTTAAACACTCCGTTTTTCATCTCAATCAATATTTCAAAATGACCGTTTATTTGTTGAACCTTACTTATTGGTTGCCAATGACGTTTTGCATTTTCATCTACAAATTTATTTAATTCCTTCGGAGTCGACGCACGTAAAATTTTCCGTATCGGGCCTGTTTTTCTCCAATAAGTCATATCAAAACACCATCCCCTATATGAGCTATACATACCAAATTCGAATCGACTTGTAGCTTTTCATTCTTATCTTTAATCAATTCCAAAAATGTAGGCGTTCAAATGTATTCGGTACTTTGTGGTATTCCCCATCATGAGTTTTTTATACTCCCCAATATCGAATATTATTTGCAACAGAGATGTGACTCACTACTGTTAGTATTTTATCTTCACTTTAAATCATGTAGAGTTTTTGAGTCAGCTGTCAAAAACTGATCCGTTGCAGTTTAGCTTTTGGAATAGCTAGTTGGTCTTACTTTATCGAAACGTGAAATATGAAATATATAGGTTAATTAATAATAATAATGATTTTTTGTAATGTATTTTCACATATATAAAAAAACCCATGCTAAAATATCTTCTAACACGAGTTTACTCCTGTTTTATTTAATTTATAATAATGGTGAAAGCAGGCGAGCACTTTGCTCAATAATACGCTCTGTCAGTGATCGTTGCACGCCAGTAAAGGATTCCTTTCCCCCGGTAATTCCAATTGGACAAAATCCATGGAAAACGTACAAGAAATATTATTCGGCGTTCTATTCCTGCATCCATCATCTGAAAGATGATGTGACGTGGAAATTTTTTGCTCCCCCAACCATCCCTTACAAATCTAACCTGAACTCCGTTTGCTGCCTTATCTATTAACAGTTCTGTAATAGGTTTTACAAAGGAAGTTAGAGATGAGATACTCAGTAGGACTTCTTCGTATGCATGTACAGTAAAATCTCAAGGGTGGACTAGTAGCGGAAATTACGGACACCTCCAAAATATATTAAATAAGCGACCTACTCGATTGAGAAGGTCGCTTTTTAGAAGAGAAGAAGATACAAAATGGGATTGTATCGATATTATTTTTTCCAAATTAATTAAATTTAATCATCTCTCTAAAAATCGTTCGTATTGGCTACTTTTCCATCTAACTATCCACTACAAGTACGACTAAAGAGTGATTCTTGTCAGAGCTGAAACTCTCTCTTTAATTCAAATTGTTTTGTAAGACCGTTTGTCAAATTAAGTGCAACAGTTCTTCCTGAAACGCCTCGTATGCAGTTTTCCAGCCAAGGCATTTCCTTGGTCGATTGTGGATTAAGTGCTTGTTTCATCTCATTACGGCTGAAGAAGCGCAAGTTCGTTATCATACCAATAAATCGTTCTGTGGGGCGAAACTAAAATTAACGCCCTTGTTAAAAGAAGCTGTTCAAGAAAAGTTGGGGAAAACTTGGTCGCCTGAACAGATTGTCGGCCGCTTGTATAAAGGGAAGCTGAGCTTTAAAAGTATATACCGTTGGATTTATATCGGCTTATTAGAAGTGCCATTGACAGTCCTTCGTCAAAAAGGGAAACGTCAGAGACCGCGAGAAACACGAGGTCGTTTTAACATTGGTACATCCATCTCCAAACTCCCCAAAGAAGTTCGTAACCGGGAAACATTTGGTCATTGGGAGCTCGATACGGTCGTTTCTGGACGTGGACAAGCAAAGGGCTGCGTCGCTACTTTCATTGAGCGTAAAACACGCTGGTACAAAGGGATTTTGATACCTAACCGATCAGCGGAATCAATGGAAGCAGCCGTCAAACTTTTACATCAACAGTTACCAAAAGGTGCAATCCAAACCGCTACAACGGATCGTGGGAAAGAATTTAGCTGTTACAACGTGCTAGAAAAAGAACTAAACATCCAGGTCTATTTTGCGGATGCCTATTCTTCTTGGCAACGTGGGAGTAATGAAAACGCGAACGGCATACTGCGGGAGTTCTTCCCTAAGAAAACGAATTTCGATAATGTCACACCGGAAATAGCCCTCCAAAAACCTTTTGGAAGGTTTTCTCTTTATTACTTGTAACCGTTAATTACGCTATATCTAGGAAATTTTCTTTTCTATTTAATAAAGCATAAATCCAGTGAAGCAGTTTGTTAATGCAGGCTACTATCGCTACTTTGGCAGGCTTTCCTTCTGATTTCTTCTTATCATAGAATTCTTTAAGCTTTTTGTTTCTTGAACTTCTGATACTGCACAATACGGCAAGATACAAAGCATGGCGTAATCTACTTGAACCTCGTTTAGTAATACGATTGGTTGTGGCAGTAAACTTTCCAGATGAGTGAACACTGGGATCTACTCCTGCAAAGGCAACCAGTTTTTTCGGATGACTAAACCGCTCAATTTCACCAATCTCAGAGATTATCGTGGCAGCGATTTTTTCTCCGATTCCTGGAATCGATTGGACAACTTTGTATTCTTCTAATTCATTTGCCATTGTCACAATACGATTTTCTAACTCTGAAAGGTGTCCCTGGTACTGAAAAAGCAACTCAATATACATTTGAAGATTGATTAAGTGACTGTGATACACCACTTTTTGAAATGGATTTCGAGCTGCGGAATCCATTAATTTTTTGGCCTTATTCAATGCCCATAGACTAGATCGTCTTGGACAAAACTCCATAACACACTCCGCTAGCTTACTTTCTCCAGCTGCTAGTACATCTTCTGAAGTAGGATATTTCTTTAACATCAATAAAGAAACCTTCGAATAAAGATCCCCAAAAACCTTGCGGTATTCAGGAAACACTTGATCTAAAATAGTGTGAAACTGCAGCTTAGCCTCCACATACATATTCGTCACAATCTCCTGTTGTCTGGAAAGATTTCTAAGATTTAATAATTGAATTCCTCTGTTTTTATGAGGCTCAAAATCTTCTTTGTAATAAAGCACACACAACTGATACGCATCAATTGCGTCGTTTTTACCTTTCGTAAACTGGATCTCTTTGCCTGATAAGAAATGATAGGATTAAGCAAGATATATAAAACTTCATGTTCCTCCAAGTATTGAATAACAGGGGAATGATAATGACCTGTAGATTCTAAAATGACCATAGGCATCTGCCCAGTCATCCCTTCAATCTCTTTTAAAAAGCCTATAAAACGGTCTAACTCCTCTTTTGTATGCTTCATAGAATAACTCTTTCCAAACGGCTTCGATTTATCTAAAAATGCCTGAACTTGGCTCTCTCCTTTTGCCACATCCAGACCAACTACTGGGTTCATTTAGGTTCCTCCTCTGACTCACTCACCAGTGCCCCTATTCCTTTATGTAGTATCATAGCTTCGCTTGTTATACGAGATCTATGTCCCAACCAGCCTCAAACATGTTTCTACAAGTAGGGGGTGGACAGTTTAGTTCACGGGATCATTGTCCCACGCACCCGTACGTCCTACCCTGGCTACTGATATATTAAATCCTATAAAAATAAGGTCAACCAGTAAATAAAATGTACCCTTTGTAAAGGACATTTTTGAAAAAGGTCACGCCACATGGAGAAGATGATTTCTGTATTGTACAGGAGTCATCTTCTTTAAGTTCCATTGGTACCTAAAATTGTTATAGTACGTCATATAATTTTTAATTTCTCTTTTAAGTTCTTCCAGCGTATTACACGGCTTTATATTGGCCTCATCTTTGAAGTGACCAAAAAAGACTCTTGGGGAGCGTTATCCCAACAGTTTCCTCTTCTTGACATTGATTGTCCAAGCCCTAGTTTTCTTACGTGTTTCTGATAGGTTGGGCTTGTATAATGCACTCCTTGATCAGAGTGAATAAAAGCTCCTTCCGCAAACTTTACTCGCTTATTCTTCATTAACTTTACTAATGTATCTGTAGCTAAATCTAATGTCATTCTACTAGACACATTATAGGCAAGTATTTCATTTGTTGAACTATCTTTAATAGTGGATAAATATGCCTTCTGTCCATTACCGTAGAATAAATATGTAATATCAGTGAGTAGTACTTTCCCCGGAGTTGGCTGTTTAAACTCTCGGTTTAGTAAATTGGGCAGTATAGTGTGCTCTTGAGTAGCTTTCAACATTTTCTTGTAAGGATTGGCTCTTCTAATAGGACATACAATTTCGTATTTCTTCATAATTCTTCGAATTCGCTTCAAATTATAAGTAATCTGAAACTGTCCTTCTAATGTCATCTTAATCTGGCGGGCACCCTTTTTACGGTTTTTAAAATTAAAAGCCTTTATAATATTTCCTTTGATGATTAATTCTTCTTTTTCTCGATTTTCTCTTCTTTTCTGAGATTTAGAAGAAAAATAATTATAATAACCTGAGCGTGAAATTCCCGAAATCTGACATAAGAAACTAACCATCTTTTTGAGTTTATACTTTTCTATAACTGAACGAATTAAAAGAAACTTCTGTTCAGCAGAGACTTTTAATCGTCTCTCTCCAACCTCCTTTCTATCATGTCTAACTTTTTTAGTAACTCATTCTCAGCTCTCAACAGTTGAATTTGAGCTTCTAATCTAGCATTCTTTTCTTCTAGAGAAAGCTCCTGCTTAGTTGGCCTCCCTGAGTTTTCTTTACGCGTATCTTTAAGTCCCAATACCCCCGATTTCTTATAAGCAGTACGCCATCTAGAAGCAGCCCTTTGTACTCTTACAATACCAATGACTTCAATATCAAAACCATTCTTCTCGAATATCTGTCTTGGTAATTTTCCTTTTTCACTTTCCGTTATAAAAATCCTCTTAAATTCGTCAGTATATGTAACCCCCTTTGAACTTACAGATTTAACATATGGATTATTAGATAGTATTTCTATTTCTTTTTCAGTAAAGTGTTTTTTTGACATTTAAATGTTCTCCGATCGAGTCCTAATTTTATTCATTATACATAAAAGTACCCTATAGAACAGACCTTTTTTAAGTGTCTATTCTATAGGGTACATTTTAGATAATCTCGTCCAAAAGACGCAATATCGCTTCTAAAATATCATCAGAGTTCTGAATAGATGGTTCTGACTCGGAAAGCCCCATACCTGGTAAGTCTATGTATATTCTCTTCCAACCGCTTCGTTTTTCGAATAAAGGTTCCATTGCATGTAACATCACTTGATGGTCAAGTGTCCAACCATGTAACATAACGATGGGATATCCTTCTCCAATTACTTATGGTAAATCGACATGTATTTGTTTCCCCTTTCCCTGTAAAGCAGCTGTATCGACATGGACATTTAATCCTCCCATACATATATTACAATTTTAACAAACTTCCTTGTTCAACTAAACTGCCGCTTTAGTTCAATAAGAAAAAAGAGTTGCCTAAGCAACCCTGTGATCTTTACTAAAGCACCCGTTAGTTGAATTAACATATTTCAGCTTCCATCATTTCAATTTCACCATCACTATTAACACTATCTATTCCACGCTGGCAGTCTCCTTCAATTTGCCACTCGATATAGTACTTATTGTTCTTCAATACAACAGAAAGAATTTCAGTTTCTTCATTATGGACATAGTGGTTATCCAATACCATTTGCTTTGCTTCATCTTCTAAAATAACAGATTGAATATTTGTCAAAGTATTATCTGTACAGCCTAAGAGAAAAGATGACATAAGTAATATAAAAACTAATCTAATTTGGAACAATTTAGACATCCCCTTTAACAGGATTTGACGTTTGATATTGATGATTGTTTCAAATCTTTATTAAACTAAACTGCTTCGTTAGTTTAAGTGTAACTATTCACATACTTGTACATTCTCAAATTAAACAATTGCTTTTATACTTAAACACACATTGTCACATGTATACCTAAAAATCCCCCAGAATTCATTAGTCACTTATTTTAGGCTCTCGCCTAGATACAGCTTAATATTAGGAATACTCTATAAAGCAACTGCGAGGAAGCACCTAACCTCTTCCATTCATCCTCCAGTTGAATTAAACACCATTTGAATGCCTATACTTTATTAACTAGATCCAAATCAGTTGCGAAAGTCTGATATTGGTTCTAGTCTTTTTTGTATTATTTTTTGATTTTGTCTGCATATATTTCTAATAACTGAGCAATCTATCTATTGGTGGCAGTTACACTTCCTTAAGACCTTCAATCGGAAAGTCTTTTTATTTTCTTGTCACCAATTTCTCTAACCGTTTCTTAGGCTTCTACTCATACTTTTGTAATTAATGGATATAATATTAAAAGCAACTGTGAGGCATCCTATCTAACCTCTAAAATTACTGCCTCCAGTTGTAAAAGACCTTCATGCAAAAGATCTTTTTTTGTTTTAGGACACATTTTCTACGAAATGTGACATTAATTTAGGCTCTTGCCTAGATACAGCTTTAAATCGGGAATACTCTATAAAGCACCTGCGAGGAAGCACCTAACCTCTTCCATCCATCCTCCAGTTGAATTAAACACCATTTGAATGCCTATACTTTATTAACTAGATCCAAATCAGTTGCGAAAGTCTGATATTGGTTCTAGTCTTTTTTGTATTATTTTTTGATTTTGTCTGCATATATTTCTAATAACTGAGCAATCTATCTATTGGTGGCAGTTACACTTCCTTAAGACCTTCAATCGGAAAGTCTTTTTATTTTCTTGTCACCAATTTCTCTAACCGTTTCTTAGGCTTCTACTCATACTTTTGTAATTAATGGATATAATATTAAAAGCAACTGTGAGGCATCCTATCTAACCTCTAAAATTACTGCCTCCAGTTGTAAAAGACCTTCATGCAAAAGATCTTTTTTTGTTTTAGGACACATTTTCTACGAAATGTGACATTAATTTAGGCTCTTGCCTAGATACAGCTTTAAATCGGGAATACTCTATAAAGCACCTGCGAGGAAGCACCTAACCTCTTCCATCCATCCTCCAGTTGAATTAAACACCATTTGAATGCCTATACTTTATTAACTAGATCCAAATCAGTTAGAAAAGTCTGATATTGGTTCTAGTTTTTTTTGTATTATTTTATGATTTTGCCTGCATATATTTCTAATACAGTTACACTTCCTTAAGACCTTCAAACGGAAGGTCTTTATTTACTTTCTGGTCATAATTTCTTTAATCGTTTCCTTGGCTTCTACTAATAATTTTGTAATTGATAAATATAATAAAAGTGACTGTGTGGCTTCCTATCTAACCTCTAAAATTACTGCCTCCAGTTGTAAAAGACCTTCATGCAAAAGATCTTTTTTTGTTTTAGGACACATTTTTGTCGTATAGTGTCTATTTTTTTCATTAACATCGGACAAGATGCCCTTGCTTACATACTTGAATACACTATCAATGGAGGTGAAAAAATGAATCAGAACTCCATTCAGCATTCTTCTAATAGAGAAATCATCGACGATCTTTCGAAAGCTATTAAAGGAGAATATCAAGCAATCTATTGCTATGAAATATTAGCTAATCAAGCTCGCAATCCTGAAATTAAAAACAGAATACTCGAAATCCGAAAAGATGAAATGAGACACTTTCAAACCTTTGCTCAGATTTACATTTCACTAACCGGGAATCAACCAACACCTCAAATCACTAAACAATGCTCCCGAGATTATACAAGTGGAGTATTAGCTGCATTTATCGACGAACAAGAAACTGTAGATCTTTATCATGAGATTGCTAGAAAATACAATAATGAACTTATAAGAAATGCATTTACTCAGGCTTCTGCTGATGAGCAGAACCATGCAGTTTGGTATTTGTATTTCATGAATCATCATTAATTTAAGTTTAGCCGGCTTTTAGGTCGGTTTTTTTGCGTCATCTTTTGTTCGCTTTTTGTGTCAAATGCGACATAAAAACTCCTAGTTTCATCTTCAACTAACCTGCGTACTGCGTATTAATAAAAGATTATAGTAACTACCAAGTAATTATCCAATTTGTTATAATATTTAATAGTATCAGAATTTTACTAAGGAGGAATTTATTTGAATTCAACTTCAAAAGAAACAAATGTAAAGAAACAGATTACTATTCATGCCCCTTTAAATCTAGTTTGGTTTGCTTGGACTCTTTCTGACCGTGTTTCTGAATGGTTTGCACCTGAAACCATAATAGAGCCTGAAGTAGGTGGAGCATATGAACTATATTTTATTCCTGGAAATAAATCTGAAATGAACACTAAAGGCTGTAAAATAACAAGATTAGTTGATTATAATGAGCTCCATTTTACATGGAAAGGGCCAGACCAATTCGCTAAAATCATGAATAATGAAAATACACTTACAATTGTAAAAGTGAATCTTAAAACAAATGATAATAATTCTACAACAGTTTCTCTTGAACATACAGGTTTTAAAACTGATGAAAATTGGTCAGAAGCACTTAATTGGCACGATATGGCGTGGACTGGTGTATTAAGCAGTTTAAAATCCGCTCTCGAAAAAGGTGAAGGAAATCTATGTTGTCAACCAAATTAATAATATTCATTTACGTCTATTTGTAAATTAAATAGACGTTTTTTATTGCATACTATGAGCATAAAACTTCTCCTTCCTTTTTCAACTAAACTGCTGCTTTAGTTCAATTAGTTCTACAAAGAGGGTATAAGCCCTATAATGGATCAGCGGATTTTATAAAAATAATTCCATCTCTGAATCATTATCAGTAAAGCCCATTTTCTTATAAAGTTGATAGCCGTCTTGGGAAGAATGTAGCCATATTCGCCCAATACCCATAATCTTACATTCAGAAATACTTTCTTCTAATAGTGAACGAGCTATCCCATATCCTCTATATTCTGGTTTAGTGTACATATTCATTATGTATGCTTCTAATCCGCTTATATTTTCACCTTGGGGCGGCCTTTCAAAAAACACTAAACCACTTAAAGCAACAACTGTTCCTTCAACTTCAGCTATCCAAGCCGAAAAACCTCCATTAGACAACTTCTTCCTGAAGTAATTTTCATTTGCGCTAAATACTTTTCTTCTATTTTCTTCGTTTACGTCACCCACCACTGTCAGGAGTTCTATTCTCAATTCAGTAATGGAATTAACATCACTATATGTAGCTTTCCTTTTATTCCAATTCATTTTTATTCTCCCCTCCATGTTTCATTCTTCTTCAACTAAACTGCCCCTTTAATAATAAGGTGTAATTATCAAAGTGACTTATTCTAAACCTATCTGAAGAATATTCCCATCTGGATCAGATAAAAAGAATGCTCTTATATTATTTTCCCTTCGACTCAGAACTTTAAAGTTCTCTGCCTCCAATAATCTATAGTAATAAAATATTCTATATGGATCTTCTTCCTTTATTGCTAATGAAAGCTTTTTAATAGATACAAAACTATCGGAATTATTTATAAATGAACTATTATCAGTTTCCCTTAGATTCAGTCTGATTCTGTGAAGAGATGTCTTTATCGATTCATTACTTACCCTTAATATTTGAGCAATTTCTTTTGAACTGAATTGAAAAACATCCTTTAATGTAAGTAACATTGCTTGTCTCAGAGGTAGTTTACAAAAGAGGATTTCTAATAAACTGTCCCATTCAGGGATATGATAAGAACCAGCAAAAATTTCTGTTTCATCTATTAGAAAAGCAGACTTTTTCCTTTTACTATCAATGAAATGATTTCTTGCTGTCTTATACAAAAACGATAAATTTAAGTCTCTCTCAGAATCTCTTTGAGATACTTTATAGCATTTAATAAAAGTTTCTTGCACCAAGTCTTCAGCTTCCCATTTATTGTTGGTTAGAGTAAGACAATACCTATATAGCTTATCCGTAAAATCCTCAAGTTGTAGATTCATAAAAACCTCCCTGAACAAATTTTTATATTTTTGTAACTTTTCTTTTATTTTAATCGTTAGTAATATGAAAAATAAACAAGGAGGAAAAATTATGTTTAAAGTAGGCGGAATTTTCATTCCAGTTACAAATATCGAACGTTCAAAGAAATGGTATGAAAAAAACTTAGGATTAATAAAAGTTGATGAATGGCAGGAAGAGGGACAAGATTATGGAGTTGGCTATATTTTTAAGGATTGCACTGTAGTACTAACTTTAATTAAAGTAGAAAAACCGCAGGTAACTGAGTTTTCAACAATCGGAAAAAACAAAAATGTTTTTTTTAATTTCCTCGTAGAAGATATTTTGCCTGCATATGAACAGCTCAATAAGAATGGAGTCGAGACAACAGAAATCCATGATTATGGTCTCATGAAGGGTTTTGACTTTGTAGACCCAGATGGAAATTCCTTTAGTGTTGTAAGCGAGGAAAAGCATTCACCTTATCATCCTGAAAACTTACTTACCCTATAAGAAACTAAAAAGTGGACTTCAATTATAATGGACAGTCCACTTTTTTAAACTAATTTTTCAAAAATGACTCCTCCATCTACCGTCCTTCTTCAACTGACCTGCTGCGTTAGTTTAATAATTCCAACAAGAAAAGCGTTAATCCCTCTCGGCATTAACGCTGTGACACCAAAATTACTATTATAGTATTTCATACTTTTTCTTGAAGGAGGGGCTTAATTCACTCCATACATCAAATAAATTCCCATCGATATCGCGAAAAACAAAATTGTTGCCTGGATGACCACGATCTTCAATTTCCCCTACTTGAACCCCATTTTCTTTGAGAATACCATTAAATTTTTTTAATTTCTCATATCCATCAACTTCAAAAGTCATTGTAAAATGTTCCTGTCCATAACTATCCAAAAATCCAGAACGTTCGCCTATTTTAGCCCTAACAAGAAAAATACTTTGATTAGCCAATTCTAAGATAGCCTTATCGTCATTTCTATAATTTTGAATAGCCCCAAGTTTTTCCTGATACCATTTTGACGATATTTTCGGATCTGCAACAGGTATGTAGGTAGTTCCAACTCTGTGAATAAATGTGCTCATTATTTCACTCCTAATATTTATTTTAGAATGTTACAATCCCTAATCCATTTCCATCTGGATCGTAAAGGTCAAAAAATCTCATTCCGTCTCCACCGTGAATATCACTTACCATGTAATTTTGTTCGGATAAATATTTATGATATCCATCAACATCATCAGAGTAAAAGTTAAAGGCGATATGATTACGTTCTGGCATTATATCAACTTTATAGAGAGTTAAAGCTGTTTTGGTATCGCCTTGCTCTTTAAAGCGAAAACCAACATATTGACCATCGCTACTCCGATACACTATTTTAAAAGGAAACGTGTTCATATACCATTTCTCGGAACTCTCAAAGATTGGTAACAGGAACAAATACAGCATCTATCCGTTTTACCGATTTCATTTTTAACACCTCCTACTTAAATAACGGATGAAAAACATAAAAAGATACGGACCATTTTAAATTTTTTCTCTGACCCAAAAACTATTTCCATCGGGGTCAAATAGTTCAAAAGCAAAATATTCATCTGTCTTTTTGATTTTTATACCCCTTGAAACTAAAAGGTGATATGTTGTTACCACACATTTATATTCATTTCTCTTCAATCCATCCAACATTCGATTCAGTATATTAGAAGATTCTTCTTCAGTAGTTTTATGGATATTTTCTAAATTGGCTAGATTGTTCTTTCCACGATTAATTGCTGCCTTTACTCCACCTGAAGTCATGTCCAGCATCTTAGCAATATCATTTGAAGTAAACCCAAAATATTCTTTTAGCAATAGAGTAGCAGCTTGTTTAAATGGTAAAAGAGAAATTAGAATTTCGACTGATTCTAACAAACTATAATCAAAAGTACCTAAATCAACTTCATTGTTGATTCCTACAATCTCACGCTTTGTTTTCCTTATTGTATCGTACCATTGATTAGTGGCAGTCTTAAAGATATAGCCTTTAGGGTTGGGGTGTTCACCAAGTCTTGAATTATTAGTCAAAAGTTTTATTAAAGTATCCTGGAATAAGTCTTCTCCATTCCAAGGTGTACCCGCCAACATATAGCAGTACTTTTTAAGTTCCATTAAAAATGGTTCGAAATTATATTCTGACATTAATTCGTTGCTCCTTTCCTAAGCATTAACATATTTAATTGATGTTTTGGACATAAAAATAGACCATCGAAATGATGGTCTTGTTTAGCTAAAGCACCTGTTACTTTAAGTATAGTTCTTCACAAGCCCAATAATAATTTGGTATTCCAATATTATTAAGTATCGAGTCGTTGCAGGATAGTAAGAATCTTCATTTTATTTTGATAACCAATCAAGTTACCATACTTAAAATCTTTCGATGCTCTAGCCTCAAACTCAGCAATCCAATCCCTTTCGCCGCTACTATTAGACGACGTTTCATACATATCAAAATTGGCTGAAATAGGTATAGTTGCATTTTGTTTTAAGGAGTTAATTGATTTTTCGTAATCAAACGTTAAGAGAGCATGATCCTTTAAAGAAATATCTCCTGCCTCATATAATGTTTGAGATATTTCGGTTATCTCTTCAAAAGTACCCTTCCGCACATCGTACTTACCCGAAAGCTCTTCCCAAGTATTAGAAGAATTGGCTTGTTGGCGTTTCACTACTTGTTCATTTTCAGTTGATTGTCTAATAGAAAATGTATTTGTTGTATTAAAATCTGTCTTAGAATTTGTATTTGTATTTTTTGTATATGAAACTGAATGATATGGATTAATTGAATTTATGTTCATACATTTACCTCCACAAGTATCGATTTATATTGATTCTTATTTTATATCGGTAATACATTATTATTTTTTGACAATTCGCAAAATATTTAAAGAATAAATCACTACTTTTCATTTCATTGATTCTTCGAAATTCTACAATTCAGTTTAAGTAAAGACCTTCACAAACTTATTCTTGTTTTAAAATAATTAATATCCAGTTTGGGTGAAAATAATTTAATTAGATGTGAGATAGGTATCACCATATCATTTTACAATATATCAACCTTTTCCTTTAATATAACCATAAAAAAACACGATCCAATGGGTCGTGTTTTCAGAAATATTTTTGTTACAACTCAATATGTTAGTTCACGACTTTTTTGTCTTCGAACAGTCAGCAGACAAAATTGTAGGTTTGAAATAAAGTTTGATCAAAAGCAAGTCGCATACGTTGTTTTTACAATAGAAGAAAATCAACTATTTGGAAAAAATATTGATCAAAATTCGAGTAACTTTTATTTCTGTTAGGTTAGACTTTTAAAAAAGATTGATCAAAACCTTTTCCTTTTAATCTTTACTATTGTTTTTCCTCTTTATAGAATATTCCTTATTTAAGACGCTGTACCACAGGGCTGATGTGATCTAGCCTTAGCCAATTTATTAAGAGTATGGATGCTGTTATGTACCAAAATCTAAACAGATGATTAAATTGAGAATCATTAGGTAATAAAGAATGATCTCTCCACATTTTCACGATTTGTTCTGCAGATAAATCAGCATGATTATTAAAGCCAATAATACTTTTTATTTCAAATTCAGCGTGTCGAGAATATGCTCCCAAAAGGTCTGAAGCATTAAAAACTCCGAAGAAAAAAGATCTCCATTGGTTGTTACTCTGAATTCTTTTATTAAGTAGATATACCTTATCTCTTACATCGGTACCTTTTGTAATTTGGTCATAAATTTCTTTATTTCTTCTTAAATCTCTATCAATCAACTCTAAAACATTACTAATTCTTTTAATAAAATCAGGTTGATTGAAATTATTAATATTTGCCCATTCATATAAAGCAATACTTATTTCTTTTTTGGATATAGCAGATTTAAATATGTAACTTGAATGAAAAATAGATCCACTTTCAATTTGAAACTTTGGGAATAGTGGTATATTATAACTATCCAGAAATTCATTCATATTAATTGCCCAAAGATACTCTTGAAAAGGATTTGCATTTACAAAAATTCTTTTATCTCCATTAATTAAATAGTTAGCATGACTCAAGGTATTAGAATCAAATACTTCTATTTTATGCGTTTTTGCTATGTGATCTATTTCATGTTTAAGGATGTCAGCTTGAAGATTTAACTTACTAGGACATGCGTATCTGTCCCAAAAATATTGCAGTTTTATAAATGTATCATAATAAGATAAAAAAAGTTTATGTAAATAGAATGTATTATTAACACCCATTTTCCCTAAAAGTTCATCAGAATTTGGAGATTTTAGATAGAAATTTCTTTGTAAGGCTCTTGATATTCCACCTTCTACATTTTCATCTTCTATGTCATCATAAATGAAGTAAGCAGTTTCTACTCCTCCTAGTTTCGAAGTAGATGTATCTACTAATAAACTAATTTCCATTTTAAAAACTCTCCTTCCTTACTCAATTAAATATCCATTATTCGATATTTTAATTCTATCGCATAATTAAAACCTAATAAATGCCCGCTATAGAGTTGGTAAGGATCAGAATTAAACAGCAGTGCTTCATTGAATAGTTAAAGCATACTCAAATCCCCCTTTCTTATAATTTTGATCATATATTTTCATGGGTAAATCTGCTTTAGGCATCCAGACTCTTCCTATTTCTACGTTAGCAGCTACAGGTGCAGTCGGAAAAATATGAATCTCATTATTTTGGCCATGATGATATTTGATATCATTCAAAAGCTTACGAAATATTTTTCTGAAATCGCTTAGCTGCTGTTTAGATTTCAAGAAATCATTGCCTGGATTGTTAATTGTAAGTGTCCATATCGAAACGTCCTCTCCCATCACACTAACAATTCGATCTTCGGTAATAGTCGCACTCAATGAAATAATAAGAGCAACTTTATCTTTAATTACTTTTGGCTCTTTCACAATATAAGAGGTTTCTTTGCTTTCCGACCATTCCCAAGTTGGCTCTGGTTCCCTTTGGCGTTGAAATGTTTCTACTACTGGAATATCTGAGAATAATTTTCCTAACTCAATTAACAATGGTTGTGGTGCTATTCCAAATAGTGAAAAATGTTTTGTATTCTTGGATAGAAGAGGTTCGATTTTTTCTTTAAATTGTGATTGCAAATTTTTTGTTTCCACCTGCCAAAAGAATTGGTCATTATCTTTGAACAAGCTATTATCAAGATTTAATGCAATTGGGTCTGCTTTAGCCGGATATCGCTTTTCAATTTTTAATGCAGGGTAAACACTATTTTTATTTAATGGAGAGCTATGATCACCAATATTGGTACCAAACAAAACAACATGAGTTTCTCTATCCATATCCATTTCTGTTATGAGTTCAATACGGTCTTCATGTTCTTTCTTCATCTCTTTTAATAATTCTACTGGGTGACCCCCAACTTCTTTAATATCGACTAATCGATGATGCACATCACATAACAACATAATATTACTAATATCCTTATTAAGTAACGGTGATAATTTGACGTCTCCTCTAGGGCCTTTTGATTTATCAGCAATAATATGTGCGAGATAGGCACTATTAAATTCTGCCTTAGTAAGTTCATCAATCCATAAAGGTTTGTTACAGCCTCGATATTGACATCTACCAGCTGCTTTTCCCCATATTCTATATCTAACATCAGGTGGTATACTACTTACTGACATTTTATTACTCTCCCTTCCCTACTCTACTGTCTTTGATAAACATTTAAATTAATTGTAGCTGCTCTTCCCACTCAACACGAGTAAGCACCTTTCTCATTCGTAAAATATGTTGAAAATAATTGCATTGTGTAACCCTTTGTTTACATCCGCAAGGGCATACCATTCTATTAGCGTTTTTTTTCTTACTACTTAATATCCTCAACATTTGGTAGACTTCCGATGATTCTTTAAGATGGAAAAAGTCTTGCAAATCTAAAATCAAACCAGTTGTCCCATGCTCCAATTCACCAAAAGGAAAACCGACATTTTGATGAATATTGATTGTAACAGCAAATAAATAGGGTAATACGCATTTTTCGAAAAAGTATTTGAAGTCAGAGTTCCTTTTTAAAAGTATTTTCAATCGTAATGGTGAACCTAAACAAAAAGATCCATCCGGATTAATATGATTAGATGGAGAATTTGGTATTGCTCCTTTGCTTTCAAAAATAAGTGGTAGATTTTCCGGGTAATCTAATGGAATATGAATTATAAGCGAATAATCTATATTGATTGAACCAAAAAACTCATGCTGTAGTTCCCGATGTAGGTTCCCTTTTATAACGATCGCGTTATCAACGATAGGTCGCATACTAAATTCACTATATTCATCTAAAAATTCTTCCAGTAAAAATAAGTTCATTTAGGACACCATGGTTTAGTAGATGGATTTTTTATCACTTGTACAGTTGGCATAGAAGGTGCTTTATAACCAAACTCTTTTTCTAACCGTTCACTACTTACATTTAAAGAAAAATTCTCATTGAGAATAGAACGAATTTCTTCTGTTTTTTCTTTTTCAAGAAGCTTCTTGAAATCTAAATAAGCCTGATTTAGCCAAATCTTAAAGTTCTCCTCTAAATTTAAATGACTAAATTTTGGGTTATCCCATCGGTCTGTAAAATCTTCTTCGGGTTTTACTGGATTTGGAACTCTAGGTTTCTGAGAAGAAATATACAGAGGCATTTTATTAATAATATTAATAATTGCTTCTTCTAAATCTTGTTCACCATCGTAAGCTCTACTTGCTAAAGTTGTAATAATAATTGAAATAGGCTTACTATCTTTATTTTCTTCAAACATATTGTCCCGATGTCGCTTTAGCAGTTGAATACAACGTTGTAAAATTGACTTTTGTTCATATACAGGAACTGGCTCAATAGAAGCTCTTGATTCAAAAATAGCCTGATTACTCTTTTGCATCTGATTTTGGAACCATCTTACATAACCCTGCGGATTGCTGATATTCCATTCATCAGATAAGCTGGAATAATTCTCATTTTCAGTATCAGTAATATTAACCGCAAAATGAGCTACTTCTTGATTAAAAGTTTCTTCATATCCATAAGTTTCATATAAACGTTGTTCGTAAAGTGCCTTTCGTTCATTCTCTAATGGAATACAAGGAACAATGTCTAAGTGGAAACCAACTTCGTCTTTATATTCTAATCGCCAACATCGACGCTTTTCTTCTAAAGGCTTTTCTATACCTACTCTATTTCTGTATAATTCCAATTCCTGTCCTATTATTTGTTTTAGTTCTTCTTGAGTATGGGATCCTTTGTATCCTTCAATATTCAACTTACAACCCATATCTAAATCATATTCTTCATCCTCTTTTAATGGCTTAATCGTTGTCCCTAACGCGAATGATCCTTGTGAAAAGATATCAATATTAATATCTCTTAAACTACTATTCTCACGTTCAAACCAACTACTTAAGGAAATGTATCTTTCTCGAACCTTTCTATCTATGCTCTCTGGTAAATCCAACTGCTCTATCATTTCTATTAAAATGTTTTTATTAATTGATTTCTGAACCACGCAAACACCCCTATATATAGTATTTTCCCCGCTGCCAACATCTATATGTAGTATACAATGAAATATTTAATTTTCCAATTTTTAATGAATTTAAAATTAATCCAATAAAAAAAGGCTATCTAGAATAGCTCATGGTTCATCTACTAAATCTACACATACCAGTTGAATATCCCCTAAAGTAACTTTAAAGAAAAATATATTTAATCAAACAGGATGAATTGATTACTCCAAATTATTTAATAAAGGGTTATGTTGAAGTAAAGGTTGATTTAAATTGCACATAAAAAATGAGCTGGGAAATTGTATGATATGCTCCCAATAAGGTAGACAGATGAAATAATAAAAAATCTGTTTCCTTTATTGGGGGTTTTTTTCTATGGGTAAAAGTGCTTTTACTGCACAACAAAAGTATGAGGTAATTGTATCTTATGAGGACAGAAAAACTTCCATTAGGGACTTCTGTCATCAATACAATGTTTCTGACGAAACAATTAAAGAATGGATTTACCAATTTCAAACATATGGAATAGACGGGCTTAATAATCCCGATGGATGGAAAAGATATTCTAAAGATGTAAAAATGGCAGCGGTCCTTGACTACCTTTCCAACGGCTATTCTCAAGCCGAGATTGTACGCAAGTACGAAATTTCCAGTGGATCAGTGTTACGAAGGTGGATAAAGATTTATAATAATCATAGAGATTTAAAAGAGATGAAAAGGATGAATAACTCTATGATTAAAGGTCGGTCCACTGCACTTGAAGAACGTTTGGAAATAGTTATGTACTACTTTCAGAATGGAAAAAATTATCATCAGGCATCGGAACAGTTTAATGTTTCCTATCAACAGGTGTATCAATGGGTAAAGAAGTTTGAGAAAGAAGGAGAAAACGGTCTTAAAGATAAGCGTGGTCGGACTAAGGCAGAGCTAGAGTTAACTCCCGATGAGAAGTACCAGCGAGATATGAAGAAATTAGAGCGGGAAAATGAGCGTCTTCGTGCAGAGATTGCATTCTTAAAAAAGTTGGAGGAACTAGAAAGGAGGCGTTGAAAAAGACGTCTTTAAACCAAGTTCGATTAATCGATAAATATATAGTCATCCAAGAACTTCATGAGAAAGAGAAATTTTCCATTGTGCTATTGTGCGAGATTGCAAGAATTCAACGTTCTGGCTACTACAAGTGGCTTGATCGTGCACCTTCAGAAAATGAGAAGTTGAATGAGGAAATTCTTGAGGAGATATTACTCCTACACAATAAGGTGGCCGGTATATATGGTTATCGCCGTATAACGATGAATCTGAGACGTGCCTTATCGAAGTCTATTAACCATAAGCGTGTTTACCGACTGATGAAGATTGCCGGAATCCAGGCGGTTATTCGATGTAAGCGTAAGAAGTATAAATCAAGTACACCATAGCATGTGGCTGAAAACGTGTTGAACAGGAAATTCAACTCGGACAAGCCAAATGAAAAATGGCTAACTGATGTGACCGAAATGAAATATGGAGTCTCACAGAAAGCTTATTTGAGTGCGATTTTGGATTTATATGATGGATCAATTGTGAGCTATGTACTAGGTACTTCCAATAATAATTCATTGGTGTTTAAAACCCTTGATTTAGCTTTGCAAGTTAGCCCAGGAGCAACTCCACTGCTTCACAGTGACCGAGGATATCAATACACTTCCCCTACATTTAAAAGGAAAATAGAGAAAGCAGAAATAGTACAGAGTATGTCAAGAGTGGGACGGTGCATTGATAATGGGCCAATGGAGGGATTTTGGGGAACATTGAAATGTGAGAAGTATTACTTAAACAAGTACAGTACGTTTGAAGATTTGAAGGAAGATATTGATGAGTATATTCATTTTTATAATACTGAAAGATTACAAAAAAGATTACACGGCCTAAGTCCCTTAGAATACAGGATTAAAGCCGCCTAATATCTTTTATTTATTTCCACTGTCTACTTGACAGGGGGCAGTTCAGTAGCTCCAAGCTCACTGTATTTTGATGACCTTTTTTTGCTAAAGCACCAGTCAGTTGAATAAGAAAAAGCATCCCTGCTTTAAATGTACTTAGAAAGATGAGAAATTTGATTGAAGTCTGTTATTTGCCATTTATCTTGATGTAAGTAAATATTGCTGATACAAGCATTTATTAAATTGGTTTTCCCTGAGCCTATCTTACCATTAGATAAAACAGCTAAAATTGCATTGATTACTGCACCATGTGCGACAAGCAATATTTTATTGTCTCCATACCTTTGATTTATCTTCTCGATGCCTTCTATTACCCTCTTATTAAGGGATTCTCTTTCCTCTTGATTCGAGTATATTTTATTTGGAAACTTAGATATTCTTTCCTCGTATGTCATTCCCTCAGCATCTCCATAATCTCTTTCTAAAAACTCTTCCATCTCAACAACAGGTAAAATGAGATTTTTATTTATAATTTCCGCTGTTTGTTTTGCTCTTTTTAGTGGGCTTGTTATGATTACATCCCATTGTGATGTTTTAAGGAACTCACTACATTCCTCGGCTTGAAGAATGCCAGTCTCATTTAATGGAATATCAGTTCTTCCTTGAAGCATTCCTATTGCATTCCAATCAGTTTCTCCGTGTCTAACCAAGCATATTATAGTAATTTTAATCTACCCCTCTAAGTTATATCTTTATTAAATTTATATAAGCATTTGAATTCCTTCTTAAAGTAAACTGTTGCGTTAGTTTACTAAGAAAAAAGGCTTTACTCCTTCTTGAAGTAAAGCACCCGTTAGTTCGATACCCCTTGAGCTATAACAAAAAGGTCATTCAATCATTATAAACTATTTAGAGCATTTGATATTTCCTCAATATATTCTTTGTGAACGTAAATATCCCAAATAATAAATATGGTAAGTAATAAAAGATATATGGCAACATACAATTTCACGTTTGTTCTAGGTTGTTTAAAAAATAATGCAAAAAAGGCTGATATAGAAAGCGATAGCATTAACATAGTAAGCATCCACATATCATTTGCTTTGTTAATTGGTAACATTACTTTTATTGCTTGAGTTGTATTATCTTGCACATGGTATATATCTTTTTTTACGAACCCTTTTTCAATCGTTAACATCATCTTTTCTTCATCCAAGTAGTAATTATAACCGGTCATATTGAATTTCCCATTTGGATTAACAAAAAAACACTTTTTGCTATTGAACTAAACTGCTGCGTTTGTTCAAGAAAAAAATGTCACTCCAGACTTGAAGTAAAGACACCTCTTTGTTCAATAATTTACATATATTAACTTATTCTAGACAATCGCAAAAAAAACCTTCTTCTTTAACTAAACTGTTGCTTTAGTTCAATAAGAAAAAAGGCTTTACCCCTTCTTGAAGTAAAGCACCCATTAGTTTAGGTATATTTTTTCACTATAGGCACTTTATTTGCCTATAAAATAAACAGTAAAAATTAACCCATTTATTACTAATGCTGATAAAGGAATAATGGCAAAAAGTACGGAGATAACTAATTCTCTTCGGATTCTATTTGAATTAGCTTTAACAATACTAAATAACGAAGATAGAATTAAAACGAATATAGTTAAAGCGCTAACTAACAAGATGCTTCTATTCTTTTCTCCAGTTACTCTTGATATATCTTCCACAAAAAAAACTGCTATTAGCCCTACAATCCCCAATATAAATGAAGCCATAAACCACTTCAAGAATTTATCTATTTTGCTCACCTCTTAAATAATTTACATATATTATCTTATTCAACACATTCGCAAAAAAACCTTCTTCTTTAACTAAACTGCCGCGTTAGTTTAAGTGTAACATTCACAATGTATTTCTGAGATCTACTTGGAATTTTGGATAAAAAAATAGACCATTGACATGATGGTCTTGTTTAACTAAAGCACCCGTTAGTTTAAGTACATTTCTTCACAAGAAGATAACTAACTTTACGATGAACCACATTTAATGGGTTATACTGCACAAACTAACGGTAAAGGAGAGATAATAAATGAAAAAAATATTGCCTTTAGTCACACTTATTTGTTTCAATTGCCTTCTTGACTCTTTTTTCTTATTCTCACGTTCAAGCCAAAACCGTAACTAAAGATGAAATACAGCTGCTTGATGATGTGATCCACGATTTGCTTTTTCCATCCACCTACATAGCACTCGAAGAACATTTCGGCAAACCGAAGCAGTATTATTGTCGAACAGATTCTCTAAATCGAAAAGAAGGTAGAACCCTCCAATTTAATGTCACCGTGCAGCTAACAACATTTGAAGGTGCTCACGATTTCCCATTTGATTTAGTTACTATCACTTTTAGTAATAAAAATAGTATTAAGTGGCGGGCTATTGATATCAAAAGTCGAACGTCTTTCACTTAATTAGCCTCCTGTGAGAATTTTGAATAATCAATATTATTATTCCTTGATTAATTCTTCATACCGCCAATTAATTATTAAACATAAATTTCTGTACATAGCTGCCCACCTAGTGTTCTAGGTGGGCAGCTATATTATGGACTAATTTTTGGTGTTCATGTTCTTATACTTTTAGTGTTATGCGTATCTATCAAGTATTTATTTAATTTACAATGGGAAAACGATTTGTTATTTTGACTATCCTTAATGGCAAGGGTATATCTAAGTTTTCTAAAGGTTCTCCAACCATTATTATCCTAGCACTCTTATTTAGATTAATATTTTTAATTTCAATTGGCACCATTACTTTAGATTTAGGAGGTATGAGTACTTGTTGTAATTCCACAGGTATATATTCAGAAATCAATTTTAATTGAGCTTTTAACTCAAAATCGTGTTTATTTTCTATAGTTAAAAAATAATTGTCCTTACTTATAGATTCAACTTCTTTAGTTAAATTAGAATCCTCATACATTTGCATTACTAACGTGGTTTCATTTTCTAAATCTTGTATTTTCTGTGCTGGAGTAAATTTATTTTGAATAGAAGATACTTCTTTACCTTTATTAATGACTTCAAGCGATAGATAGTTTCCAGCAACTGTTTTTTGAGTTTTATATATCTCTAGAGGATCACTAATTTTATCGTTAAGTACCTTTTCACTTATTATATAGATGAAATGCTCCCCTGGTGGTAGACTAGATATAGTGAAAGGAATTTTTTTAGTTCCTTCTTTTGGTACATCAATAATATGGTGAGAGTTCACTGTTCCGTTTATCTCTATTTTTAAAGGAGTATTATCGTTTTGTAAAAATGCATAAACAGCTATCTGTTCTTCTGTTAATGTTGAATGTTTATACAAAATGTTGCCTTTTATAGTACCTTTTTCATTCGTTTTGTAGGAATTTTTATCTCTGTCTACAATAAATTCTGTATTTAGATGGATTTCCACTGTTCGAGATTCAGTTGTTTTTTTACTTTTGATATCTCTAGATTGTTCTGTTTCCTTTGTAGATTGTTGAATTGATTTCTCATTATTGGTATTAGAATTAAACATAATAGACCACTTCCTTTCATCAATTAATACAAATAATAAGATTAAAATTAGTGGAATCATTATAACGAGTAACAAGATATGTCTTTTTTTCATCATCTACAACTTCCTTAATATGTATATTTATATGATAAATCCAACCATAAAGAATTTAATTTATGGTTGGATTTTATCATTTCTATAATTCTACTTGTTCTATTGTATCTCTATTAGTTACTGACCAGCCTAAATTTACTTGATGGCTACTTTTAGCGATCATTGTATCCCCAACAATTCCAGTATTACCTCTTGTTGTAACTAAAACAAGTCCGTCGTTTGTTGCATGGACTGTGTCACTATCTTGGTCCAATCGATTCAAAGATGTACTACCTTTTGGTTTTTTTAAAAGTTCACCCTGAACTGCGAAATAAAAGATTGCTTTTCCATTTTTAACAGATGTAGCATGTGTTCCGTACCATTCCAATCCATCTCTATTTAAATAAGTTAATCCTTCTCCAAAAGGGAGAATAGTAGTATCTCGTGTAGAAATTTCATCAGGATTAGTCAGATCCATCGTTACTTTTGAAGGGAGATCTTTTATATCATTGTAATCATAATCCACCCAGACTTCGTCTTTGCTTGTATTCTCTTGTGCTTGTGTAAAACTTGCAGGCGAAATTGCAAATGTTGAAACAAATATTGTAGCTACCATCAAAATGTGTTTTGTTTTCATAAACCTACTTCCAATAATAGTTTTTTCTAACATTTCCATTATACGACAATAATTCTATTTTTGGTATAAAAAATAAAAAAGTTTAAAATAATTTGATAATATTTTAGCGAACTTTAGTATATTCCTTAACTTTATCTTTATGTATTTTTTATTAAAAAAGTCTTTTTACAGGTATGAAAAATAGCCCCATTGTGATTAAAATGGGACAGACTTTCTGGTCTTGAATGATATCGCTAAAATTTTTATAAATAATATTAGTACAAATATTATTAAATCAATATATAGTGCCAATCCGTTCAAAAGTATTGCGAATACCGTTGATATCACTAGAACAAAGAAAATAATCATATCCCACTTTTTTTTCCATAAAATTTTATGATTTTCAATCAATAAAAATATGGAAAAACCGAAAGTTATGGAGAAAGTAAGCGTATAGGGATACATTTATATTCAATCAGTAATCTTTATTATGAGAGGAATAAATAATCTTCCTCTCTTTTTGATATATATTTTGCGTCAAATGCGACATAAAAACTCCCATTTTCTTCTTTAACTAAACTGCTGCGTTAGTTCAATAAGAAAAAAGAGTAGCCCTAGCAACCCATGATCTTTAACTAAAGCACCCGTTAGTTGAACAAGGGGTGCCAATATTGTTTAGCCAATATATTGACTAATTTACTAATTTCCTTTTGGCATTCAATACTTTAATTTCATAAGAGTCAATATTAGATACAGAATTTAGTTCCTTAGAATGTAGGATTTCATTCACTGTCTCTTCAATTTCCATTGCTAACTATGTGCATCTTTATCTGAACCTTATATTGAAGTTTGAATGGTAATGGATTTTTGATACTCAGTATTTATATTTCCGAATACGTGTTTATATCTATGTCAACAATGGATTTAATTACATTTTTTGCAATGGAATCAATATCCTTTTTTACTGAATTAAAATATTCTTTATTCTCTTTAACTTTTACCTTCATTCTATTTCCGAGTTCGAACTTACTGTAAATTCCAAATTCCCATATTTATCATAATTTTTTTCAGTTACCGTATTCAATGTAGAAAATCGTTCTTTAGTAGATAAAGGTTCTGGTTCATCCTTATTGGCAACGGGAGTATCAACTTCTGAATGCTTATTTAACAGGCTAAATGATGCTATTCCCACTATAAGTATCCCATTAATAATCAATATCCTTTTTAACATATAATCCCTCCTGTTAAGAAGGTAAGGGTGTGCCTCTGCATCTTATTAATTTAGTTTCGTATATTTTAAACTTAAAAAGCTAACAATGGAATTAATATGGAATTTTAACGTCTTCCAAAAATGCTTTTTTACGTATAGAGGTGAGGGATATACATGTTTTGGAAAAAACAATCAAATGAAAATAAGCCTGTTTCTCAATCCAACGCAGAATCAGAAATATCAATAGAGACTCTAAAAAAAGCCCTCGTTCAAATGGATGATGCGGAATTTGTGGAAATCAACATTTCTGAAAATCAAAATGTTAATCTTATCTACGTAAGAACCCTGATTGACCAAGAAAGATTAAATGAAAGCATTGTAAAACCTTTATCTAACTGTTCTAAAGAATCCATTCAGGAATGCAATGTTCACTCAACAATAAACTCCATTTCCACTTTTAATGAGGCAAAAAAGCAGCTGTTTAATGGATCAGTCTTGTTATTTGACTCTTCGTCAAACCTTTGGTTCGCTATCCCTTTAAAAAATCCACTTGGACGTGCAATTGAACCATCCGATACTGAAACCATCCTTTTAGGAGCAAAAGACAGCTTCAGTGAACAGCTAGAACAAAATATTACGCTCATTCGTAGACGTCTTCCAACACATGATCTGAAAACAGAGAAGTTCACCGTTGGTTCTTTAAGTGAGACAAATGTGGTCTTATTATACATAGAAGGGCTGACCAGTCCAGAATTTGTTTCAATCGCCAAAAAGAAGATTTCGGAAATTAATTTTGATCTCTTCTTTGAATCTTCTCAAGTAGCGGCATTCATGGAGGAACATCAAGACAGTATATTTCCACAGTTTCAGCAAACTGACCGACCTGATGTAGTTGCTTATTCTCTGGGATTAGGAAAAATTTCGATTCTGGTAGACAATACACCTTTTGCACTCGTTGCCCCAATTACTTTATTTCATTTGTTCCAATCACCAGAGGATTATATTAATCGATGGGTAGTTGCCAGTTTTTTGCGCATCATCCGATATGTAAGTTTTATTCTGTCTATCACATTGATCCCATTCTACGTGGCATTAACGACTCATCACTATCAAATGATTCCTTTACAAACACTTTTCGTCTTGGTGGAGTCAAGGAGCAAGCTTCCGTTCACTCCTTTTTGGGAAGCATTTATCATGTTGATTTTTATTGAAATTATTAAAGAAGCAAGTTTAAGGATGCCAACAAAGACTGGTCAAACGCTTGGGGTTATTGGGGGCATTGTAATTGGTC
The DNA here is from genome assembly GCF_042055255.1 of Psychrobacillus sp. PGGUH221. Lineage (NCBI taxonomy): Bacteria > Bacillati > Bacillota > Bacilli > Caryophanales > Bacillaceae > Psychrobacillus > Psychrobacillus sp. PGGUH221. Next base: position 112,972 of record NZ_JAQMHQ010000012.1, read on the forward strand.
AAGCAGCAGTTGAGGCTGGTTTGGCAAGTAAGGTGTTAATTGTCATGGTAGGGATTTCAACTATCGGATCCTTTCTTATTCCTAATTACCTTGTGACAAAGGCGAATTCATTGATTCAATTCATTCTTCTTGTATTTTCTTCGTTTCTTGGGATAATAGGGATTGTTCTGGCAATGATTATCATTTTAGCCCACCTTAATGGCTTGTCTTCACTCAAGCAGCCATATTTATCCCCTGTTGCCCCTTTCTACGGAAAAGATTGGCTTGACCTATTTATTCGAGGGCCTTTAGTCAAAATGAAGGAGCGTCCAGAACATCTTAAACCGCTGAAGATGAAGAGATATCAAACTAGGAGATGAACTGATGGAAGCCCTTCAATTATTTAATAAAAATGAAACCTATAATGGGTTCTATGTCATGTTGATGGTAAATCGCCTCCAAATGCTTTACTTTTTTTTGATTATGCCAAGGTTTTTGATCCATTCATATATGATTTGGGTGATTATAGCGGTCGGCATATTGTCTCAACTAAACATTCTTCTTTTATCCAAATGGTTTTTAACCCGGTTTTCTAGCGAAGGATACAAAGGATTTGTCCAATTATTCGGAAAAAAACTTGTACGTCTCCTCTCATTCATCGGGTTGTTCTTTATCCTGCTTAAACTTTTCGTGATTATGTTAGGATTCTCGGAAATGGTTCAAGTATTTATGTTTCCAGCTACAGATTCAAATTGGCTTATCTTTTTTATTCTGTTGTCTTGTTTGTATGTAGCATGGAAGGGCGTTGAAAAAACTATACGTTTTGTCGTGATTTCATTTTTGTGTACATTTTGGATGTTCTTATTCTTTGCTTTTTTCTTCTTTCCTCCACTAGCTCAACTCAGTGATTTGTATCCGATTATTCCAATGGAACTAAGTGGGAATTCCTGGAAAGGGATATTTTTAATTATATCTTCATTTTCAGGTCCTGAATTTCTGGTATTTTTGGGACCGTGGTTTAAAACAAATAATAAGACATTTCGTTATTTGTCTTATGGCAATGCTCTAACCGTTATAGAGTATGTATCCTTATATATGGCGTCCTTATTCTATTTCGGTTCCAATTATTTAAGCAAAAGTCAATTTCCAATTGTCACTATGGCCCGTTATTTTCAAAATCCAGTAATTGAACGTATTGATATGGTCATGCTTTCTTTGCAATTATTTAACATCGTCTTTGCGGTTTCAATTTTTCTTCTGTTGTTTTATGGAGCATCTAAAATAGCTAATGGGAAAATGGAGAGACCACCCAGTCGAGTAGGATTTTTATTCAGTGTATTCATTATTTTAATTGGAATGATTCTTGTAAATGAATGGATTTGGAAGTCAAATGAAAAGCAGGTTATTTTACTTAATCTTCAAATTTTAGCAGGAAGCTTAAGTTACTTAGTGGTTCCAATTATTATTATCGCAGTGATGAAGATAAAGGGGGTTAATAAACATGAGACTACGAAAGAAGATGGCTAAAAAATTGTCAATCATATTTATGGCATTATGGTTAACTGGATGTGCCCCTTTTACTGAAAATAACATTATTGAAGAGCTTGCTCCGATCACATTTTTATCACTTAGTAAAGGGGATGAAGGTAAAATAAAAATAAGTACGATTTTGCCTCCTCTAAGCAAAGAAAAAAAGCGTGTAATGACGCAAGAAGTAAGCTTAATAAAGGAGGGAGTATTGGATTTTAATATAAACTTCTACCAGGAAATGAAATCTGGGCAAATGCGAATGCTGATAATTAATGAAGACCTCGGAAAAGAGGGGATTATGTCTATTATTAATGTGTTATTGACTGATCCGGATATTTCTTTGAGAATCTATTTAGTTATCGTAAAAGGAAATTTTGAAGAATACTTGGAAAATCAATTGGACAAACAAGAAAATCTTGATTACTCTTTTTACCGAATGCTGAAGCACTATGAGGAAAAAAATCAGGGCGAATTAAGTGTCGTTAATCTACATGAATTTAAAAATTTGTTATATACTCCTTATTCAGATCCTTTCTTACCTGTATTCAAAATAGATAATGACGCTATCATCTATGAAGGTACAGCCCTGTTTCAAAATGATAAACTAGTTGAAATAATAACAACTTTTAATGATCGTATCTTCCAGCTGTTAAACAATGATCACTACTTAGCTGTTTTGCCGATCCCAGAATTAGAAGTGGTTCTAGGTCATGTTAGGTCTAAAACGAAAGTGGATATCAATAAAAGCTTGTCTACAATGACCTATACAGTGAATATAGACTCAAGAATTGAAGAATACCGGGGAGAAAAGCATCTATTTGACCCAAAGGATTTAGAAGATTTGAAAAAAGAAATCCAATCCAATCTTGTAAAACAAACACAAGAACTAGTAAAAAAGATGCAAGAATTGAATGTGGATCCATTACAGCTAGGCATTCATACATTAAAACCATTCTCAAAACCAATGGATGAAAAAAAATGGATTGAACTTTTTGAGAAGATGGACATTAAGATTGATTATCAGTTTAATATTCAGCCATTGACGGATTCAAACGCATAAAGTTAATTACAATAAAAGAAAAAAACTCACTCACGTGTATGGTAAAGTCTTTTTAAAAACTACAGATTGCTTATTAGAGAATAAAAAAGCGATTTAAAACCCACCGTAAAACCAAATAGAAAATACTATAAATGAAAAATCATTCTCGGTAAAGATTTGAGAAGGACCTTCAACAATAATATTCCCTTTTACTGCACGTATTTTAAATTCGGCAGAGTTAAAAGAAATGACGATCAAATAAGTCACATCAAATACCTATGTATACATCATAGCTGCTAGTTGTCCTGTCGAGCAAGCGAAGCGCAGTAGGAAAGAAGAACAATATGTAATCTAGGAAAAGAGCAATATGTGACAACTATCTTGACAAACACCGAGCTATTGTTTCACTATCTCGATCATCTCCGTATAAGTTACAGTGGCATAATTACTTAGTCGCTCACTTAATTCCTCGCCAAGATTTCTATATTCACTATTGCTTTTTCAATAAGAATGCAAAATTTCTCTTCCAAACTTTCATAATGAGGTTCTTCACTTTTACTATTTTCTACCGCTAAAAATAATCTCCATATTTACTCGATATAATTTTTTTCTATTTCTGCGTATTCATGAGCTTCAACTTTTTCAAGCATTATCGTCAATCTATTTAAGTAGGTTTGAATACCCATTTCCTCAATATGCTCTGGAAACCAATTGAATAAGCTTGCATGCCCTCCACTTTCAAGCTCACAAAAATAATTAAACAAAATTAAGAAATCGTTCCTTTTCTCGTCGTCCGTCGGAAAAATGTATTCTCCATAGGCTGATAAAACAGCATTCCCAATGTCATCGTTAGTTTGCAATTCACTACGATTTACTTTGATTTTAATAACTAATTATTCTCCCCTAATTCTGATTTTTAAATTGAAGAAGCAATATCAAAAACTACATACATTTCAGGAATTTCTTAACGTACCACAACAACAACTTCCCGTAGCATAGTGATTTTTCAATAGTTGAGTCGTTGGTTTCTCGAAGAATTAGCTAATCCCTTATTCAACTAAACTGCTTCGTTAGTTCAATAAGAAAAAACCACTTCTATAAGCAGCCACTTGTTCTGCTAAAGCACCCGTTAGTTAAAAAAAGAAAGATAAAATAGGAAACAAAACAAGTAATACCACTATACTTTGAATCAAAGTTAACAAAATATCTTTTTTCCAAGTGTTATTTTGTGGATAACGGTTGTTCAATCTTTGGAAAATGAGTAGGAACCCCCACCAAATCAATAAACTTAAAAAGAACTGACTAATGTTATCATAAAGCAACAAAACACCTCCAAATTATCCTACCGATCTACTTTATTACGTTCGCAAGATAAAAATGGTTCCAAATTTTACTAAAACTTTCCTACATAAACAAACAAAAATCAATTTTGCTTGTTAAACTAAACTGCCGCTTTAGTTGAATAAGAAAAAGGCTTTACTCCTTCTTGAAGTAAAGCACCCGTTTGTTTAATTGTATTTATTCCAGTTCTAATAATCTAACTGTTTTAAACTCAATAATAAACCATCATCTGTAATTTTATTAACCTTGAATGAATTTAACTTTCTGTCAATTTTTTTATCCATTTTATCGGCATCACTGAATGAATTTCTTACTGCATCTATTGCATAAATAAGAATTGATAACACACCCGCACTTCCTAATGCCACTCCTATACTTTCGTTCTCTGGAAGATGAGTATCCATAATCTTTCTTACTTCTTTATAATAGTCTCCTTTAATAAGGATATATTCAGATTTTGCCTCTAAACCTGCTAATAACTCAGTTCGATTATGTGCTTCATAAGCTTCTATACCATTCACTTTGTACATAAAAAATCCACCTTTCAAGTGTCATAATAATTTACGAATGTAAACAAACTAAAGTTCCGCTTTTTTTTTATTTTTTATTCAACTAACCTGCTTACGTTAGTTTAATAAGAAAAAAGAGTTGCCCAAGCAACCCATGATTTTCACTAAAACACCCGTTAGCTTAATAAGTGCCTGCTACTAGCCATGCGATGCTCCACATAATAAGAGTAAACGATATTGTAAGCCAAACAGTATGAACCGTAGTTTTTTCTTCGTGTTTTACCTTTTTCAATATAGAAACCAAATTCAAACAAAATATAATGCAAAGGATAGGCATTAAAAACAATCCTATGAATGCAAATGCATAAGTCATATTCTCACTCCTTTGTAGTTGTTTATCATTGTTAAACTAAACTGCAACTTAACTTTAATACGTTTGAAGCAAATAGATGTTCCAATTTTATATAATTTTTCCATTTATAATAAGTAAAAATCCATTTGGCTTATTAAACTAAACTGCCGCATTAGTTTAAGTGTAACATTTCACATTGTACATAAAACAAGACCATCATTTTTTGATCGTCTTGTTTAACTAAAGCACCCGTTAGTGAAATAAAAAGACAACTAAATTAACTTTCTTCCAATGAGAAGACCGTGAAGACTTGAACCAAGCATCGAACGTTCATTTTTCATTTTCAAGAAATTTTGAAAAAATATATTATACTCTTCTTCAGTAAATGACTTGAGTCTATCACGCATTAAATATGCTAAACCATCAGTTGCTGAGTTTTCAATTACTTCTGCCGACTCCTTAAAGTGTTTAAACTCCTTTTCAATTTCTTCGGGTGATGTGAAAAAGAATATATCTCTCTCAAATCCAAATTCTTTCTGATTATTTGCCATATCTTCAAAAGGTATCTGGAGGTATTCTTTGTCACTGTTAATGTTTTGAAGGTATGCAGCAAACTTGTTAATATATGCGATAAATAGAAAACCATTTGGCTTTAATACTCTTAAACATTCGGAAATACATTGAAGTCTTTCTGATACATTCCTAATGTGGTAAAGGGGACCTAAGCAAAGTACCATATCAAACGAACCATCTTGGAAGTCTGATAAGTCTTTTGCATCTCCTTGAACTGGATTCAATTTAATACTTTCCCTCGTTTGGGATAGCTTTTCGCCCATCTGTTCAACGTGACTTGGGAATAATTCTAAAGCCGTAACATCGTGACCCTTATGTGAGAAATGAAATGAATATTTTCCCGTTCCTGCCCCAACTTCTAAAATCCTTAATTTTCTTTTCTTAATATACTTTGAAATACAATGTTCTGTAGTAAGAAATTCAATGTTTCTATGTTTTGCATCTAAACGAGTTTCTTCACTGATTTGGTTATAAAAATGGGGCATTCCTGCCTTTTTGCAGAAATGCCCCATTATTGAACGCTATGTTAAATAATAATTTTCAAAAAAGCTTTACTCCTTCTGGAAGTAAAGCACCCGTTAGTTTAAGTACATTCCTTCACAAGATACTCCTGATTTTAAAAAAGACTGTCGAAACTATATTGCGTACCTTTATTAAAGGACATTTTAATAATGTCTAAAACATTGTCATCCTTTACATAATTCAGGATATACTTTTCTGAATTCGATTCGCATAAAAGTATATAATTATTATTCCTACTAGTAATAGAACCACTGAAAATATTACAGCTAAATGAATGGGCAACAAAGAAGTAAGGACGATTAGACTTCCTAATATAATAAATATAAATCCACCAAATCTTTGCGTTTTTTTCCATGTCGTATCATCATTAAGAGTAGCTGCTGTTCTGATGCCGATAAAAAAATTTTTCTTTATCCGTGGTGTATAATTTCCAATTAATATAAAGAATAACCCAATCAGAACAAAGAGAAATTTTTCTGTTTTTAAGGATTCATCTTTTACATTTAATAAAAATGAAATATTTATAAAAAAAGTAAAAATAATCATAAAAATAGTTATAGGAGTATTTATTTTTTGCTTGTTTGTGTTCTTGTTATCAAAAAGAAGGAAAAGATAAGTTAATAGTAAAAGAATGAAGCTCAATATAAAGAAAATCATCATCACAAAAATTTTCCCTCCATATTGATCTGCGATTCCGTTAGTATAATGCATTGCTACTTCATTTGGTAAATATTCATACGATAAAAACCATAAAAGTAATACGGAAATAAAAGAAATAAGTAATACCCATACATGTCTCATTTTTCATCATGCTCCTTTTTATTATTAAAATCTATTACCCATCCTAAAAGTTCTTGAAAAATCGTTAAATTCAAAGAGTAAATGATATATTTTCCATCTTTGGAGCTTTCAATTAATCCACAATTTTTTAAAATGGCTAAATGTTGAGATATGCTTGGTTGAGAAATATTAAAGTGCTCTGTAATTTGACCAACAGTCATATCTTTATCTTTTAAAAGGTCCAAAATTTTTCTTCGTGTTCCATCTGATATCGCTTTATACACATCAAACAAAATTCCTATCCCCTTTCTTCTACGCATCAACATATAGCTATATAACTATATGTATTATAACAAAAAACCCGAATAAGTAAATGATTGTAAATTATATAAATTAAAATTACTTTGTTTCTACAAAGATTAACTTAAGTTTTGCCCTATATTTAATATAACTATCACTTGTTTCGATAGAACATAAAAAGTATAAATAGATTTTTTATTTCTTTCACAAAAATTATCTAAATACCCAGACATTTTTATTACCCCTTGAATTTTTGCATGCTAACTTGTTCAACTAACCTGCTGCTTTAGTTCAATAAGAAAAAAGGCTTTACACCTACTTGAAGTAAAGCACCTGTTAGTGAAAAAAATTATATTTTCACGGTACAAATTTTATAGATGATATGACCATTAACTTCAGTTGTTCCTGTATAGACACCCATTAGCAAATTGTTATAAATCGTCCAACGAGGACAATGTTCTTTCGTTCATTTATTTTGCCCCAAAGTTCTAGGGGCTTACTCACCTACCATACCGTCCTTATCAGCATCTTGCATATATGGGTATAACCAATGTTATATTTAGGTTAGGTAAGTGAAACATTTGAAATTAAAAGGACCATACATATTAGAGATGTCTAAGATGTGTAGTCCAATTTTATATCATTCTTCAACTAAAGCACCCTATAGATGAAGAATGACGATCACCATATTTGTGGAAATCGTCCTTTAATATTTCCTGCTGAACAGTATACTTGTACTGTGCAACAAATAGATCTGCTGTTTTTCCATCTTTCTTCTTCAACATTAGTCGTTTAAGTGAAATAATTCATATATCATTCTTTTTATGACATATTAAATAAATTGTTTTACAAAATACGAGCTTTTCTACTCACATTGCAAACTAGACGCATCAATGCAGTATGTAATGGAGGAAAGATTGTAAAAATAACATTCATTGTTTTACGAAAGGGCATTGGACAAATTATCGGTTTATTTTTATGAACTTCCTTAAGGGTTATTTTTGCAAGTTGTTGAGGAGACATCATCTTTTGTTTTTTCAATTGTTGAGTCATATAAGACTTATCGATATTGATTGCCTTAGCTGTATCAAAGATAGGTGTATCAACGAATGTTGGACAAAGTGTACTTACTTTAATTCCAATATCTTTTGCTTCGTAATGTAGAGAGGTAGTCAAACCCACCACAGCATGCTTTGTCGTTGAATAGGCTGCAGATAAAGGAGAAGGGCCGAGTCCTGCGGCTGATGAAGTGTTTACTAGATGTCCGAATCCCTGTTCTTTCATAATTCTATAACCAACTTGTGTACCATATATGACTCCCCATAAATTAAGGTTTACAATGTCTTGCCAATCTTCTAATGACATGTCATACATTTCACCATACATAGCAATTCCTGCATTGTTAAATAGATAGTCTAGTCTACCAAATTCACTATATATTCCTGATATTACTTTTTCTACACAATTGTAATCGGTAACATCCAAACGAACAAACCTAGAAGTAGAAGTGATATTATTTAACTTAGTTTCTAATTCTTTTCCCTCTCTTTCATTAATATCTGTGATAATGACAAAAACATTGTTATCTACTAATTCTTTACAAATTGCCTTACCTATTCCTGATGCCCCACCTGTTACAATAGCAATTTTTCTATTACAATCCATTTAAATCCCACCTTTACTAAATTTATAGAGTACTTCTATTGCGTTATAGTTTTGCTATTGTATAAAAGTTGATCAATTAACGTTGAATATTCTTCTACAACAACCAAAGCACCTTTACTATTTAAATGAATTCCATCTAAAGTCAAATGTAAACCTCGCTTACTAGATAATCGATCTATTCTTTCAGGCTTCTTATAAAATAGTACATCCTTCATAACTCTGACCACACTTGTGCCTAAGTAGTCAGAGCAATTGAGTGTAGCCAACTGCTTCTCAAATATTGAATTTAAATTCAAAAAGCTTACTTTTGAATGTTTACTAGAAATAGATTCAATAATGGAAGATAATTCTCTTAACTCTTTATTAGTTGGATTTTTAATGTTTTCGCCTACTACAGCTGGTGATACAACAACAACTTGTTTAGAAAAAGGCATAAGCATATCTAATACACTGTTAAAATAATCATTAAATTCTTGGTTGTCTTTTGCAACAGGCTGGGCTTGTACTTTCAGTAATTTAGAGTAAACATCATTAACCCCAATCCAAAGAAAGACTAAATCATAATCAGTGTCTAATTTTGTTTTAGTTAAACGAGTATGCAAACTTTTAATTGATTCCCCTGGTTTTCCAAGATTGATAAATGTAATACTTGAATATTTGTCTTGTAGAATTTTAGAAAAAGAAACTCCAGGTCGACCTTCTGTTAAACTGTCACCAATTAATCCGACTTTCATTTTCATTTCCTCCTTTTATTATTGACCCTAGAAAAATTGTAATTGCTTGATTGAAAAGCGGTTCAAGAGTTTTTAACTCTTGTGTATTTGTAAGTTGGCATAAGCCACCAAGCCATGTTCCAAGCAAGACAGTCCATTCATCTATATTGCCATTTTTAAACTCTCCCTCATCTGCTCCTTTTTGTAGAATAGATCTATAAGCGCTCATTGGGACAATGGCTAAATCATATAATTGCTTTATCGATTCTGGACTTGACTTTGGATTAGCAGCAAGTTCTTGCCCTGCCTTTAATAAAGGGGTTTGGTAATTATAAAGAACATGGTTTGCCATGCTGTACAATTTTTCGGTTGCCGTTGTGTAAGTAGTTTCTTTTGCTACCCACTTTTCATACCACTCTTGCATTGTTTTTTGAGCTAAAAGGACAAAAAGTTTTTCTTTGTTTTGAAAATGATAATAAATATGTCCCTTGCTGTAACCAGAAGCTTTTGAGATATCGCCAACTGATGTTTGATTATAACCTTTTTGAGAAAACAAAAAGGTTGCTTGCTTCATGATTTCTTTTCTTGCAGTCTCACTGTCATAACGTCTTTTGTTCAAAAAGTATTCTCCTTTCATAAATTTGAACAATCGTTCTAATTTAATCATACACATTTTTTTCTGAAAAATAAATAAATTAAATTAAGTGTTCAATATTTTGTCACATTGTACTTATAGGTTTGGGCAGTTATTTACTTCAAATTAGTAAGATTTCCTCTTCACTCATATGATCCATTCAGCTTAAGTACACTCTTTCACAAAGTCCTCTAAAAATGAAGATATTTATTGCGCAGTATTTAGTCTACTATGTATAAAGAAACGATAACTTTCTTCTTCCGCTAAACTGCCGCGTTAGTAAAAACACATCCTATGTCTATAATTCTATTAAGTTGGCAATAATCCTTTTAGTATTACTATTTTAGGGGGAATGAAATTGTTACTATCAAAAGCATGGTCTTCGTTTGAAGCGGATAAGCGAATAGAGGGCTTTTCGTCACAAACGTTAAAGGCTTACCAGTTACAGTCTTTGCTACTAATTGATTATTTTAAGGATGTAGAGATGGAATTACTGGATACAAATCAATTGAAGGAATATCTTGCTATATCGGGCAAGCATTTAAAGCCAGCCAGTCTTGCACATCGTATCCGCTTTATGAAATCGTTTTTTCGTTGGTCTCATGAAGAAGGATACTTGAGTAAGAATCCAACTTCCAAAATTAAAGAACCCAAAGTAGGGAAGCGGATACCAAAGTATTTAACCGAACGTGAGATTGAACACCTTCGTGAATCCTGTCATTCCCCAATGGAAAAAGCGATTTTCGAATTCATGTTTTCTACCGGTTGTCGAATTGGAGAAATTGTTGCGTTAGAAAAGAACCATATTAATTGGTCCAATCAATCCGCGATCGTTAGTGGAAAAGGTGACAAGGAAAGAGAAGTTTATTTTAATACACGTTGTGACATATGGCTTAAACGTTATATGGAAAGTCGGAATGACCATAATCCTGCTATCTTTGTAACAGCAAGACAGCCACATCAAATGAGTGTCGCCCAAATGCGTTACATCATCAAGCGGATCTCTAATCGGGCTGAAATTAATAAAGAGATTCACCCACATCAATTGAGACACAGCTACGCAACTCATTTGTTGAATAATGGAGCTCCTATTGAAATAATACAAAGTCTTATGGGGCATGAGAAAAGTGAGACCACCAGGATCTACGCTAAATTAAGCGGGAGGCTAAGGAAAGAGTATTATCAGAAGTACTTTTAAATGTGAAAGTAGCAACGTCTTAAAAGACGTTGCTACTCGATTAAAAATTACCTTTTCTTCATTAATTTCTTCTTTTTTGGTCGATTTTCACTCGTTTTTGCGTTAATCCTTCTTTCCTTAACTTCTCGGGATAATAAATAACACCCGAATTCTTTTTATATCAAAGTTTCGGGTGTTTTAGGAGTATCGAATAATAAATTTAATTCAAAATATTCTAATTTAATCAAGTGTTTTCAAGTATATTTCCCATCAAAAATAATATATATATTTGAGAAATTAAGTCCATAAAACCTATCTACCTTACTTATTTCTATAAGTATTAAATATATTAAGTATATTCTTGCCAGTATGGCAAAGATATACTTAAAGTCCCAGTTTTCACAGATTTGATTACGGGCAAGAATCTAAACTTCAAATGGTATTTTAAGCATAAGATTGTCACTCGAAAATTAAAGCATAAAGATGTCATAGTGACAATCTTATGCTTTAAGTCACACACTGTATGAAATCATATGATTTGAATATATGGAGACTGCGGGAGTCGAACTGCTGTCACTTAGAAATGTTGCTGGGATTAAGATTCCTAAGCTTCCTGGAAACAATCATATTTATTTAGCAATTTAATCAAAAGTATTATTGGTTTTCCAATCTCTCTACAGACTCTGTTCGAAAACAGTCCATTACTTCATCTATTTCTTCACTTGGGATGGATTTTTCTCTTATTTGCGTTAATCCTACTAGGTTCAATGCACTGATAATATATTTTTCCAGATGGATGTATTTATTATAATGATACAAATGATCACGATTACACTTATTTGCTAATCAAATTAAGAGTGTATAAACTTATATGTCAATTTGCAAAAGTGTCCAAACTTTTGTGTCAAAAGACTAGAAAGTCTAAACTTTTGTGTCACTAATTAATGACACAAAAGTTTGGACAATTTGATAAAAACATTGATAATATTTGTTTTAGATTGTCTAAAGATTTGTGTCAGTCGTCACTATATGACGAACGATACATGTATATGGACAAGAATATCGGGACGTTCCTCTTATCTCATTAAAAAAGATTTTTTTAAGACAAGAATGTCGGGACATACTGTATTGTTTTTGGGACACAAATGTCGGGACATTAAATCCTCTACCGATTTTGAAGAAAAAAATACTATTGTTATTTGGCTAGTTATTTCATAGACAAATTTTTGTAGTATACAATAGCTTTTTGTGCCAAATTACTTATTCCCATTTAAATCACTCTCCGTCCATATTCCATTCCCATTATTCTATTGAATAAGTAAATCCTCTTAATCAATACTCTTCAAATTCAACAAAAGATTGTACTTCTCCTTCTTCAACTAAACTGCCCAGTTAGTTTAAGTGTAACATTTCACAATGCATATCTGGGACCAACTTAATGTTTTGGACATAAAAATAGACCATCGAAACGATGGCCAGATTTTGCTAAAGAACCCGTTAGTTGAAGAGAGTAACCTATTTAATTTATAAATCGTATTTGTTTTATTTGTACTTTAATTCTGTCTAATCTTTTCTTGAATTTATTTCTCTTGTCATCGAGTAAATGAATGTCTAACATAGATGCAATTGTTTCCACTACACTTTCGATTGTCAATTTATCAGTTTCTATTCGATGTTTAAATATATCATTTGATAAACCTTGCATACATCTATCTATTTGTTGTTCACCCCATGAATTTTTTCTCTCACCCCTACCTCGCAGCCTCTTTTGTAATGTTTCTTTAGAAGCCCAAAGTACAAAATGATTGACTCTCACTCCATCATCTCTTAATTTCCCTACAATTTCCTCAAAATACTGTGGATTTACTAAGGTCATCGGAACAATTATAATCCCGTCATATTCACTATCTATGTATTTTAAAGTAGTGTAATTTAATTCACGCCAGATACTATAATCTTGGAAATCACCTTTACTAATTTCTTTGGGAATATTCCTGTTAATAAAAAAACCTATGTTTTCTGGATCATAGACAATGGAATTGGGAATCCTTCGTTCTAATTCGTATGAAGTCTGAGTTTTCCCAGAACCAAATGCTCCATTTAACCAAATAATCATTATAATCAACCCTTTTCATATTAAATGAGTTCTACTTATAAGACGTAAATTCCTTCTTCAACTAAACTGCTGCGTTAGTTCAATAAGAAAAAGGGGCAGCCTAAGCAACCCATGAACTTTAATTAAAGCACTCGTTAGTTTAATAACAACTAACAGGAGGTATCAATGTGCTACTTCCTGTTTTGTTTGATAACTTGCAATGAATTAGCTACCCAAAAAAGTATTGTAATTATTGCAATAACAAATATGTTAGGTTCTATATCTGAAATAATAGTATATAAAACCAAAAACCCAAGAAACATAGTCATACTACTAATATTTGTACTTGTAAAAAGTTTTGAAAATACTTTCAATTACAACACTCCATTCTAGTGATTTACTTGTTGTCTTTATCTTTTTATTGAACTATCCTGCCCCTTTAGTTTAAGTGTGCCATTTCACAATGGATTTCTGAGATCTACTTGATGTTTCAGATAAAAAACAGACCATCGAAATGATGGTCTTGTCTAACTAAAGCACCCGTTAGTTTAAGCACAATACTTCACAAACTTCACAAATTAAAATCAATATATCCAGACCTCTTCGTTTTCTTACCTTCTTCCCCTAAATAAAAATCTACCGATAGTTTTTTATTTTCAATATCGTATATGCTATGCCACAGAGTACGTGAAGGTAAGCTGGACTCTCTCAAGGTGCTGGTATCATCAAAAGCAACACTCTTATGGAGTTCCTTAATATAATTTAAGTTATATGGAATGTTGTTTGCTTTTAAACTTTCGGTTAAGTAAAAGTAACGGTTATACATAGAAAGCCGTTCATCAGATAATGGTAGTTCTGATGAAGTCTGGTATCGGAAGAGAGGAAAGTTAGTGAGCACAAGTGGTGAATTTTCATTGCCGTCAAAAATAAACTCTCTGTTTCGTCCGTGTGACATCTCCCAAATAAATGAGTTCCCACTCCTATCAGCAATTAAATAATGTAAAGGATATAAAGCATAATATTGTTTACCAGAATATAATGCTTTTTTCGCTTCTTCCACATTAGAACACGTATCTAAAAGGAGTCTTAAAGTTTGCAATTCGTTTAGACCTACTTGGGCAGTGTAAGAGGGCTCAATTGGGAAACCAGCAAGGGCTTCATCATCGGCTAGCATTGTCACAACCAAACCCTCCGAATTAATGCCATCTATTACTCCACTAAGAAGGTCAAAGCTTGATAAATACAATGAAGAATAACCCTCATCTGGGTGGGTTTCTATGATATATGGGTTAGAGAGAGCTGGTTTTTCACGGTCATCTAGAACCCCTCCTGAAACAGTCCCTGTTGTAAAGTCAAAATTCCTACTGACAATGGAACTTCCGTTATATGTAGTAACAGGTGGATAAAAAACAACGGAACATCCAAATAAACCAGAAGAATACAATAGAGTTGAGTGGTCCAGTCTTTCATCATTATTTGTTAAGCTGTTTACTCCCATTATTCGGTTATATAGAATGGGGTAATGTTCCTTATAATAACCCATTTGATATTTATAACTTGGCTCGGCTAGATTAAACTTAACACCATGCCTTTCAATACCTATACGGGCTAATTCTCTTCCGATTTCAAAATTTGTACCCTTAATTTTTAGGTAGCGTACTTCCATAAAATCATTTGGACTTCCAGCTATAATTTTCTCTTCCCGAATCATACTAACAGCCCCTTTAACTCCATTATTGTTTAATTCAGTGTTTTATTTTTCTAAAAGATGAAAAATACTCCATCTAAACTATTCAACATTTTCCAGTCAATCCCTTCTTAAACTAAACTGCATCGTTAGTTCAATAAGAAAAAAGGCTTTACTCCTTCTTGAAGTAAAGCACCCGTTAGTTGAAGAACAAAAACTAATTAATTGGTTCTTCTGTTTCCCTTACAATCATCCATTTTTCGTTAATTAATCTCCAATTTTCAATGGTAAATAATCGTGCTAATACTTCCTCATCTTTTACAATTAGTTGTTCATAAAACACTACAGCATTTAAGTTATTCCTTAGTCGAATAACTCTATTTTCAAACCTCTTATTCGCACCTGAAAAATGTCTAACTGATTGTTCCATACCATTTATAGCTTCTTGTTTGGTGAATATAATCGGTTTTTCATTTCCACTATTAAAAAAAGCAACATAATAATCTTCTGTCATTCTATCTACTGAAGATGTGTCACCTGAACTCATCGCGTGGTTCCAATCACTGATAAATTCATCATGCATTTTGGTAAATTCATTTAAGCAATTTTGTAATTCAAGCATTGTAAAACCTCACTTTTAACTTTTATTTATTGGTATAGTTCGACAGGGCTATTCGTATTTCCTTCTTCTCCTAAACTGTCCCTTTAGCTTAATAAAAAAAGGCTTTACTCCCTCTTGAAGTAAAGCCCTGTTAGTTGAATAACAAAAAATTTTTATTGGTTAATACCAATATTTACATCCCATAGTCTTTGAACATTCACTAATTCCTGTTCATTGAATTCCATTCTATAAATATCAGGTTTTGATGTGCTATGTAAAAAATTCAAGTCATAAGTGCTATCGAAATATCCCATCATCAAGGTCATAACTGCCCCGTGAGTACCTATCACTACTTTTTTATCTCTAAAAGTATCTAATAGTTCTTTTAAGACTTTTATTGCTCTTTTTTGGGAATCAGCATTTGATTCTCCTCCCTCTAAAGAGAAATTTGAATCGAAAAACGACTTCTTCAAAAGTGGAACCAATTCCTTATCAGATATTCGATTGTCTTCAGAAGAAAATACCTTCTCTTTTAAATCTTCAAACACTAAAACTTTTTGCCCTATTTGTTGAGCTAACTTTTCAACAGTTAAAATTGAGCGTACATATGGACTTGAAACAACTGCATCAACTTCTTCATCTTTCATTATGTTAGTTACTCGTTGAGCATCTAAATAACCTTTTTCGGTTAATCCTCTTGTTCTTTCATTTCCTTCTTTTGGCGACTCACCGTGTCTCACCATATAAACAAATGTACTCATAATATTTTTTCCCCCAAAGTGTATCTCTTATTTACCCACAGCCCTGTTCTACTAAAGCACCAGTAAATTCAATAGGAATAAATTAATTTTTGATTGTTTCTCTTTTATGATTATCTTTATTAGACAACTTCTTTAGTAGTTCAATAGCAAAGTAAAAAATATAAATATATCCTAATAAAACAAATACTGCCCAAAAAGCCCCTGCTGTTAATTCAATCCAAAACCATTCCATTTCGTTAATTTCCATTGGTCTATTTATTGCTTTTGCAAAGAAAATAATAATCGTAAGGGGTAGGATAGCGAGTAATAGTAAGGATTTTTTTACCATTATACGAGAAATTGTTATACGATAAATTGCCAATACAAAGAGAATTACCATTAATATGTGATGTAAACGCCAAAGTACCTCTGAGATAATAAAAATCAACCTCCCTAATAATATTTGTAATTAATAAATAAAACGATACTTAAACCAAAAAAGGTTCATTGACCTTCGTTGTTGAAAAACAGAAACTTATCTCGTTAGCTAAACTGGGTATTTGTATAGCTTACATTTCTTCTTAAACTAACCTGCCCCGTTAGTTGAACAAGAAAAAAGAGCCGTCTATGCAGCTCATTGATCTTAACTAACGCACCCGTTAGCTATCCATGAAGCCCTGCTTCACCACAGAATATGCAAATGCAAGAAAATTACGTTCTTCCATGGTAGTTTAAGTACAACTTTTCACAAACTAACCTTCAAGGAGTTCCATATAGTACAAATATTCCTCTTCAAATTCGACTATCAACATTCCCATAGCCTCCTTATCATTGACACTTGACGAGTATACTTTTGTCCCGACAGGTAATTTTGTTGCTGTCATATCATTAAAGCCAAAGCTATTTGTTGACTGTTTTTCATTTTCGCCTATCAAATTATGTTTGATATATTTCTCTAATGTTTGTTCCATCTCCTCTACTTCGGTATAGTTGCTATAAATACGACCTTTATACATCAATATGTCAGCATCTGAGTTTTGTTTTAATACATCTCTAGCTGTAACCTTACCACCGTCAGCCACACCACAACCTGCAATTGACATTAGGGATAGGATTATAAACAAAATATTAATAAACGTTTTGTTGATGGTAATCAACATGTTTCTCCTTATCAATTCTCTACCTCCTAATATGAATTCCTTCTTCAAGTAACCTGCCTCGTTAGTTCAATAAGAAAAAAGAGCTGCCTAAGCAACCCATGAACTTTTACTAAAGCACCCGTTTAGTTGAACAAGGGGTGTCAATATTGTTTAGCCAATAAATTGACTAATTTACTACTTTCCCTTTGGCATTCAATATATTAATTTCATAAGAGTCAATATTAGATACAGAATTTAGTTCCTTAGAATGTAGGATTTCATTCACTGTCTCTTCAATTTCCATTGCTAACTTATGTGCATCTTTATCTGAACCTATTATTGTTGTTTGAATGGTAATAGATTTTTGATACTCATTTTGATACTCAGTATTTATATTTCCGAATACGTCGTAATCTTTAAGACCTTCCATTAAAGTCGATGCTATATGTGAAAGTTCTTTGTTTATATTTTCAGTTTCTTCGGTAACAAAAGATAAATCCATTCTTTCTACAACAACTGTATAGTCTTTTAATGTGGAAGATCTAATTACATTTTTTGCAATGGACTCAATATCCTTTTTTACTGAATTAAAATATTCTTCATCCTCTTTAACTTGTACCCTCAATTCTATCTCCGAGTTAGAACTTACACCAAATTCCAACTCATCATATTTCTCATGGATTTTTTCAGTTACCTCGTTCAATGTAGAAAAATGTAGTTCTCGTTCTTTAGTAGATAAAGGTTCTGGTTCCTCCTTATTGGCAATAGCAGTATCAACTTCTGAAGGTTTATTTAACAGGCTAAATGATCCTATTCCCACTATAAGTATTCCAGTAATAATCAATATCCTTTTTAACATATAATCCCTCCTTTTAAGAAGGTATGTCATAAATCCACCAAAAAGTCCCCAGAAAAACACAATGTCCTTCTTGAAGTAAAGCACCCGTTAGCTTAAGTACAATCTTTCACAAACTTATTATCTCTTCGATTTACGAAATAACTCAAATAAAAAGAAGCGTTTCCTTCTCTGAAAGAAACACCCCCATATTTAAATATCTTTAAGAGTTTCCGTCTGTCTTTCACTTTTCCACTTAATATACGTATAAATTAATTGAACTATTAGGGTAACTAGTAAAAGTACCAACAAAAATACGCTAAATTTTGAAGGAATATCCATTACAAACAGTAGAAAAGATAAAAATATAGCAACAGGAATCATCCACAAAGTTCGAATAAACTTCGTTCTATAATTCATTTTCCAATAATTAAATCCACTATCACGACCATTTTTCACTAATTCCACCACCTTTGGTTGTTAATTCTCCATGAATGTTCGAAGTTCGTTCTTCCACTAATTTTATCATATTAATTTTCCCGAATTTTAAATATTTAAACATCTTTCTTATTAAACTAAACTGCCCCGTTAGTTTAAGTGTAACAGTTCACATTGTACATAAAAATAGACCACCGAAATGATGGTCCTGTTTTACTATTTCCGATGGCTTCGATAATTTATTATTTACCGGACACTTAGACTAATTGCCCCATTAGCAGGACTATATGTAACAGTTACATTTCTGCCATTAGCAGTAAATTCTTCTGGAATATCGTTACTATTAAAGTAATTCCATACATCCGTTGCATCGTTGGCAAAGTATAATTTGAATAATTCTTTAGCAATAATAGGCACTCTATATGAATTTGGAAGAACAGAAGTGTCTTCCCATCCAAAGAAGACAATATTAACATCTTTTCCACCTTGCTCAACAATATGGATAACACCTTGTGGAAATTCTGGAAGGGCATAACGACTACCGCCATTTGTAAATCCAAGCTCATTTTCAAGTGTTTGATAGTTTACTACAGGATCGTGACTCCAAGATGATTTCAACACTGGTGCGACCCATCCATCAGGATAAATGTTACCATCTGTTTGAGATAGTTCCTGTTTTTTTAATAAAGATAGTTTGGATTTAGAAGGAGTTTCATATTTGATGGCATTTGATTTCTTTACAAATAATCCTCCACCTAACCCGTAATATCCACCATCTTTACCTTTATAGCTATAAACTCGGTATTCATCACCTTTTTTTACGGTTCTTGAGTTTTGCTTAAATTTATCATTGTTCATTTGGTAAGTCGGTGTAGTACTCAATATTGTGACCTTTCCAATTTGCCCAATTTTTAATTCTGTCTTTCCCCACATAACCTTTTTAGGTGCTGCTTCTGCTACTGTTAATAGTGATGTTAAGAATATAGGCACCATTAATACATTCAACAAGAATAGTTTTTTCATGATTTGCTATCTCCAATCTTTCTCTCTATATTTTGTATATCGGTACATTTTTTGAATGCTTAATTTTTATTCTTCCTTAAAGTACTCTTAACAACACTAACCTGCCGCTTTAGTTATGTAAGAAAAAAGAGTTGCCTAAGCAACCCTATGATCTTTACTAAAGCACCCAGTAGTTAAATAAGAAACAATGTTTGTAGGGATTAATGTTATGAGTAAATATTAAATTTAATATACCGATATACTGATTGAGTAACATATTGGAGGTAATGAATACGTATGAAGAAAGTTTTTTTATCTGCATTAATAATCCCGTTATTATTTTTATCAACTGTTACAATAACTGAAGCATCAACTAAAGTAATGTGGGGGAAAACCGAATTAGTAAAAGGACAAATTGGTAAGGTGACTGTGTTGAATACAACTCAAGTCTATCAAAATAACAATGATGGCATATTCAAACAAAGCACTAGATCTCTGAGAAAAGGTGACGAATTTAGAATCTATAGCTATAAGGGTCAAGATGGTGGTTATTATGGGCTTGGTGGAGGTTTATTCGTAAAGAGAACAACTGTTGTAAAATATGAAACTCCATCTAAAGCCAAGCTCAAATTATTAGAGGATAACTCTCTCTCTTCCTCTTCAAAGGATAGCGAAAAATATCCTGATGGTTGGGTTGCACCAGTGTTAAAATCTTCTTGGAGTTCAAATCACGCAACTAATTTAGCGACATTGCAAAATGAGCTTGGGTTTAAAGATGGTGGTAGGAGCTATGGTATTCCCTCTTATCCACAAGGGATGATTCATGTAGTTGGTGCTAACTCTACTTCCAAGGAAGAAGTAGCCCTTAAATTCTACGGATGGGAAGATACGTCAGTATTACCAGAGTCCTATCGTGTACCAATCGTAGCCAAAGAATTATTCAATCTATACTTTGGTGGCGATGCAGATAGAGTGTGGAATTACTTCAACAAAAATGATATTCCAGAATCATTCACTGCTAACGGAAGAAAAGTAACTTCCACATATAGCCCTGCTGATGGAGCAATTACTCTTCATGTTGGGAGAAAATAATTATAAAGGTCTTAGTACAAAAAAGCTTAGAGTAAATACTCCGAGCTTTTTTGTTAGCTTTTAAGTATTACCTTGTTAAACCATACTGCCGTACTCTACAATTCTCTGTTATGTCATTCCCGCTATTATCCATTACATGTACTAATGCAATGTTGTCTCCAGTTATCTCAAAAGATTCTTCTTTATCTAGATCGTTTTCCAGATTTATAATGCATTCAGACATAAATATATCTCAACCTTTCTTAGATACGTTTTCCGTTTATCTTGTTAAACTAAACTGCCCCGTTAGTTTAAGTGTAACATTTGACAATGGATTGCAGAAATCTACTTGATGTTTTGGACATAAAAATAGACCATCCAAATGATGGTCTTGTTTAACTAAAGCATCCGTTAGTTGAAGAAAGAATTATTGTATTTGCACTGTTTTTATATCTAGAGTTACTTTGAGTCACAGCCATTTAAAGTTATTAGTATGAGATAATTAACGGGTGTAATTATAATTTGTTTGGTTTTTTAAAAAGGAAAATCTTTTCCGTTCTTGTCTTGGACAATTAGCTCATATTTCTGATTCTCTGTCATTGTTTTTACTTCTTCGCTATCCAGAAACTCAGTAATTTCTTTTCGGATTTTGGTTACCGTCTCTTTAGTATCTACTTCCGATAGTTTCATGTTCGTCATGATGGTAATAGACACTTTTTCTGGCTTGTAGGAATAGCTAATGTCAGCTACCCGGTACTCTTTTTTTAGGAAAAACTCTTCTTCTATGCTTCTCATGACCGGCATCCACTTATCCTTAAGTTCCTCTTCCGAAACGTCTCGAGTTATAATCTGTACTTGTGACGGTGTATCGTTTGCTTTCAAAAGTTCAATCGAGGCCTTGTAAATTTCTACTTTCTTAGCTTCATAGGCAATCGGGATGTACACGTTTACTACAGGGCCATATGCGTTAACATTCATAATCGAGTAGCCTGCTCCCTGCAAGTCCGACATCAACTTTTCGCCTAGTTCCTCCCTTTGATTACCTATCTCTTTTAACGCGGGAGATACCTCATTCGTGTCAGAAACCGTTAACTCGTAGTTATCATACCCCTTTTTTTCCAAAATTTCAGTCAAAATAGTCAAAACTTTGTCCTCTTCTTGCTTGACGTATTCTTCCGTTCCCTCCAGCGATATGTCAAAGTGTGGCTTCTGTCTCCAGATCCCCATGCCGATACTTGTTGGTTGATACCCTTCTTTCACCAACGCTTCCGTAATTACTTCATGTATCGGTTTATGGAATATTTGTCCAATATAAGGGATTTTCGATGCCATTTCCGCCATGGTTGGATTCAGGAATGCGGAACCCGTTAGGACGACAAGACTGATAACCGCTGCAACTACAAACTGGGATTTTCTCCAACCTCTTTTTCTTCCTGTCGCTTTTTCAAAATCCGCTCTTTTTTCCGATTCTTCCTTAATGTTTTTAGCAAATTCGTACATGGAAGATGGTACCTGGATTTTTTCCATCTCTTCTTTAATTTCTTTCTTCATTGATTCATCAATTTTCATTGTGAATTCACCCCTATAAACTGATTTTCGATCAATCTTTTTTTCAGAGTGTTCCTTGCTCTTCGAAGGTGGGATTTGACCGTCGAACTTTTCAGTCCCAACAAATCTGAAATTTCTTGGATTGCTTGCTCTTGGTAATAGTAGAGGATTAGGACGTTCCGATAATCCCTGTTATCGAGGGATAATATGCCCCTTTTAATCTCGTTCTCGGTTTCCTCTTTTAGTACGCTTTCCATCACGCTATGTTTGTCTGTCACCGCATCGATTTCAAGCGGAGATTCCTTCAGGCGGTCATTCTTTCTCCAAGCATCGATTGAGCGGTGGGTGACCAATTTATAGAACCAGGTGTTGAAATAGGTGATATCCTTTCCACTCATAATATTCCTATATGCCTCAATCAACGCATTTTGGACAACCTCTTCTGCCTGATCTCTCGACTTGAGGATACTGAAACTGGTCCTGTACCCCTTTTCAATCAAGGGGTTGACTAGTTGAGCAAAAGCTTCGTCCTCGCCGTTCTGGATCCGTGTCATCAGTATTTCCTGTTCCATGAGGAAAGCCCCCTTTTTTGTTTCTACCTTTTAGGCGACGGTGAGGCTGTTTAGGATGCACAATTCGAAAAAATAAAATGGTAAAGAAGTTGAATTTACTTCCAACTCTAGTAAAGTTTAATATAAAGCATTAAATTTATTATACCTGTTTTCCCAAAAATTCAGATCCATTATTCATGATGACATTTGTTAATATAAATAAATAAATAAATAAATAACCCAGTTCAATGAACTCGGCTAATACCTTGTATATTTTAATAATTATTGAACTAAACTGCCTCGTTAGTTCAAAAAGACTTTACCCCTTCTTGAAGTAAAGCACCCGTTAGTTGAAGACTCAAAAATTACTTTCGATAGTTCAATATGGACTTTTAATTTACTACTTTACCTCGACAACAATTGATCCAAAACGGTCGGCACCGATAAAGACTTCTAAACGCCATATTCCGGCTTTTGACAAGGACATATTAGAAGGTCTTGAACTATCTGAACCCCTAACTCCATTTGGACTGTAAGATAACTCCTCGTAATTCCAGACTTTCCTTTCGTTAGATGTACCAGCATCAGTAACTAACGCCATTTCTTTTTCTCCTGTGTCTTTGTTTATAGCAACCACTTTAAAATTTCCGTCTTGAATAGTTTGTTCATCTCCCCAAAAATGCCATAACCATTTATTTACTTCACCAGCTTTAAACTCAGGTCCAACAATCCCTACTTTATCTTTTTGTCCCTCTAATTTATCTCCAGGGGATGTTTCAAACTCAGGAGATAAATCCCACTGTATATTTTCTTCTGATGAAGAACTTACTTTTTTTGTATTAACGCTAGCTTTGTCATTGTCATCCGGAGAACAACCAGAAATAAGTAAAATAACAAATAAAGAAATGCTTAAAAGTGCTTTTTCCAATTACCTTATCCCCTTTCAAAGTAACATCGAACTTTTGAAATACCATAAATTTTAATTCTATATTTTTGCCCACATTCCTTTATATATTTAATACATCTTATTCAACTAACCTGCTGCGTTAGTTCAATAAGAAAAAAGAGTTGCATTAAGCAACCCTTGATCTTTAACTAAAGCACCCTATTGATTAGATACATTTATTCACAAACTTTGCCGGTAATCCAAAACTCATTTCATTTATTACAAGAATGCTGCTTCTTGATGAAACTAAAGAAATCTTCTATATTGATACGCTTAGAATTGATAGTTATAAAAAGTCTACTTAAAGTGCATAGTTATTTTTCCGATACCATTTTTGTATGATACATTTGCGAGCGCACCATTAACTAATGTATTTTGTGGTGGCAAATGTCCAATATCAACATCATAAATAAACGGAATATTATCATGATAAAAAATGTCCATCAAAACATCTTCTAGTTCATAATCTTTTGTTGGAGCATATCCACTTGATCTGCCAATTAACACTCCATTAGTATTTTTAAACCAACCATTTATTTTCATTTGCCACAAGGCACGATAGATTTCAGCCGCACTCATTCCTACGCTTTCAAGATACCAGATAGTGCCTTGATCCTTTGTATACGTATCTAAGTATTCTTCCACTTGATCGAATGGTGTTCCATGAAGATTTTGTATTGTATTAATAACGCCTCCTAACAATCTTCCAGAAAAATTTTCATGTGTATTTATACTTTTCCATTCCGTTTTGGTATCAAAATAAAAACCTGTTGCTGGATTCATAAATACCTTCTCCCATGAGGATTGAAATTCAAAAGATGATTTTTGATTTATGATATCTCCATGATTCGCTGTCAGTACATTATGCCAACTACTGCTCGTTTCATCTAATGTTGGTGCGGACATCTCCACAAAGTTTATGCCATGTGCTGATGCATTACCTGTTATGGTGGTATAAACAAAGTTAATCGTACTTATATCCGAATAACCTAATATCCACTTAGGAGTATTTTTTTTGATTTTCTCCCAATCTAACAACGGAAGAATTTCTAAAGAAAATTGTCCTCCCCATGGTGGAATAATCGCTTTAATTGCCGGATCAGCTAATAGCTCCATAAATTCTTCTGCTCTTATTTCTTTTGTTGCACTTCTTGATTTCTCATCATTCCATACCGTTTTTGCTAGTTCTACTTTATACCCTAGAGATTCAATGTTGCTTTTTGCTTTCTCTAATAATATATGTAATGGTTTCTCTACACCACTCGAAATTGCTGTAACAGCAATTTTATCGCCTTTTTGTAAAGCTTTTGGATATTTTATTATCACTAATCATCCCTCCTTATAAATATAAAAAAGCCCATCATCCCATAAGAGACGATAGGCTATACCTACGTGGTACCACTCTTTTTGATTTGTTTAATTAAAACAAATCCACTCAAAAACCTATTACGAGGTTAGCCGTTAAGACTTAAATATCAGTCTTACCACTCCTGGGCGAGTTGGGGAATTTATTGCTGCCTTTCACCAACCGACAGCTCTCTAATCAATAAATAATCCTTAATACTCCCAATCATTGTGTTTTCCTTAGTTTATATTTTTTCCATTTTACAATTTATCCATATTTTAGTCAATAAGTTCTTATTGGAATTTTTATCTCTTGTTCAACTAACCTGCCCCGTTAGTTTAAGTGTAACATTTCACAATGGATCGCCGAAATATACTTGATATTTTGGACGTAAAAATAAACCATCGAAAATGATGGTCATGTTTAACTAAAGCACTCGTTAGTTGAGTAAGGAATTTAATTCAAAGTACTCCGTTAATGGCACTTTCCTACCTTCTTTATGCCATCTATGATATTTATCAGAAACCATCTTCACATCATTATTTGCACGAACTTCTACTAAATACTTTACAGAAAGATAACTTCGCCAATAGTCAAACATAATACTTGATAAGCTACCTTGATATGAACTGCTGCCAAAGTCTTCTAATGAGTGATTTCCATATTTGTCCTTGAAAGCTTCAATTAACTCGGCTTCTGCATTTGTTATTTCATTGAATTCCTTCTCACTTAATAATATCTTTCGAGGTAGATAAAAACACATTCCTTCCTCGAACCATATACTATCTTCTCTTTCATCTTCAAATTCATCTAAAAATAAATCAGAATGATGAGTAAGTTCGTGTGCTAATATGATAAATATCTGATTTTCAGAGTAGCTTTCATAAAATTTGCACATTAGGATGTGCTTTACCCTCTAATTGTATTACTAGAAGTTTCCGCCAAGTTTCTATATCTGGTGACATATATATTAAATCTTTATTAGTGTAGGCTGGTATAGGTATATCGGAAAAAACCTTAGTTGCTAATTCTTCGGTAGTCCATAAAATACTTTTTTGGTAGTTCTGTAAGAGAATAATGATTTTCGAGTATTTTTTGGTACTCATTCAGCTTCTTACCAAATCTATGAATAATATCTTGATACTTCTCATATTCCTCTTTCTTTTCAAAAGCATATATTTGTTTCATTAAGTTTATCTTCCCTTCGTTTAAAAACATTTCCTTCTTCAACTAACCTGCTGCGTTAGTTTAAGTGTAACATTTCACAATGGTTCGCCGAAACCTACTTGATGTTTTGGACATAAAAATAGACCATCCAAATGATGGTCTTGTTTAACTAAAGCACCCGTTAGTGAAAAATAATTATATTTTCACCATACAAATTTAGATGATATGACCATTAACTTCAGTTGTTCCTGTACAGACACCCATTCGCAAAATGTTATAAATCGTCCAACGAAGAAAATGTTCTTTCGTTCATTTATTTTGCCTCAAAGTTCTAGGTGCTTCCTCACCTACCATACCGTCATTATCATTATCGCGCATATAGGGGTATAACCAATGTTA
>NZ_JAQMHQ010000013.1:0-69931 GCF_042055255.1 Psychrobacillus sp. PGGUH221
TCCCAAGTAGATTGTCAAAGGCTCTTTTCACTTTGACGATCTACTTGGGAATGTGGAACACTCCATGAATGGTGGTTGTGCAGAAAAAACTTAATCTTTTTGTGTCCAGAATCTTGACGTAGATCCATAAAGCACCCGGTTGTTAAACAATATATATCTTTTACGGACAATGGCAATAAATTTCAATTTAATACTACTTAAACTATAAGCTTAACTATACCGTCTTTGTACTCGAATAAATAATCATTCTCTTTTTCTAATAGTACAGGCAAGTACTGTAATACCATTTTAGCAATCCCTAAGTTATTAGGGTTAATTATCCAATCTATTTGTTTCCAATCGAGAATCCCTTCTCTTGTTTTTTGTATGGATTCATTCCCTAATGTCTCATCTACTTCAAATAAGTACACATGTAACCCATCTTTTCCCCCGTCATTTTTATCCCATGTAATTAAACCTTTTGAGTAATATTCGGTTACTTTGATGCCTGTTTCCTCAAATACTTCACGTATTGCACCCTCATCAGCTGTTTCTCCTGCTTCATATTTACCTCCAACCCCGTTCCACACACCCATAATCGGTGGCTTTTCACGATTCAGCATTAAGATTCGGTCATTACTTTTCAAAAAACATACGTTATATTTAAACACTAGATCATCTCCACAATTAAATTCAATTCATTATCTCATTATTCTTCAACTAATATTGAATAAACCTGCTTCGTTCATTAGTTCAATAAGAAAAAATGGCTGTCTAAGTAACCCCATAATCTTTCACTAAAGCACCCGTTAGTGTAAGTACATTTTTTCACAATCTTTTTAGTAAGAGTAACATAATAATACTCACACTTTTTTTGTAAATCTACAGTAATTAATAATCAGGATTGATGTTATTACTAATTTCCTCAACTCTAACTTCCAATCCATGACCCTCAAGATAATGATGAACCCTTCGAATATTCATCTCTAATTTGTTGGAATATACAAGGGCTTCGTCCTTCACTTATTGAATTAATTTTTCCAACACATTGAAATTAGTATAAATTGCATTCTCCTCTCTCAAAGTTTCAAAAAGCATTTCTCCATAAACTTCATCTATTCTCAACATATTTTATGACATTTTTCTAATCACCTTCTTAATATTATTTGTTGCTAAAGCACCCAAACAAAAAAAGTTCCTATGTTTGTACAAAATTCATACAAACATAGAAACTCACTAATTTTCGTATGCCATCGGCAGGAATCGAACACACATCTTAAGAACCGGAATATCACAAGCTATCCATTGTACTCCATCATTAGTCAATTCCCGAGGAAAACTATTACATCAAGTGATTTAGCGACTATTTGCTAAAATCACTGCGTGTTATTTATGCAAACATCGGACCATCCAATACGCCCTCACTCTTTGGGATGAAGAAATACCAGGATTTTACCATCCTGAGCGTCATTAGAATAGCGTTCAGCTTCATCATCTGGGACTCCAATTTCCATAAGAGCATGCTTTAATCCGCCAGCACCAGAGCTGGCCCCTACGACTGCTCCTCCAATTGTTGTAATAATAGGACCTGCAACCAAAACTGCGCCAAATCCGGGAATCAATACAGTGGATAACCCTGCTATCACGCCCGCTATACCAATTGCTCCTCCAGTTACAGCTCCAGCAATGGCTCCATCCTTAGTGGAGGGTTTTACTTCCTGTGTGATTTCAGATAGTTCTTTGTATTTTTAGCAATAACTGAAATTTCCTCAGTTGTATAGCCTTTCTCTTTTAAGTCTTCAACAACTTCAGCCGCTTGTTGTTCATTTTCGTATACGCCAACAACATGATTCTTCATTAAAAATTACCTCCTGTTTGCTTCAGCTATGTATTCTTTACCCTTTCTTTAGTTTTCTAGACACATTTCACCTTTAAGCTTCATTCTTTTTAGAATTCCACTCCTATTTTCGGTTCCCGGAATATTGTTTACAAACACATGCACTTATTTAAAAATAGAAAAAGATCTCCTTCCCTCTCCTTAGAGGAGTTTAAAACAATTAAGAGATAATCAGCATAATGATAGGAACAAGTTCGGAAAAGTCCATTCCTCTATTTTTATAGTTGTCTTTATAATATTTTTATCCTCAAAACCCTATAACGCAGATTATTGGAATCAATAAAATCAGCAACATACTAGAAGACTCTTTTTCTTTAAAGTCCCTGAAAATCTTTCAAACAGGAATGCTGCCACGATAGCCATCCATGCTTTGGACGTAAAAATAGACCATCGAAATGATGGTCTTCTTTAACTAAAGCACCCGTTAGTTTAATAGGAAAAGAGACGCTTGTTAAACAATCGCTCCCGTTAACTGAATAGTGAAAAGCATCTTAATATGAGTATACTTTTAACAAGAAATCCTTTTGTGACTAACATCTTAGCAAACTATATGAACCTTACAAAGATAGAGCGCATTTCTTATCATAACAATGCGCCCAATTTTCTTACCTATTTTCCCCCATCAATTTATACCATTTCTTAAAGATAAACCTGATTAATTCAACCCAAACCCAGCTATATGCAAAAGAAAAAATGTAAATAAACCCCATAACCTTTAATGAAAGAGATGTACTGGCGATTGGTCCTAAAACAGGGAAATGGACTATATATAGAAGAAAACAAATTCCACTCATTAATAATACAGACGTAAAAACTATGATGTAAATTCGTATTTTTAAAATAAGAAGAGCTATTCCAATTCCCAAACCTACTATCCCTGTAGTAAACAGGAAAACAAAAGATTCGCTAGGTTGAATCAGAGTCAGTAAAAAAAACGTTAAAACGTAACTTTGAAGCCCAAAGGGAATAGATATAATAGTACAAATCAAGATAGGGAGAGTTGCAAAAGGACTGATTAAATAACCAAACCCTGGGAGAAAGTTTCCGGTTGACTGCAGGATAGCTGCAAGTGCTGAAAAAATGGCGGCTAATACGAGCTTTTTAGAATAAGAAAACGTTTTAAAATAATGGTGGAGCTTGTATGATTCATCTGATAAAACGCTAAACAATTCATGAGTTCCCCCTTCTCTTCTTACAACACATAAGCTTTATCCTTTTCGGTACAAAAGAAACTTCACACAAATCGCATTTATATATGCAATAGCCATCATTACATCACTTATAACTACTAATATCACTAAAAAAGAATAGAAAAATAATCATATTTCGAGTGGTAATTCAGAGTAAACAGCAGTCATTTCAATTAAATACACGTACTCAGTTCCTCCATATTGGATTCAGGTTTTAGTTAAGACGAAATCCATACTATTTAATGACTGAAGACAAAGAAGAGATTGTTCTATATATGTTTATATTATTAAGTATATTCCCGAAATTTCCCGGGGCTTAATTTAATACTAGTAGAACAGTTCTAATCATATTCTTATAAAAAAACTATAAAAAGGAGCATTAAGTTAATTGTTAAATGTAAAGGTTAGTTTACTACCCATGGTAAGTAAAATAAATTTGCCCACTGTTTTAAAAACAGCAATACTTCCGGGTGACTCAATTGAAAGATTATTTATTGCAACCCAGGTAGGAGAGATCTTTTACATTGGAAACGGAGTTATAAGGACTTTTTTAGATATTCGCCAGCGAATCATAAAACTAGGTGTTTCTGGTGGTGGATATGATGAACGAGGATTGATAGGGCTAGCGTTTCATCCTGAATTTCATTATAACGGTCTGTTTTATCTTCATTATTCTGTAGCTGGTACACAAGGTTCAAGTGCTCTTCCTTCAGAAGCTGCAGGACGAGGCCAAGATGGTCTTCCTGAATTTTTTCAGCCTAATCCGTGTGACCCCAGAACCTTAAACCTAAAGTGGATTAATAGAGAAACTAAATTTGATCATATTGATACAGTTGAGGAATGGATTTTACAATCGAATGATCAACCTCAAAAACGGCGGGCATTACTTAACTTAAGAAGACCATTTTTTAATCATAATGGTGTCAATAGCTTAAACTTTTCACCTGAAACAGGAAAACTTGTTTTAACAACCGGAGATGGTGGATCAGGCTATGATCCATTTAATTTAAGTCAGGATGATATGGAAATCGCCGGTAAAATAATTGAAATTGATGTAGCTAAGAATACATTTATCGGTAATCCACCC
This sequence comes from Psychrobacillus sp. PGGUH221, assembly GCF_042055255.1. NCBI lineage: Bacteria > Bacillati > Bacillota > Bacilli > Caryophanales > Bacillaceae > Psychrobacillus > Psychrobacillus sp. PGGUH221. The sequence goes on from NZ_JAQMHQ010000013.1 coordinate 4,154, forward strand.
GTAGTCACACGTTTTAATGAACTTCCCGCACCTATTCAGGAAACACTAACGGTAATTGCCAAAGGGGTTCGTAATATACCTGGTATTTCATTTCAAAGGTTTCTTAATCAGTATATCAAATATGTGGGAAATGTCGGCCAGGATTTAGTAGAGTCGATATTTTCATTCGTTCATTATAAACCAATACCGGTTACTCAACTTATTCAAGCTTTTTTAATGAAATCTGAAACTGAAAAAGAAGGATTTATTAACTTTGGCTGGAGAGGATGGGAAGGTACTTTTCCTACTTCGATTATAAGGGGCTGCTCTGCAAATCCGACTTTGGAAGAGAAAACAATTGCTTATTACAATGATACAGTAAAAAATTCATTCAGGCGTCTTCAGCCTTTAACTAGTTATTTTCATAAAGATCCCCGACCCGATAAGTTTGGCGGAACTGCACTTACAGGAGTGCAGGCCTATTTGGGAAATGGAATCCCCGATTTAACGGGCAGCGTTCTGTTTACCGATTTTGCCCGGGATGAAGGATCTCAACCACCGGTTAGTGGGGTTTTAGCTTATACTAGGGTAAGAACAGATGGTAAACCAAATGATTTTAGTGTTATTCAAACCGATTATAATTTTGGGTCTCAATCAGCTTATTATGTTAGCTTAGGAACGAATCTGGATCAAACTAAACTATATTTAGGGGTTTATGGCTCTATGAATGTGACTGATTCTAACCAAGGTACTGTTTTTGAAATTGTTCCATGATTCATAACTATAAAATTCGACTTAATACCAGATAAATCTCTTTCCTAGATTTAATTGAATCGAAATTTAAAACAAAATTTAGGGATATATGGAATTACGATAATGATTAACCATCCTATTGTCTCTCCCATAATTGCTCCCAGTACCCACCACGAACCATTAAGCCTATTAGAAGAGATTTAAAGACATATATTGAAAATAACTAAGTTTTAAAGGTCCTCTTTAACCCTTATATAACCATAAATATAAGAATCCATTTTGAAAAAAGATTGTTCAAAATGGATTCTTTCGTTGTGATTTAGTATTCAGTTTCATAAAAATGCTTGATATTTTATTGTTCCTACTTCAACTAAAGCTCCCGTTAGTTGAAGAAGAAATTAATTAACTTGATCTCTAGAATGAACATCATAAAAGTTGTTTGTTCCATTTTTCCTTTGTGAAAAAGTTTTTAAATCTAAAAAACAAGAATATAGCCCGAACTAACAAGTCAATGGCTATAGATAACCAGACCCCTGCTATTCCCATTTCAAGTTGGATTCCTAAAATATATACTCCTAACACACGGATAAACCACATTCCAATCGCAGTACTATACATCGGACTTTTTGTGTCTCCCATCCCCTGTAATGCACCAGCTAATATTAAACCTACTGCTAAAGCAGGTTGTGCAAAAGCATCTATTCTAAGTGCTGTTATAACCATATCAATAGCTACCTTATCATTCGTGAACCATGTGGCCAACCATGGAGATAGGAAGAATAAAAATAACCCTCCAATAGACATTATTATGATTCCGATCCACGTTGTTAATAAACCAAACTGGTAAGCTTCCTTATGACGATTTGCCCCAATACTCTGCCCAACTAAAGTCGTTGCCGCTATTGCCAGACCATAACCAGGCATATATGAAAACATTTCTATATTACCTGCTATTGAATGAGCAGCATACGTTTCAGTACCGATTCGAACGATGAGTCCAAAGTATAGCACCTGTCCTAACCGCATAATAAGTCGTTCAGCAGCAGCAGGAGTAGATAAATTTAAAATTGGATATATATATTGAGTATCTTTGAATGTATACTCAAAAAGAGAGAAACTGAGTTTTGACTTTCTTATGGAACGATATAAGGCAATTGTCCCTAATACCCGTACTATAACTGTTGCGATCGCTGCCCCTGCCACACCCAAGCCAGAGAAATTTAAAATGCCAAATATTAAGACATAATCTAAACCAATATGGATGACGTTAATCCAAACACTTACTTTCATAGGAGTTTTCGTATCCCCGGCAGCCCTAAGAATGCTTCCGAAGATAAACATGAGTGAAATGAAAACAGAAGGTACAGCTACAATACGGAAATAAGTTATACCATCTTTTAGTACTTGCGGGTCTGCACCCATAATCTTTAGAAGTGGTTCTGCAAAAAAGTAAGAAATTATTCCAAATAAGATTCCGCTGATTATTGAAATCCATGTAGATTGTTTTGCAATTGACTTAGCCTTTCCAAAATCTCCAGAACCGACACTTCGTGCGATGAGAGAAGAAGTCCCTACACCAATTGCCATGAAGATAGCTATATAAACCGCTATAATAGTGTTTGCAATACCAACAGCTGTAACTTCATTCAAACCTAACCGAGCAACAAAAAGTGTATCCACGAAACCAACCACAGTCTGCAATACATTTTCGATTATTGCTGGAATAGCTAAAGATAAAATAATCCATACCTTCTGTTTGGTTGAGTGATCTTGAACCGTGCCATTTGAGGACATTTGCCGTCACTTCCTTATTAAATTTAAAAAGAATAATAGAAATATAGCTGACATTTAGAAACTGTTTATCAGAGTCTTTTCCCTACTATCCTGCCTTGTTAGTTCAATTAGCTATTTCTCATTTGCATGGAATCAACCTGCTGCGTTTGTTCAACTAAAGCAGCTGGTAGTTGAATAAGAAGGCTACGTTAGTAACAGTTCTTTATTTGGGTCGAACGTTCTCGTCATCCTTTCTGACAACGGATTACCGTTCGAAGTATGTCCTCCGACAGGAAAATTTATAGTAATATTTATTTCACTGACTGGTTTTCCATCTTTGTCTACATAAAAAGCTTTTTCTTTGTACCACCCTAAATCAAAAATAAACTTTGAAGGTGATGAAGTTAGAATATTTCAGTGTTCAGGTACTTTAAATAGTAAGGTATCATCTATAATTTCCAGTTCTTTCTCATTAGGTTGATTGAAATAAATGTTAATACATCCTTTGAAACCTTCAGGTAAGTGATAAACAACGGTAGTTTCATTGCTTGGTTTACTCATCCACCATGTGATGACTACCATAAGAACTAAACTAATTACTATCCATAGACTCTTCCTCATATCACTACTCCAATTACTGATTTCTGACACTCTATATAGAAGCTTTTTATAATACTTTCTTATTGATTTTACATTTTTATTTAAGTTCACTCATATTTTACTAAAAATGGAGTAAACAAAGAACCTATAATAGCCATGATGATACTGATCATTATTGTTGTAAAATCATTGAATGGCGACAAAAAATAGGCGAATATTAACATTGGTAAAATAGTTAGACCCACTACTATTAATCTGGAGGTAAAAGTTATTTTATGTTCGGTACTACATTTACTGCATTGAATAGGTTTATAACCTTTTATCAATGACAAGTAAATCACTTTCCATTTAAAATTGGTATTACAAGAATCACATTTTTGTAAACTCATCTTTACCTCCCTTTAAACTATTTACTTTTTAAGTAAATTGCCCCGTTCGAAGTGATTTGCATAAGCAACCCATGTTCTGTAGTTCTTCGACTAAAGTACCCGTTAGCTTAACAAGAATACTCCGGTTTTATTGTTTATGAGACTCATGTTATCTCGTCCCCAGAATTTAATGTAATTGTAGTCTTAAAATATTCATCTTCTACTTCTAATCAATTGAGTTAATATAAAAGCCACTTGTTTCCAGAATTGGAACGTAAAGCACTTCCGATTGATTCAAAGTTTTTCTACCTAATATTATTGGAAATCCTTTTGTGATGTTTTTAACATACTCCCAATCATTCGGAATTCTCCAAGGAATGTCATTCTCCTTACCTATTACCCTATTCTTATCCATTACAACAATTATAGAAATTTTCAAGTATCACACAGTCTTTTTTAAACTATCTTTTCTTGAGATTTTTATTTCTATTAAAAATTAATTTTTTTACTAACCTGTCCCTTTAGTTGTACAAGAAAAAAGAGCTGTCTAAGCAGCTCAAAGATCTCTTCAAGTAAAATACACGTTAGTTGAACAGGAACATCAATTAACTTATTTCATTTACAATTCACTTTATTATTTTATTATCTTTAGATTATCTAGAGGTAAAAATACAATTTTTGCGGTACCCAATATTTTATCCTTCGAAACAAATCCAACACTAGGGTCTCTGCTATCTGTGCTGTTACGACGATTATCTCCTAGTACAAAAAAGTATCCATCTGGCACAGTTAATTCACCTAAAAATTCGTCTAATGTAAAATCTCCTGTAAGTGTACCATTGTCTATCAAAGCTTTTTTATATTCCTCTAAGTATGGTTCTTCGTACCTTTCACCGTTAATAAAAAGTTCATCGTTTTCATAAGCGATGCGGTCACCAGGAATACCAATAATACGTTTGATATAATTAGTATCTTCTTTTGCTTCAAATACAATCACATCAAATCTTTCATATTCCATCAATTTTGGTCCGATTTTATCCACTACTACTCTGTCACCATTCTCAAATGTGGGCATCATAGAAGCACCGTCAACTACAATAGGTGTAAATAGGAAAAATCGAATACCACATGCAAATAAAATAGCAATTCCTATTGCTTTTGCCCATTCCAAAAATTCATTTTTTTCTTTTACTTTTTTCACGTTCAACACCTCTTTCTCTTTTAAACACTTAACATTTACTTGAATAAATCATTAAATTATCTTATTCGACCTCCCTTTAATAATACCTGCTAGTTATACTAAACTGCTGCGTTAGTTCAATATTAAAAAATGAGCTGTCTAAAGCAACTCGTGTTCTTCAGCTAAAGCACCCATTAGTAGAATAAGACCTTCTTAATCGTTATTAAACTCTATTAAATCCGCTATTTTGTATTGTTTTTCTTCTTGTTCATTATTATTGTCAGTCCACGAAACTGTAAGCTTTGCATCACTAAACGCTTTCTTAATATCCTCTTCAGATAATCCTTTTGCGTAATAAACAAGTTTATATTGATATTCCGCAAAGTTTTCAGATGCGTTATCTTGTGATGAAGCACTTCCATACCAATAACGGTCAATTTCATCTATGCTATTTAGCGTTTTTCTCCAATCTTCAAAACTCTCAATTTTTCGATTGGTCACAGCATCTGTGTGTTTCATATTAAATGTATATTCAAGTACCTTAAAATCTTCTTGTTTTGGTTCAATTAAATCTTTAGTGGCACCAACTTTACTGTATTCATCACCACTGATTGAAGAAACTTTTACTTCAATTTCTATTAAAGGTTCTTCATTATTACATGCTGTTAATAAAAGAAAAAATAAACATAAGATTAACAAACTAAATTTATTCATACTTACACCCCCTCGAATACATCTATTTCAGTATTATTTTATTTAACTATTCTACAAAAAAAAACAATACCTAATGATGGCTTTTTTAACTAAACACCCGTTAGTTTAAGTACAATTCTTCACAAACTAACCTTCAAGAAGTTGCAAATAGTACAAATATCTCCCTTCAAATTAAGAAAATAAATAAATAAATAAATAAAATAATAAATATATATTTTGAAGAATTTTTCGTCACTGATAAACTCCTCCACTAATTTTATCATCAGAATTTTTCTTCTATCGTTAGTTGAACAAGTAGACTCTTCTATTGCGTAAAACGTATAAAATCTTGTGCTATGAACACACTACTTTACTTTTAATGTTTGCTCATTCATAAATATTTTCAATATGCTTATAAAGAGCATAATAAATGGTATTGGTTGAACAAGTAAAAAACATCTAAAAAAATCAATATTATCACTGTCAGGGGTGTCTATTGCCATTCCGCCTATAAATAAAGAAAATGGAAGAGCAGTTACATTAACTCCTAAACTAAGATATATAAATGACAAATATATGTTTTTAGTCCTCGTTGCCTATGCCTTCATGAGTAAAAGTATTGCAAAGAGTATAATAATAATTACTACTCCATAAATAATATTCATATTTCAACCTACCCTTTGCTCGAAATAGTAGGAAATCTACAATGACATTCTATCTAATCTTCAATTAACCTGCTGCGTTAGTTTAATAAGAGAATAGATACCTTTTTTTTCTTATAGACGAGTAACAGCATTAAACACCAAATATTTTTAATCGTTAAAACCAAAAATGATGATTTATCAAGTTCGTTTTTTATACTCTAATAAAGCCCAATAAAGCATGAAAAGAGCACCTACAATCATCAGGGAACCTAATATAAAGGAATTTATTCGGTGGGTGGTTTGAAAAAAAACCTTGTAGATACCGATAGGTAAGCAAATGATCCCCACTAAGAAATTCCTCAAAATATTCGAATCTTGTTTTAGGAATAATTTAATTTTACTTATCTTAAGCGCTCCTTATTTTAGAGAGTAGAAAATTAGATTGTTATTAATTCTCCTTATTAACCATAATTTCCTTCTTCAACTATTCTGTTACGTTAGTTAAGTGTAGCATTTCACACTGGATCGTCGAAATCTACTTGATGATCTAGACATAAAAATAGACCATCGAAACGATGGTCTTGTTGCTGGGTTAGTTACTACTAATGGGGTTAAAAAACCAAAGGCAATTACTTATAGTAAAGACTTTCTTAATTAATATTTAATATTAAATTTAGTTTTTTTATAACACCATTCAGACTACCCGAACGGTGTTATTGCCATTATAATATGATATTAAATAAGTAAGTCGTTTTCTAATGGGAGGAACAAAATGATTAAAGGATATGGTCTACTTGCATTTATGAGCGTATTTCTATTATGTGGTTGTTCGGAAGAAAATATTAAGAATGACAGCAATACTGGGACTAATGATAGCAACCTAGTAAGTGCATCAGACAACAAAGAAAATTATCAAATACCTTTTAAAATAAACGCTATTGATAGTAAAATACTCGATCTTAACGATACTGCATCTACAAAGCCCCTTAAATCAGTGAGGTTTGAAATATTATTATTCTCAAAAGAAAAAATCCCTGCTGAAAGTTATTTATCTTATCTGTTTGAAATTGAACCCAATTCCCCTTTGAAAGAATCTTTAGTACCAGTCGAACCTCTTATCTAACCTCTTAGGTTTGCAAAAACTTTAAGTGATGGATATTTGTATATTGTTTCATTCGAAACTATCTTCAGAGAGCATTCACAAGAAGAGCTTGAAACTTTAAATAAAGTACGAGATTTCAAATTATTTGTTAATTATGAGGGAAAAAGATATCCTGTTGAAGTTCAATCATGATCTTTATATTTCATTCACTAAAAAAGAATGTATATAAAAGTTCAGTTGTCTTTTATATAAATTCCTTTATTATATAAACTCAACAAATATCTCTGGTTTCCAACTATGAATCGCATGACGTTCTTTTCAAATAAAAGAAATGAGGCGGTATGATGGCACTTAAAAAGATAAGCATTTTTTTATTATTTGTTTTAGGTGTATTAGGTATAATCTTTGGAATCAGTTCAATTGTATTGTAAAATCATACATTAGTTCCAATTTCATTGTTTTTAGGATTTTTTACTTTGTTAATAGCTTTATATATTAATAGAATGAATAATTGAGCATTCAATTGAAAAAAGAGAACTGAATTTTTTGATTCAGTTCTCTTTTTAACAATTTCAAGCAAGCAATCCTTGTGAGCAAATTGGACACCAAGCAACTTTTTTTTCGTAATATCCCGTTTAAAAATCTCCTTTTCAAACATATAACCAATATTATAATCCTTATTAAACTTATCTGCCCCGTTAGTTCAATAAGAAAAAGCTACCCTTACAGGCAGCTACTTGTTCAAGTAAAGTACCCGTTAGTTTAAGTTAAAATCTTCACAAACTGTAATTTCCCTATTATTAATATCTAATACCTCAATCTTCACGTTACCACCAAGATAATGTGAAACCAAATCAGCCAAACCGTTAAGCGCCATATGAAACTCATCGTTTCTTGTTTCATCTATTGATTCAATACAGAGGAATGCATTTTTAGTATTTTCTGTTAACATCGTTCTCTGAGCTTCACGCCAATTCCAGCATCTGCATATTGCACCGTCATCATCTTTATAAATAATTTCACCTTCATAAGGAGAAGCATTTTCATCATTTCCCAATGGGGTAAACGGTTCATTACCATTTGCCTGTGCTAGTCTAATATCGCCTACAAAAGTATCGATATCTTCTCCACCACATGGAAACCCATAACACAATGAAATTGAATTATAGATGTCAACAAGCGGGTTTATTGTTCCTATATGATTGTCATTCTTCACTCTTTTTAATAAGGCTTCAATGGAACACCTTGCCCCTTTCTTTGTCTTAAATTTTTGAAAAGCTTCTCGCCAAACGGATATGACTGGATTACTACTGAATTCCTCCTGACTAAGAAATTTATGTGCTTCTTTCTCTGCCTCCAACAGCAGCATTTCGAAAATTTCTACGTCCCTTATTGAATTATCAATCCCCTGGCAAATAACGGTTCCTATTTTTGCATGAGGGAATAACGTCCAAAAACCTTCTTCAATGATAAATTTAGGCATAAAAATATCACTCCATTTTATTTTACTCATTTTCTTGGTATAATCGCTATTTATGGTGTAGCAATTTGATACATTTAATCATAACACTCTTATATTTTGGAGGGGCTCGCAAAGGCGCAGATTACTCCTAGAACAATATACAGATAACTAGTTATCCGACTCTGTAACTTTGAACTCACTTTACTACCTAAAATCCGCTTTCTAATACTTGCTGCAAGAACTGCATACAGACCATCACAAATAAAAGCCAAGAGAAGAAATATAGCTCCTAAAAGCAAAAATTGTACTGGGACTGATCCAGCCGAAGGTGATATGAATTGCGGAAAGAATGCTAAAAAATAGAGTGCTGTCTTAGGGTTCATTATCTCTACGAGCGCAGATTGGTAAAAAATCTTTAATAATTTTTGGCTAGGGGCTTTTGGAATTTCTGAAGTCGTTTTATCAGGTCTAGAAAATAAAGTCTTACACCCCAGATAGATAAGATAAGCAGCACCCAAGTATTTCACTATACTAAAGGCTGTTTCTGATGTCATAAGGATCGCAGAAACTCCAATTGCTCCAGCTAAAACGTGAACCGAACCACCAAGAGATACACCAAGAACTGATACCAGACCTGCTTTCTTTCCTTGTTCTATACTTCTTGCCATAATATATAACACAGCTGGTCCGGGTATTATTAACACTGTAGCAGCAATTACAAATAGCCAAATAGTTGAAAAATCCATAAGATGCATCTCCTTGTTTTACTTTTGCACACGAGTTGAAAATGTTTAGGTTATACATAATGTTTTTTTCTCATTTCCCCCTATTTTTTATTTTTTTCATCGCTTCTGCCAATTGATGAGAATTCAGGTCTTCCTCCTTCTGTAGTTGACCAATGATGTTGCCGTAATCCTCCTCATTTCGATTCTGGCTTAATTTATAAGCGGCTTGAACTTCTTGTACTTTAATCTTAAATCCCACAATACCTTTAAGTTCCCTTTCCAATAGCTGAGGCGAAAGCTTATCCCATAAAATTGGATTTTTCCGATGTTTTTCATATTTTTCTAGTAACATAACCAGGTCTTGCTTTAACTCTTCTTGCTCTAAAATAACCGGTTTGCCATATACATGGACGGCTTGATAATTCCATGTTGGAACATTTTCATGACCATACCATGAAGAAGAAATATACGCATCCGGTCCCTGGTACATAACAAGTGCGTTCTCACACGTCTCGAATGTTCTCCATTGATGATTCCCATATGCCATATGTCCAGTGATATAAAATTCATCGCCTTTTTTTCTAAACTCCAAAGGTATATGAGTGGCAATTGGTTTCCCTTGTTTTGTTGTGACGATGGTTCCAAAAGAGTTTGCTTGAATAAACTCTTTGACTTCATCCATGTCCGTGACTTTAAAATATTTAGGAATAAACATGTTTGACAACTCCTTTATTGGTTTTATAAATTTTCGATATAAGTATCCTACTATACAAACTGACATCTAAAAAGGTACAATTACAAACAAATAAACATGTCAAGGTGATTGTAAATGAAAAATACTATTTTTGTTTTGAATGATGAATCCCCCAAATACAAGCAAATATACGAGCAGTTTAAGTCTTTTATTGAGCGTGGCGACATACATCCTAATGACCCATTGCCATCCATTCGACAACTTGCAGAGTCCCTTCAAGTCAGTCGCAATACGACATTGATGGCATATGAGCAGCTTGTAGCGGAAGGCTATATCCGCGGAGAAGGGAGAAAAGGGTATTTTGTAAATGAATTAGAGCCGGTTTTATTTCAAGATACCTTCATCCCACCTGATAAAAAGCATAAAGAGACGGTAACGCGTGTCGAAATTGATTTCAGAGCAGGGGCCGTGGATCAAACCAATTTTCCCCTGAAAATTTGGAGAAGAATATCAAATCAAGTTTTAACATTACGAGAGAGCTTTCGATATGGGGAACCATTTGGGGAAGTATGCTTGCGTGAGCAAATCGCCGCTTATTTATTCCAATCTCGTGGAGTGAAAACAGATTCAAATACGATTATAATCGGCAGTAGTACCCAACAAATGTTAATTCATCTTGGACAAATCTTGAAGGATGATATTGCTGGCATTATTATAGAGGATCCAGGTTATGATGGAGCAATGGAAGCTTTTCGATTTCATCGTTTCACGATTGAGACTTTACCAGTTTATGAGACAGGGGCTAATTTTTCAAAATTAGAAAAATTGAGGTCAAGGTTAATCTATGTAACCCCCTCCCATCAAAGTCCACTAGGTGTAAGTATGTCTATCCAGCAAAGACAAATGCTTATTCATTGGGCTAATAACAAAAATGGATTTATTATCGAAGACGATTATGATAGTGAATTTCGCTATACTCAACAACCATTTCCAGCACTTGCATCCATTGATTCAACGAGAGTCATTTACCTAGGGAATTTCTCAAAGTCCTTTCTTCCAGGAATCCGCCTAAGTTATATGGTGTTGCCACAGTTAGTATTAAATCGTTATAAAAATCAATTTCTTCATTTCGAGAGTACCACTTCACTCCTAAGTCAGCTTACAATGGCTAAATTTATGGAAGAAGGAGAATGGAATCGCCATATTAAACGAATGCGACTTGTGTATAAGCGAAAAATGCAGTGCTTAGTTTCAGAATTAAAAAAACACTTCAAACAAAGTATAACCATTATTGGGGAACAGTCTGGTTTGTATGTTTTAGTTAAGGTACATCTAAATCGTTCAGAAGATTGGTTAATCGAGCGTGCTTCCGTTTATGGGGTTAAAGTGTATCCTACCTCGATCTATTTCATAAAAAACCATCCTGCAGAAACAATTATTAAACTTGGATTCAGTAATCTTACCTGTGATGAAATTCAAGAAGGCGTGAAGCTTTTAAAAGAGGCGTGGGCATAAAAACACCCCTTCGTCGTTAGTTGAGTCTAACGATTAAGGGGTGTTCCAATTGTAAGATGTCTAATTTCAGCGTTTATATAACCAGGACTTTTTTATTTTTTCCCATAACAATTTACTTAAAAAAGGCTCCAATAGATAATCAATAATTTATCTTGTTTCCTTTTTTTACAAATTCCCAGTCTTTTTCTATATTTTTTCATACTTTTTGAAGAAGATTAAAAATGGTTTCAACTACTCTTTCGGAAAATCCCTCTAATACAACGATATTGGAAAAATCATTTGCTCTTTTTATAAAAGGAAAAACATTTTTCCCTTTCTCTGTTCTAAAAGGTTGAAGAGTATTTACGGTCCTTTGTGGTTTGTATTCATTTCACCCTGAATGAGATCTACTGCTTCTTCAAACATCTCTCTATCATTTCTTTTTAGTCCAGCTAATAATAGTGTCACGTTATCAGCTGTCAGGAAAAAAGAGAGCTTTTCGAACTTATGTTGAACGTTTTCTTCCTCTCTCAATTCCATCACTTTTATAGTAAATGTTTCTCCACACTCTTCCAACAAATATAAATATTCATAATCAGGGTCACCAATCTTCATGTCACCAAAATCGATGATTCCTGTTATTTCTTGCCTCTTTAGATCAAATAATAAATGGTCCATCGATAAATCAGCATGAAGAAGCTTAGGTGAATATCTGAAAAGGTTTTTATCTTCTAGGTATGTTTCGAATCGAAAAGCAATATAAGTTTGCATATCTTGATTGATTTTAGGAAAGACTTTTTCCTTCACCTCGTTGAAAGTCTCTAAGTAATATTGATAGAAATTCGTTTCAGGTATATTTAAATTCTTCGCCTGTTCAACACAGAATGAACTGATCTGATTCATAAACTCGGCGATTTGATGGGCGATTTTGCTTTTTGTTTCTGATGGTAATGAGCAAAATAGTTGTTCATCCATAGGCTCTCCTGGCAATAATCTGTAACCGACAAAGGGATAACCATTATCTTGTTACCCACAATAAATAAATTCCGGTATTTTTAGAGAAATATGTTTTTTTATGCTTGGTAACGCCTTTATTTCTTTTTCTGTATCAATAGCTCCATCTTTTTCCTTTGGAAATCGAAATACTATCTCATGATTGACTAGATAGGCACGACTCATCCATCCCTCGCCAAGTTGCATTATATGATTAATTTTCAAGTTCTTATAATTAATCATAATCATTTTTTTAACCCACTCAAACTCAGCATACTCGATACTGTTATCCATCCTATTTTGTCTCCTTTACTAGTATGGGGACTTCTTAGTATGACCCTACATACCGAACAATTTTGTTTAACTAAACTGCTCCATTAGTATAATAAGTTCAACAAAAAGAGCGTTAATCCCTTTCAAGAATCAACGCACAGATTTATTTCATCAGTTTTCTGAAAACCTTTTTTAAGTTCAACTCGTTATTCCTTCGGTTCGCTCAATTTTCAACCTTTTTGCGTTAATCCTTCTTTTCTTCACTTTAGGAGAAAATAAAAAACGGCTAAGACCCTTGTCGTAAAAGGATTTTGGCTGTTTTAAGTAAAGCAGGTTATTTGCGTTAATTACGACTTAATTATCGATTAGGCACGAACTGTTAGAAACAATGGAAATCTATTTAGAGAAAGTATTCGCAAAAGAAAACCATGCTACTTTACCTAGATTAAAAATTGTTATTCGATGAAGCAAACATAAGAGTTCAATTCTCTTTTATTTCGTTTTTTGTGTCAAATACAGCATAAAAACTCTCCTACTCTTATTCAACTAAACTGCCCCGTTAGTCGAATAAGAAAAACGACCCTACGTATCGAAGGGACGTATAATAAACAATTACTTTTCTGCTGAGACTAATAAGAACATAGGTCTACGGAGTTCATCTTTCATTTCAGGAATACTCTTTAACATTTCTTCAGAGGGAATTGGTTCCTTGACTGTCCTTACAATAAAACCAGCATTAATTATGTCATTGATATAAGTTGAAAATGTATGATGATATTTAATAACGTTTTCAGTTAGGAATGTTGTTTCACGCAAGCCTTCCGATTGGTAATTGTCAACTGCCCAATGCAGACGATTCCCTTTGTCATCATAATACCAATCTTGTTCGTTCCGAGAAGTGAAAATTGGATGTTCAACTGAAAAAACAAAAGAACCTCCAGGCTTAAGGCAATCATAGACCTTTTTACAGATTGCTTCAAAGGACTTAATATAGTGAAAAGCCAATGAACTGATGACAACATCAAATTGAGAGTCTGAAAAATTAATGTCTTCAATCGACATTTTAATATATGTAATTAAAGAATCATTCGTCATTTCACGAGCTTTTTGAAGCATTTTTTCAGATATATCTACTCCAATAACAGACCTTGCTTGCTGTTCACGAGCATAACGGCAATGCCAACCGAAACCGCATCCCAAATCAAGTACACTTTTATTTCGGAGTTCTGGTAAGAGTTCTTTTAATACGTGCCATTCTCCCGCACCTTCAAGCCCTTTGACTGAACGTGGCATTTTTTCATATGCAGAAAAGAAATTCACATCATCATATTTGTTTTGCTTCATAATTTATTCAACTCCTAAATATTAATATAGCCTCCTAAAACAATTCGTCGTTAATTTCCAATCACGCCACTGAATACCATAAGGAAATTTAGAAGGATATGCCAGATGATTGCCGGCAGGATGCTATTTGATTTGATAGTTACAACAGCATAAAAGAATCCACCAAATGCAAAGCCGATGCAGACAGGCCATGGAAAACCAAGTGAGTAATGCTGCAATACAAATCCCAAACTGGTGATTATAACAGCCCATTTCTCACCTAACTGCTCTGTAAACCTGCTCAGCAGTACCCCACGCCATACCAATTCTTCAAGTATTGCATTGGAGAATGAGAAAATAATGGCAACCCAAAAAACTTCCATGATAAAATTTCATCCGTTCATGATAATGAATGGCAACATGACAGCAATGTTAATCAGGAAGGCAATTGGAAGGAAAACTTTTATCTGAACATGATGGAATCCGGTCCAGATGAATGGGAATATAATAATTCCGTTCCAATCTGGCCTCTTTAGATAGTTTATAAATGGAACCTTTATGTATAAGGAATAAGTGAATAATGGAATTAGGATAAAAACCAAGGAAAGCCGATTGAGAAAGATATCCATTTTCGATGTTTCAACGCCTGGCACCGCAAAATCCTTGGCGAATAAATAGATGATAAAACCAAATCCGAAAAGTATGGTCGTCACAATAAACAGCTTGCCCGACTTTTCCACTATAAAATATATAAAGAGTACAATGGTTGCCCAAACGATCAATAACGTGTAATTCTCTGTTTGAAGTAAAACCAACAGTACTGCAAATAGGAATAAAATGACGATGTTCTTCATTATGTCTTTGCTAATAATCTCACCCCCATTCCGATTTTTCCTACATTCGGAATTCCACATATACTAACTAGTTCGACACTCTTCTAAAAAACTCCTATTTATTCAACTCATTTGCAGGACATTAAAAAGAAAAACAAGCTTCCTATTCAGCTCAATGATCTTTACTAAAACACGCAAAGTTGAATCAGCACCTTATATTTTATTACACATTATGGTCGTACTGTGTACAATCTCCTAACTAAAATCTCAATCTACCCTCTTGCATGATATAATTTTATAGGTTCCATCCATAAAGAAAGGAAGATTAGATGTCCAAGAGTTTTAATGTATATATACGACCGCTTATCCTCTCAGATGCTGTCGAATTACTAAGTTTAGAAAAGAGAAATCGAGCTTTTTTTGAAAACTATTCTATAACTCATCCAGAAAATTACTGGACTTTAGAAACTCACAAAGAATTAATCGAAAAATGGGAACAAAATACAAAAAAAGAAACAGAATATCGGTTCGGAATTTTTAAAATTAAGGATGATATTCTTATAGGTACTATCGGCTTATTTCAAGTTCTCCGTGGACCTCGTGAAAGTGCGCTTTTGGGCTATTCCTTAGACCAAGAACATAATGGCAAAGGTTATACTACCGAAGCTGCCAATTTAGTTGTTAATTATGCTTTCGAAATTTTAAACTTACATCGAATTGAAGCTGGAGTGATGCCAGATAACATAGGTTCTATTCGAGTATTAGAAAAAGCTGGTTTCCATAAAGAAGGAATAGCTAAGAAAAACGTTAAAATTAATGGGTCTTGGGAAGATCATCAGATGTTAGCTATTATAAATCCGAAAGACTAACCTTGTAATTCATAATAATTAATAGACAATCTCTATCTCCACTCATTTAAATTATAAGTGGATTTCTTATTGTTCATGACGTATTTTGTTTCAAATGCGACATAAAAACTCCGATTCTCTTCTTCAACTAAACTGCTACGTTTGTTTAAGTGTAACATTTCACAATGGATTTCTGAGATTCGCTTAATATATTAGATAAAAAATAGACCATCAAAATGATGGTCTTGTTCAACTAAAGCATCCGTTAGTTTAAGTGCATTCTTTCACAATGTTGTTCTCATGCTTTTTTCTATTATCACTTGTTTTACTTTTCTCCAATCATCATCTGTAATTGAGTATATTACTGCATTTCTAATATATCCGTTTTCAAGAATTCTTTCTTTTCTTAAGATACCTTCTTTAATAGCTCCTAAACGTTCGATAGCTTTTTGAGAACGGACATTTCTCTCATCTGTTTTAAATTGTACTCTTATCATCTTTAATTCCTCAAAACAATATTTTAGTAGTAGATACTTACACTCTGAATTGGCAAAAGTCCCTAAAAAGTTTCTTGCATACTAAGTTGCACCTATTTCACATGACTTCTGACTTAGGTTAATTTCGTAAATACTTGTTGTTCCAATAATTTCATTTGTTTCTTTTAAAAAAACAACAAACGGTAATGCCTTCATTTGATTGCGAAGTTGAATTTTTTTGGACACATGTTTTTCCATTTCAGTTACCGATTTAATTTCACCAAACATATATGTCCAAACTTCAGGGTAGCTAATAGAAAATAAATATCTTGCATTCTCTTGTTGTAAAGGTCTAAGTATGATGCTTTCACTCTCTAAGACAGGTGGTTCTATAAACAATAACTGACTCAAATAGGTTCTCTCCTTAATTAAAACAATATTTCATTAAAATATTCTCTTAATACATCTATTTCAACAAAGATTATAACGATTCCTTCCTCAACTAAACTGCCCCGTTAGTTAAACAAGCACCTTCTCTTCTATTACACATTTTTATCATAGTGTACAGTAAAAGAAACAGTTTACTTAATTATTGTTCACGAAAAATAAAGTTGTACCGTTTTGTAAAAGTTAAACTGTTTGTAAAAAAGATAAACATAATATGCTCAAGCGGAAAGTATAATTGAATTAAGATTCATAGAAATAAAACTACAATTACTAGGAGGATTTTTATGTTCCAAAACTTAGACCATTTTTTGAAATCTTGGGAGTTCGAAGCTAGTTCTACACAGAAACTACTAAATATTCTAACTGATGAATCACTTAAACAGGAAATAACTTCACAAAATTGGAATTTAGGAAGTATTGCTTGGCATACCGTTACAGCTATTCATATTATTACTTCAAATACAAACTTAACGTTCGAAGCACCAACTAACGATTTTCCCGTTCCTACTTCGGCTCAATTTATAGCAGAAAACTATTACCAATCCAGTAATGCATTTGTAAAAGCATTAAAAACTCAATGGACTGACCATACATTGAAAGAACGAATTGAATTTATAGGTCAACAAATACCAAATGGTTCACTATTATTGTTTTTGATTCAACATCAAACCCACCATCGAGGACAAATGACTGTTCTTATGCGACAGGCAGGATTAACTGTTCCAGGCATTTATGGTCCGTCAAAAGAGGAATGGGCAAAGTTTGGTATGAATGCCCCGCAGTAATAGTAAACGCATCCGTTTTAGTAGTCTGTAATTCTATTAATTCATTATGTAGTTGCTTCTTTGAGACGGAACTATGAAGTATAATTCTCAATTCAATTGTTGATAATGCCTATACACTGAACCGAAAGCAGTCTGGGAAGCACTGTTGACTATACACCAGTCTAGGTTCTGTATTCTTCGCAACATGGTCGTACAGTCTAGCAACGACCTTTGGCATGATATAGATTCCTTTTTTATCTAATTCTATTTCGCCTATACCCCAACCCAAGAGGTCAGGACTTTCTACCAATCGGAAAGTCTTTATTATTTTTGAGAGGGTTTATTATTTAAATATTTACCTTGATAATGGTGATATATCCAATTGCCACTAAATTGTTTATCTTAAATACAATTTCAAAAATGTATTTCGCTTTATGGTCGCACTGAGCAGTAAGGTTTGACGAACAGATGATTCATTTGTTACAATCTCCCTATTAAATAGGAAAAGGATGAGGACGATGGTTCGTCGTTTGAAACGGTTTAAGAATGTTGCTACGGCATTAAGCTTCTAAGTAAAAAAAATGATTTATACTACTTAGAAGCGAGGGAAAAAAATGAAACAACATCGATTTAACCACTGGTCTGAAATTAAGTATTTAAAAGATATTGTCACCAACCCAATGATTGTAGTAGGAGAATACTCCTACTACTCTGGTTATTACGATAATCATGATTTTGAAGATGGGTGCGTTAGATACTTATGGGGAGATGAAAAATCTAGAAAGTTATTTAACCCAATCGAAGACAATGGTTGGCATTTAGATAAGTTGATTATAGGAAATTACGTATGCATTGCAAGTGGTGTAATTATTTTAATGGGTGGAAATCACAATCATCGTTCTGAATGGATTACCGTCTATCCTTTTGTGGAACAAATTGAAACTTCTTACGAACCAAAAGGGGATACAATCATCGAAAATGATGCCTGGATTGGTATGAATGCAATGATTATGCCCGGTGTGACAATAGGTGAAGGTGCCATTGTTGCGGCTGGATCAGTTGTTTCGAAAGATGTCCCACCATATACGATAGTAGGAGGCAACCCTGCTAAAGAGATAAAGAAACGATTTACAGACAAAGAAATCGAAAAGTTGAAAGAAATGCGTTGGTTCGATTGGGAACGTGAGAAAATTGAACGAGCTAGTCATATCTTGTCCAGTTCATCTATTAACCATTTATACGACTTTTATCAAAGGGAAATTAAATCATAATTAATGGATTAATTTTAGATCATCACATGGAATAAATTTAAATAAATTTAATCATAGTCTCTTCTTAATTGCTAATTAAGAAGAGACTATTTTTAAAGTAAAAACTCATCACTACACAGTGCTACTCCATTAATAATCCCAAAGGACATTAATGCTGCCTGTGCATAATCACTCAGGGACTAACATGACTGCATATAATGTTGCAACTACTGAACCTCTTTCATTAGATAATGTAAATTCTGACAAGATAGATCGAAGAATGTTTTACACTTTCTTCAACTAACCTGCTGCGATAGTTCATAATCACTCCGTATATTAAAGCTGTTAAAATATATGTACGAAAACTATATTAAAAAGCCTTATAGATATATTAGCATTAGAAACAGCTTTAAATCTACCTACTAAACGTCTGTTATAGTTCCTATTATAATGTTTATATTATATCCGATATTTAGGTTTTCAATTTCTACTACTTCACCTTCCCGTATAGCTACATAGATTATATTTTTAGGAATTATCAAACGCCTTGACTCATCTCCTAAATGTGAAAATATACAAAAAAATCATCATTTTTGTTAAAAAGTTTTTTATTATTACAACTTTACAAAAAAATGATAAATAAAAGTGACCATCTCATTTGGGAGAAGGTCACTTTTTTCGATTGGATTCAAATTTTTTGGATAAACTTATCGAATCGTACTGTTTTATTCATCTTAAACACGTGTCTCCTTATTTGTTAAAAAGTGAACTCCGTGTATGGCCTATTAATGTGTTTACTTTTTATTTTGTTTTTTCTTAATTGTCTCTTTGTCAGCACGATTAAATTCTTTTTGATATAAAACTTCTTGCATCGAAGACAACCCATTATCCTTCATTGTGAACTGCTCATGTGGTTGCTTACGGTTCTTCATCGTGAACACTCCTTTCGTATTTAATCTTTTTAGTTTTACCTTTGTTACCATTGTTATTCGATTGAAAGGAAATTAAATTTGTTAAATTTTATTATGTTTACTTGAGCTATCCATAGAATCGTGGTTGTTCCTTCAGTAAGTGTAATTCTTATCTTGTCATTAAAAAATACATAACAAGGACTATTAAGCACAACATACACTTATTCAACAATCGAGCCCTTTCGATACTATCTTTTATTTAGCAAATACAGTTTATTTGATTTATAACAAAGAATGAATATAAAATAATTGTTAGCGGAATAAACGACCAAGCGAACCCCTCATTAATGCGAAGGGTGTTTCAAATAGGAAAGAAAACCAAAAGATGTATAAATTGTCTACTTTGATTTCATCATAGTTATGCAAATCTTTAGGCTTTCCTAGATGAGTTATTAAATCCTGAATAGGAGGAGCACAGCAATCATTAACTTGAATGGTTTTTACTGAAACATGTTCACCTTTTGACTAAAGCCATCTTTTCACATTTGCATCTAACTCTACATCCATTAATATCCCTCTCTTTCACCTAATCTTTAGTTTAATAAGAAAAAAGGCTTTAAAAGTAAACCACTCGTTAGTTGAAGTAAAAATTACTTAAACGGAAACTACTCATATCCTATATAGTTAAATACATTTCTGAATCCTATATTTTCTGCAACTGCAATAGATGGCTTGTTTGATTCCATACACCCCCATTCGAAACAATATTATTATCCAAACAATCTTTACAAAAGATAGAGCTATTTTTTGGTCTAACTTTTTTCCTTGATGCCCTTCTAAAGTGTGTTTCTGGTAATGTATGCAATGCTTTTCCAAGCAAAACATAATTTCTGATACTAAGCGTTTTTTCATTTGTTTTCGTAGAGTACATATTTCCATCAACATCAATAAAATTGGCTATATCGAAATTGTGGATGAATTCATTAAAAGCCTGCCCCCCGTCGAATATAGCCTTACTGAAAAGGGGCAAACTTTCTGGCCTATTATTCAGGAAATGTGCCAATGGTGAGAACATAATAATTGAAAGATCCTTTGTCTCTATGCAAAAAAGGTATAATACCTCAGTACGAGGAATTATACCTTTTTTGCTGTTTTTTAATCTTATAGAAAAGTAAATCACTTTTTTATCATGTAGCAGTCAACGGATTCTGTAGTTTAATCTCCTGAATGGATAAATGTACGGTATAATTCCCGTACTCAAGAATTTTATCCAAAAAATGATTCAATTGTTCTTGAGAACTAACTTTTATTTTTATATGGTAACAAGCTTCTCCCGATACGCGATGAACTTCCACTACCTCACTACGATCATTCATTAATCGGATAAACGAATCATGGTTTGCTGTTTTCATATAAATAATGACAAAAGCAGTATATGTAAGTCCTAATTTCATTTCATCAACTATTAAAGAGTAAGCTTTAATGACACCACTTTGCTCTAGTTTTTTTATACGATTCCCTACTGCTTGTCCCGTCATATGAATTTGTTCACCTAAGTCTTTCCATTGAACACGTGAATTTTCGGATAATAACCGAAGAATTTGAAAATCAATATTATCAAGTTCCATTATAAATTCCTTTCACCATGAAATTTTTAGAGATAAAAGTGTTTCGTCAACTTATCGATAAAAATCAATAAACAATCTATGATTATAGTGTAACAAAATAATTTAAATGAGGTGGAGAAAAATGAGCACAGCTCTAATTATTGTAGATATTCAAAATGACTATTTCCCAAATGGAAATATGGAATTAAACAACCCTGAAAAAGCGGCCGCTAATGCTGCGAAAGTGCTTGAATCGTTTAGAAAGAACAACAAAGATAACATTTTTCATGTTCAACATATCGCAGGTGATCCTGCATTAGGATTCTTCCTTCCGAATACAGAGGGGGCTGAAATACATGAAACTGTTCAACCATTGGAAACTGAAAACATTATCATCAAACATTTCCCTAACAGCTTTTTACAGACCGATTTAGAAAACAAATTACGAGAAAATGGCGTAACTAATGTAGTAGTTGTAGGAATGATGACACATATGTGCATTGATGCAACAGTCAGAGCGGCAGTGGATCTAGGCTTTAAGACGACACTTATTGAAGATGCATGTGCAACACGAGACTTGTCTTATAAAGGTGAGGTCGTTCCAGCTGAACAAGTTCATTATGCGTTTGTCGGTGCGCTTAACGGTATGTATTGCGCTGTAGAATCGACCGAAGATTTCCTACAAAAAAACTAACAAATCATAAAGAACATTTAAATGTAAAAGGCTGTCCAGATGCTACTTTTTCTGGACAGTCTTTATTCATTACGCTTTATTTTGTTGTTCGATACAAGCATTCCCATCTGATAAAAGATCCAAATAACCTTTTTTTGGATCCATGACAAGACCATGTACAGGAATTGTTTTTGCTATTAATGGGTGATTACGAACAACTTCACAACTCTTTAATACACTTGTTATTACATCACCAAAACCTCGAAGCCAACTGTTAATATCAAGTGAAGAATATTTTAATATATCAAACGTTTCATCCGAAATGCCGCGTTCTTTCATATGCTCAATCATGCTATCCGGATCCACTGCGCTCATACCACAGTGACCGACAATGAACACTTCCTCTGCATTTAGCTTATATAGCGCAAATAGTATACTGCGCATAATACTACCAAATGGATGGTTTACTATTGCCCCAGCACTTTTCTCAATTTTCACATCACTATTACGTAGATTCATCGACTTTGGTAAAAGTTCGACAAGGCGTGAATCCATACAAGATAATACAACTAGCTTTTTATTCGGATATTTTGTTGTGATGTAGGGCTCATACCCTTTTTCTTCAACGAATCTACCATTAAATTCTAAAATATCTTTTAGGGAAGACATATTATACCCCCTTATTTCTAAACATGTGTCTGATACTTGGCTTGCAATACAAAACCCTATCTAGCTACTTCATTTTTCAAGTTTTCAAATCCAAAACGATTAATAAATTTTATAAACGTTTCCCTCTTCTTGCCTTGTTCAGCATAGATGTGAATGATTTTTTCGACAACTTTATACAGCTGTTCAGGCATTAGCTGCTCCATCAATAAAGTACCTATTTGAGCGTCCTTTCCTTTTGCTTTTCCCCCAATGTATAAGTCATATCCATTTTTTACTTTCATGATGGCGATATCATTTACGAGCGGTTCACCACATCCTATAGGACATCCAGTGTAAGCTGGGCGAAGTGTGAAAGGAACAGGTTTTCCTGCTATTCGCTTGTTTAGTTCAATGGCTACAGGCATTCCTTCTTCTTCTGAGCCTTTACAAAAATTACAGGTCCTTAAACTTTTCACAAAATTTCCTACTGGATAACAGGACAATCCTACTTCCTTAAATTTCTC
The DNA here is from genome assembly GCF_042055255.1 of Psychrobacillus sp. PGGUH221. Taxonomy (NCBI): domain Bacteria; kingdom Bacillati; phylum Bacillota; class Bacilli; order Caryophanales; family Bacillaceae; genus Psychrobacillus; species Psychrobacillus sp. PGGUH221. Next base: position 27,191 of record NZ_JAQMHQ010000013.1, read on the forward strand.
TTCCACTAATTCAAGCTTACTTTCAGGTATCTCGATGTAAAGTTGTTGAAATGTGGTCAACTCCAGTTCATCACTATCACTCATATACTCCACAATTACAGCCAATTGTTTTGCATTTAGTTTTGCTCCAAATGAAATGCCACCATTTACAGCCAGTTTAATCTTTTTATCGATTTGGTTCATTACTATTCTCACCCTTACCCTCCATTGAATTTATTCTATGTAATCTATAGAGTAAACAACGTAGTTTACTCTATAGGTAACAGTTATTTTATTTATCTAATTTTACTCTTTGTAAACGTAAAGCGTTCAATACGACTGACACGGAACTAAATGCCATCGCTGCACCTGCAACCCAAGGAGCAAGTAACCCTATTGCTGCAATCGGTATACCAAGTGTATTGTAGCCAAATGCCCAGAATAAGTTTTGTTTAATGTTGCGCATTGTTTTACGACTCATAATGATCGAATCGGCAATACTATTCAAATCTCCACGAATTAGTGTCACATCAGCGGCTTCCATCGCTACGTCAGTTCCTGTACCAATGGCCATCCCAATATTGGCTGTTGCAAGGGCTGGGGCATCATTGATACCGTCTCCGACCATCGCTACTTTTCTACCGGCAGCTTGCAGTTTCTTCACTTCTTCTGCTTTACCTTCAGGTAGTACTTCAGCAATGACTGCATCAACGCCAACTTCTTTCCCGATGGCTTGTGCTGTTCGCTCATTATCACCAGTCATCATGATGACTTTGATACCCATCTCTTTTAAACGACGTATGGCTTCCGCTGATGTGTCTTTGATTGTATCCGCTACAGCAACTAGCCCTGCATATTGCCCATTAATTCCAGCTAGCATCGCGGTTTTACCATCGCTCTCCAATTTCTCCATTGCCGGGAGAACTGCTGTAATATCGATGCCGTATTGCTGCATGAGTTTGCGTGTACCTATAACAACTGCTTGACCTGAAACGGTTGCTTGCACACCATAACCCGGGATTGCTTCGAAAAATTGAACGTTACCAAGTTCGATGCCTTTTTCTTGAATACCTTCAACGATTGCTTGTGCTAATGGGTGTTCAGATTGTTTCTCAGCCGCACCAATTAAAGATAAGATTTTTTCTTCCACTTGACCAATTGCTAGCACAACGTCTGTTAAAACAGGTTTACCATGTGTAACAGTACCTGTTTTATCAACTACAACCGTGTCAATACTTTGTGTCTGCTCTAAGTGCTCTCCACCTTTGAATAAAATACCGAATTCAGCTGCACGACCAGAGCCTGCCATAATGGACGTTGGCGTAGCCAGACCTAGAGCACATGGACATGCAATTACAAGTATCGTAATTAACACTTCAAGTGCGGGTGTAAATTCACCTGGTTGTACCCATAAAATCCAAACAAGGAATGCAATAATGGCGATCCCTACAACGATTGGAACAAAAATACCTGAAATTTGGTCTGCTAAACGTTGAATCGGTGCTTTAGAACCTTCCGCATCTTCTACGACTTTAATGATTTGTGCTAACGCAGTATCGCGTCCAACTTTTGTTGCTTTCATTTTAATAAAACCGTTTTTATTAATCGTTGAACCGAATAACACGTCACCATGCTTTTTATCAACCGGAAGACTTTCCCCTGTCAACATCGATTCATCAACAGCTGTATTTCCTTCTAATACTTCACCGTCAACCGGGATTTTTTCACCTGGTTTCACTAAAATTGTGTCACCAATGACGACTTCTTCTAATGGAATTTCTTTTTCAACACTGTCACGCACGACAATCGCTTTTTTCGCTTGTAAGCCCATTAATTTTTTTATCGCTTCCGATGAACGACCTTTTGCTTTTACCTCAAATAACTTACCTAAAATAATGAGTGTAATCAGTACTGCACTTGTTTCAAAGTAAAGATGCGCATCATGATGGGAACCAGCTGTGACAATCGCTTGGTACACACTGTAGAAGTAAGCTGCAGATGTACCCATAACAACTAGTACGTCCATATTGGCACTGCCATTTCGTAATGCCTTGTAAGCACCAACATAGAACTGTTTTCCGACAATGAATTGGACAGGTGTTGCAAGTGCCATTTGTAGCCATGGATTCATTAAGATATCCGGTAGGTAAAGGAACGATGTAAATGAAAAATGTGCAACCATCGTCCAAAGTAATGGTAAAGATAAAATCGCCGAAATAATGAATTTACGTTTTTGGTCTTTAATTGCTTTTTCACGGTGATCGACCCGTTCTTTGTCATTTTTCTTTTGGTGTGCACCATAGCCTAGTTTCTCCACTTTCGCAATCATGTCTGAAATCGCTACCTCAGACGGGTTAAACTCAATTGTTGCTTTTTCTAATGCTAAGTTGACGTTCGCATTTGCGATTCCATCCATTTTATTTAACCCTTTTTCAATACGTATCGCACATGCTGCACATGTCATACCCGTAATATCAAACTCTGCTTTTTGTTTCACTACGCCGTAGCCAAGTGCTTCGATTTTCTTTTCAAAATCGGCAGCACTCAGTTTAGACGGGTCATATTTAATCGAAGACTTTTCAAGTGCTAGATTGACATTTGCTTGTTCGACACCATCCATTTTATTTAACCCTTTTTCAATACGTATCGCACACGCAGCGCATGTCATCCCTGTAATTTGCAGATTAGCTTCTTTGACTTCTTTACTCATGTTACTTCCACCTCTTCCATACCACTTAGGGGTATATATTTTTGAAAATAATAGAGTGCTAAAGAAGCACTCAATCAATTTTGTTCGATCTCATAACCTTGATCTTCAATCGTTTCTTTAATTTTATCAAGTGACACTTTCACTTCATCAAATACTACATCTACTTGAGCTTCCGTTAAGTATACCTTTACTAGTTCAACGCCTGCTAATTGACCAACACTTCCCTCAATAGCATTCACACAATGTCCACATGACATTCCATGTACCTTTAATGTTATATCTTTCATGTTTTCTCTCTCCTTTAATTGAAGTATTTTAATCCAGACTTGTTATACGATATAGGGGTATAAATACTTAAAAATTTTTTTCATTTTCTATCGTGCTATTTCGTTTTTATTTTTTCATTAGCTTTTGAATCGTCACAACTAATTCGTCTAATACCTCTTCATCACCTTCTGAAAGGCGATCTACCACACAACCTTTTAGATGACCTTCCAAAAGGATTTTTGCTACGCTATTTAAAGCAGATTGTGTCGCAGACAGTTGTGTGATTACATCGTCACAGTAAACGTCTTTGTCTATCATTCCCTTTATACCTCTAATTTGACCTTCGATACGATTTAATCGAGTTGTTAAATCCTTTTTTACACGTTCTGGATGATGACTTTTTCGACAAGACACTACAATCTCTGTATGGCAAGCTGCTTCTTTCACTGTGTTTTCCATCAGCTCAACCTCCTAACTTGATTTTATATTACCATACCCCGGTGTGGTATGTAAAGTGCAAAGTAGAAAAGTATTAAAAGCCTTGCTATACTTTTTCGTAACAAGGCTTTTACTGTTGTCTCATTTTTTATTTAGACTTTATCATGCTTTGCCTCTTCGCGACCAAATTATAATAGGTATGAGAACTAAGGATAAAAGTCCCCCACTTAAAGACAATGTAGCATAACTTGTATTAGCTACTACCATTCCCGAAAGAGCACCACCTGAAGCACCTGCTAATGCAATAAAAACATCAAGTGTTCCTTGAGTTTTCGCACGTGTTGAAGGCTCAGTAGAATCAACAATTATAGCAGTGCCACTAATTAAGCCAAAGTTCCATCCCAATCCAAGTAAAGAAAGAGCAAGTACTAATAGAACCATTGAATCGCTTGGTGCGAATGCTGCTAATAAACCAGCGAATAACAATGTAATCCCCGAGGCTATGCTCATAGTTGTTCGACCTACTTTATCTACAAGGACTCCGGTGACAAGTGAGGGAAGATACATTGCACCTATGTGAAAACCAATAACAATTCCAATTTCATTTAGACCATGTCCATGGTGTTTCATATGTACCGGTGTCATAGTCATAATTGCAACCATTACAATTTGGGTAAGAACCATAACCGTGGCACCAATCATTAGACCTCTTCTATTTATTGCTTTATCAACAGAATCCCTTTTATTTATAGGCTCATATTCTTGTTTATAGGCTGCTATCCTGTTTGCAATATCTAACGGGTCGGGACGCAACATAATTAAAAGTACAAGACCTGCTAAGATAAATGCAGTAGCTGATAATATGAATGGACCTGCAAGTGGCGGAACACCTATGAAACTAGCAAATTCACCCATAACTTCTACTAGGTTTGGGCCAGCAACAGCCCCGAATGTTGTCATAACCATCGTAGTACTAATAGCTGTTGCTCGTTGTTTTTTGTTTGCTAAATCAGTTCCCGCATAACGAGCTTGTAAATTTGTCGCAGTCCCTGCACCATAGATCAGTAGAGAAGCAAATAATAAAATGACACTATTCATCAAGGCAGCAATTACAACTCCAATTGCACCAAGTCCACCTACAATAAAACCTGTTGATAAACCTGTACGGCGTCCATATCGTTGTGAAATTTTCCCTACAATTAAAGCAGCTCCTGCTGAACCTAAAGTAAATAAAGCTGCCGGCACTCCTGCATAAGCATCAGTTCCAAGCATTTGTTGAGCCAACAGGGCACCTACTGTAACTCCAGCTGCAAGCCCTGCACCACCGAAGATTTGTGATAAACTTACAACGAACAACACACGTCTATACAAGCTCTTTAATTTTTCTGGTGAATTTATATAACTCTCAATTGAATCTTGTGCTTTACCAGACACTTATTAACACCTTCTTCTATTTATTTTTATTAAACTAAACTGCTGCGTTAGTTTAAGTGTAACATTTCACAATGGTTCACCAAAGTCTACTTGATGTTTAAGATAAAAAAATAGACCATTGAAATGATGGTCTTGTCTAAACTAAAGCACCCTAATAATCTTAACTAATCCAAATCATTTTCAATTCTTTGGATTCCCATTTATTATCTTTATAATGAACTTTAACTTCTACTCCAACTGCCCCTAAACCCGAACGATATATGGAACCCTCAAAAAAGATTTCATTGTTGGACTTAAAATCAACTTTTTCTATTCTAAGAAGTACGCCATCCAAACGCATCGTATCTGAATATCCCTTTTCTTTCAGTTGTTCAAGAGTAGCGTCCATTATATTAACTTTATATTTTTCCTTAAAGTAACTTAAGATTTCTTCAGTATTACTTTCATCTGCGTCCTCGAAATTACTCATATCGATTGCTATATATTCCATATCACTACTTAATGCTTCATCCTGTTCCATTATAGAGTCCAATGCAACACAAAGTCTGATCAAAAATATTTGGCGAAGTCGCATTTTATGGAGAATAAAAAGAATCCATATTGAAAAAAGTTTGATCAAAATGGATTCTTCTCTTTCACATTGAATTAAAATTTTATAAAAAAGTTTGATCAAAATTTAAGGAAATGTTAACTTAAAATAAAGTCTTCAGACCCATAGAAAAGCGTTCCTGGCTGTACCAAGAACGCAATCGTTAAGTATGCAAAATATAATAATTTCCCTTACTCCAAGTAATATTTCTTTCAAGGCAAGCCATTGACTTCATGTACTACACGTATTCCAGACTCAATTGCACCTTGTATCCAACCGTGTGGCAGTGCAGTGTGTTCCCCAGCAAAGTGTACCCTTCCTTCAGGAGTGCCGAGGTATGGAAAAAGTTCTGTTTCTTGTTCTGGTTTGAACAACGTGAAAGCCCCACCTGAATATGGATTCTGAGCCCAACTGTAAGAAGCTCCTGTTATAAATTCATCATATACTTGTTCTCCATGGATGGTAGCCAAGTTCTTTAAGGCTTGTTGAATCCGATTTTCTTCACTCAAGCTGTCCCACGGAATGGCATCATCCTCCCACGTATAGCTAGCTAAAATTACGCCCGACTCGTTCTTTCCAATTCCATGGCTTGGATAATAACTAAATCGGATGGGTAAATCAGAAACCGTTTGACCACCTTTTATCCCTTCATCTTCCCAAAATCTACTTTTAAACTGAAGGCCAATCTTTGTAGAAGTCACATAATGAAGTTCTCTAATCGCTTTCCACTTGTTATGGGAAAAAGAATCATGGGGTTCAACATCAACGAATTGCAAGATCGAGAAAGGAATGGTCAAGATGCAAATGTCACATGTCATTTCAGTGGGTTTTAACGACTCTGTATTCTTAGTATGAAGTGTAACTTGGTTATTATATTGAACAATTTTGGTCATCTGTTGCCCATAAATAATATTTTCTTTTAATTGTGGGAGAAATGCTTGTGGGAGTTGGTCATTTCCTCCAGTAATCTCATAGAAACTGATATTAGGATTGAAAAGAATCATAAATTCACGTAATAGATCCAGGAATGCGAGTTCAGACAAGCCCTCGATTGCAAGTAGTACCTTAATCATTTCAATTGCACCAGGAGATAAAGTCACCCCATTAGGGTTATATCTTAAAAACTCATCCATTGAGAATCTATCATATTCTTTTATTACCCAACTCCAATTTTCCAACGGATTTAGATTGATAAAGTCTATAACCGGTTGAAGTATTGGTTGAATCAACTCCACAGCTGTTTTTCCCTTTTCGTTAGGGGCAACTGGGTAGCCAAGGATATCAGGGGTCTGTTTATACAGATATTGGCGTGTTTTGATCCCATTCACATAGATCAGGTCGTTAGGCGTACTGTTAATAAAAGAATTTACTGGTAAGCGGAATTTTTTTATGTATTCCAAAGTCAAATAATGATGAGTTGGAATACGCATTGCCCCTGCTTCCATGTATTGCCCATTGATAAAAGGGGATCGTTTTGTGTGGACACGTCCTCCTACTCTTTTAGAAGCTTCAAGGATAACTACGTTATGTCCGGCTTCCTTTAACAATGAGGCAGCGACCAATCCTGACATACCTGCGCCGACAATGAGAATCTTTTTGGGATTTTGTGTTTTTTTTAGTCCATGTTGAATTGTCCAAATCATTTGATCGGGTGACACAGGAGGAAACATGTTAGTCACACTCTTTCTCCTTAGTTTGTATTGTAAGCCATCCTTTACGGGACTTACTTTCATCCTATTCATACTAGGCTTATCCTATGTGTAAGATAATACAAGGAGGCAGGTAAAGTCATGAATTCAGCGGTTTGGTCCCTTATAACCAAATGGAAAAATGAGGAAGATTATTATTGAAGATGATATACCAAAGTTATTGTAAGTAGAAAAAACCTTGGAAATTCGAATATTACATACTCAAAATTTTCAGGTTATAAGAAAGTCAAAAAAAGAAAAATCCCAAATTAAATTACAATACATGATTTTTAATCAAACATTTTTATAAACGATCAAACTCTATTACAAATGGTTATATAATAATTATCGTTGCTCTCCATTAGTTCACCTTCATTCTTTACCTTCTTAATATAATGATAACAGCCCGTCCCCTTGTTGAACTAAACTGTCCCATTAGTTAATTAACAAACTAAAAGATATATCAGAATATTCTTTATCTAGTTTTCGATTAGTGATACGATATTAAATGTTAAATATATCTAAAAGGGGAGATTTTTTTGAAAACCACTTCTAATGAAAAAGCTGTTACTAATGAAGTTACAATTAATGCACCTTTAAATTTGGTTTGGTATGCGTGGACAATATCTGAACGAGTTTCAGAGTGGTTCGCTAGTGAAACGGTAGTAGTAGCTAAAGAAGGGGGAGCATATGAACTTTATTTCGTTCCAGGAAATAAAACTGGTATGAATACTAAAGGTTGCAAGATAATTAAACTTGTTGATGAAAAAGAGCTAGTGTTCACTTGGAAGGGACCAGACCAGTTTGAAGATATAATGAATAATGAAAATGACCTCACAATAGTAAAAGTTAGTTTTGAATCAATTAATGAAAACTCTACAAAAGTCTGTATACACCATACAGGATTTAAGGATAATGAAAGTTGGACAGATGCATTTCAATGGCATCAAATGGCTTGGTCTGGCGTTCTTAGTAGCTTAAAGTCTGTTCTTGAAAAGGGCGAAGGTAATTTATGTTGTCAACCTGTAAAATAAGTACCTTACAAAACCGTCTATTTTTTATGAATAGATGGTTTTTGTTTACTTAAATATATCGCCTTTTAACGAAAGAAGAAAACTCTCTTATTCAGCTAAACTGCTTCATTAGTTTAAGTGAAACATTTCACAATGGATCTCCGAAGTATTCTTGATGTATTGGACATAAAAATTGACCATCGGAAAGATCTTGTTTAACTAAAGCACCCGTTAGTTTAAGTACATTTTTTCACAATCTTAAAGGCTGTAAAGGCATCAATCCTTTTTTGGATCGACGCCCCCGTTAGTTTAAGTATATTACTTCACAACTTTCCGGGGTTCTGATAATCCATTAGTAATCCACGCTATTACTGTCCCTACGATGGCAGCTCCAATAAATTTAAGTATTAAATCCTTACTTAGTCCTTGATTTTTTCCTTTGGTTATATCTACTTGCCCCTCTAACTCTCTAACTCCTCGATTACAAACTCTAAGAAATGGCTGCGAAAAACAGTGCCTCCTTTACTTACTAACATTTTATAAAATAATAAATAATTACGTTCAAAATATTCAAACCATTTCAGATTTCCATCAGCAAAACTTAATTCAGCATTAGATTATAATGTATAATCGTACCCACTTCACCATTTAGCTACTTTTTCATATGAGGGTTCGTTTTGGGAATTTGGTAGATTTTTTATTGTAGTTTGCTATCTGAATTGTTTCTTGCACAGGTACCTGTTTCTTATTTTAACTGACAAAAAAGGCAGCTCCCTAATGAGGGATAGCTACCTTCGTTTAAGATAATTATGAAAAGGTAGGAGCAGGGAATTCATCAATTCTCATACGAAGTAAACTGTATGGTTTTTCCCGCAGGTCTCTTCCATAATGAAATCTCGCCTGCCGATGTAATTGATTCACTATGACATATAAGTATTGATCGGGGCCAATCGAAAAAGTATCCGGCCATAAAACTCTCGGGTCATGTGCGATGGTTTCCATTGCGCCATTCGGCAATATCTTCCGGATACTGTTGTTCTCATAGTCTCCCGCATAAACGGTTCCTTTTGCGCCGGTGATCATTCCATCAGACGCACCTTTTTCCCCCCAATACTTCACATATTGGGATAAATTCATGTCCTGTATCCTTCTGTCTCTAAGGGCTTCTGTTGAGATCGAGAACAGCTGACGGCTGGTTAGCGGAGCATAAAATAAAACCTTTCCATCAGGAGAAATCGCTAAACTATCGGAAGCCAATCTAAATGGGAAAGTCGAGCCATCCGGGTTTCGGTTCATCAAAATTTCACCTTCTACTTTCGGTAAAAAATAGGGATCAGGTGAAGTTGAAATTGCCCCATTTAACCGTCTTAACGCGTTCCCATTTTCTAAATCTACCACGATAATGCCCCCTGGACCTCTGGAAGAAGAATCCGTTATATATGCATAGCCTGCTCTTCCAACCCGAAAATCCAAACGGACATCATTCAAATAAGTTGTTGGCAAAACAACATCTTCTGTAAAGGTATATACTCTCCTTATAGTATTCGTGCTTAAATCAACAGCAACTAATTTTGCTCCCCCTTGAATAGGTTCAGAAAAATTTGGTGCGCCTGTATCTAGTACCCAAAGTGTTCCTCTTCCATCAGCAACGATACTTTGAACACTGACGAAAGACATCGTAATGTTTCTAGTGTTAACCAAATTAGTTTCTAAGCTGGGATAAGGCTGCAATTCACCCTCAACAATTTCCGCCACAGTAAATTGAACGTCGTCTCCCCATTTCGGAAAGCAAACAAAAATACGACCAGTTTCGGAAACGCTGACACCTGTTGGCATAGCCCCATAAAAAGCATGCACCAGTTCAAACTGCCCAAAATATTTCTCCATAGGTAATATAGGCTGCATGATATCCTCCTCATCAAATTCGAACGGATATCTCCTATATATGTTGAAAAAATTTTTTAGTGCCTGGTTCTTGATAAATTTTTTTTATCTTGATGGTTCTATGGGTATAATTGATTCTTGAACAGGTACCTGTTCTTGTCCCACGAGCCACCGTACAATGACTTGTGCAACTGACTTATTATATTTTTTACCTATTTCACTAAGAATATCATTTTGAAAAATGCCATTTTTTCCTTCTGCTCTTAGCGTTTCAATAGCTTCTGTTTTTTGGTTTTGAATGGGTTAATCTCAATTTGGTTGATAGCTGGGATCACTTCGTGAAACATTGATAAATCTATAGCACGATCCACCGTAAAAATTTGAAATATCAATCGCGCGAATTTCCCCTTCTTTTTGAAGCTCTTCCATTGCACGCCATGCACCATAAACATCATTGTAAGGCTGGTGTATAAGCAATAAGTCAAAATATTCTAAGCCAAGACGGTCAAGTGAACCTTGGAAAGAATTCATTTCGCACTGAAGCTCTGTTTCTTTGTGAATCTACAATTGTATGAACTCTATTTATCTGCTAATTTAAATAAAACCTCCCGACATTGATCGTTTTTCGATTAGTCAGGAGGTTCTTATTTTATAGTTTAAACTTGCTTACTAGTTCTTGTAGATTCATAGCCATTTCCGATAGGTTGTTAGATGCGGAAGAGATCTCTTCCATGGATGCTAATTGCTCCTCTGTAGACGCTGCTACTGATTGAGAATTCATGGATGACTCTCTTGACATAGAAGCACTACTTGTTATATTGGCAGAAACCTCTTGTGCACTAGCAGACATTTGTTCAGCTGTCGCGGCCATATCATCAATTTGCATACTCACTTTATCCAGGGAACCCAAGATAACCTTAAAGCTTTCTTGCGTTTTCCCAACAATAGCAAGTCCTTCTTTAACATCTGATTTCACTTGATTTATAGAATCGTTCGAACGAGTCATATCCATTTGGATTTCGTTGATTAACTCTGAAATTTGCGTAGAAGATTGTTGGGATTGCTCAGCTAACTTTCGAACTTCGTCGGCAACTACAGCAAATCCTTTTCCATGTTCTCCAGCTCTTGCAGCTTCGATTGCTGCATTTAATGCTAATAAGTTGGTTTGATTTGCGATTTCTGTAATTACTTTTGTGATTTCCCCGATTTCCTGTGAACGTTTATCTAAAGATTTAATTGCTTCACTACTCTCGTTTACCGATTGATTGATCGCTTGAATTTGTTGAACAGTCTTTCCAACAAATTCCCCTCCCATTTTCGCTTGAGCACTTGCATGTGAGCCAGCTTCAGCGATGGTATTCGAACTATCGGCAATGTTTTGTATACCTAACGTTACTTCTTCTAAACCTGTTGAACTTTCTTCTAGGCTAGCTGTAGAAGTCTCTGCCCCCTCGGCAATGCCTTGAATGGCATTCGTAATTTCTTCTGTTGCTTGGCTGGTTTGTTCTGCACTTGCAGTTAGCTCTTCTGATGATGCTGCTACCTGTTGAGAAGTATTCATAACGTCTTGCATCAGTTTGCGTAAACTTTCAACCATCACATTCGTTGATTTTGCAAGTTCTCCTACTTCGTCCTTTCTATCAATATCCGTAGTTTGACTTAAGTCACCATTCGCAACCTGCCCTAATAAAGTAACGACCTTTTTCAATGGTCTTGATATCAGTTGTGCAATGAGGTAACCGGAAGCGATACTTAATACCATTGCGACTATAATGACTATTATTGTGTTAATTTTTGCTTGTTTAAACTCTGCATTTGACTCTTCATTTGATTTTTGAGCAAGCTCAACATTATGCTTAATAAGTTCATTTATTATACTTTCTACTTTATCTCCTGATTCATTGAATGCTGGGGCAAGACGTAAATACCCCTCTTTATCATCAGAATAGGCAAATATTTTAGCCTGTTCTAATATAGAATAATATTCTTCTAAGGCAGGATACAATCCATCAATAATTTCTTGTTCTGATGCAAGCATAATAGTACCGGCTTCATAATTCTTTAGCTTGGTATCAATTTCAACTTTAATTGTGTTTATTGTATCTTCAAACTCTTTCTTTTTTGAAGATGTTTCTCCCACAAATACTAAATCTCGAATATTTACACGAATTTGCTGGTATAAAGTCTCTACCTTCCCTAATTCACTTATCGGAATCATCCGTTCTTCCACCATAAATTGAAGTTGTTCATTAGATTTATTTAAATTAGTCAATCCGTAAAATCCTACAATACCTAAAACAATACTCATTAATACAAATGCAGCGATCAATTTTACCGATGTTTTTAAATTTGACAATAGTTTCACGATGATTACCTCTATCCTCTTTTTTTACTTCCTGTTATTGCTACTTAGGACACTCTTACATAAAATAAATAAAATTACCTTAGTATCAAACAAACTTTAAAATATTATACCATAAGTACTAGTTGTTTTTAACATATTAGCAAACTAAATTGTGTCTGATTTATGAATATTTATTCTATTAGAATTACTATCTAACATCAATGATTAATTTCCTTTAATTATTTGAGTGTTTTGCGAAATATAAAAAAGCACTGCTAAAAGCAATGCTCATTTTGACTTTAATGTAGTGTTATTTGGATTAATATTTATGTTGTTATTAGTGTTGTGTAACACTCATTGAACAAGTTACCATTATCAATGGTTTGGCTTTGTTTGAATAATAGCGCTGTTCAATAACCTTCAATTCCTTTTCTTTGGCCATATTAATTGCATCACTTTCCAGCATAACTACCATTTTTACTCCATTTAATTTGACGGGTTTCAGTACAAGAACATCTGTATCAGTTGCAATACTGTGTTTTGTCCATCCTTAAATGTTACCTCAACAGAATACTTTTGTTGATTACACCTTCATAATCTTTTCTCTTTACCGATAATAAATAATGCTTAAGAAATAAATTATGCTGGGACATTAGGGGGTCACAATGAAAGAGCGAGATATAAAAGGATTAAGCCAGACAGAGCTGACGTTGATTGAATATTCATATGGTTTGGATTCTTCAATAGATGGTATTGGCATTACAGATGAAGATGGTAAATTTGTATTTGCAAATGAAGCTCATGCCACCATGTATGGATTTACTAAAGAACATCTGTTGAATAACACCTGGCATATTTGCTACGATGAGGAAGCTTTGCAAGGAATTTTATATTCTTCTGCTATTCCCATCTTAAATGAAAGAGGGCTTTGGAGAGGCGAGACAGTTGGAACCAGGGTAGACGGAACGAAATTCCCGCAAGAGCTTACGCTTTCCAAAGTCGAAGAAACAAATAAGATTGTTTGCGTTGTAAGGGATTTAACCGACCTTAAAATCAAGGAACAACATATCGATTTTCTAGCGAATCATAATGAATTAACCAATCTTCCTAACAGAAGAAGTCTTGAAAGAAAGCTTATCAACATAAAGCATTCAAATACAGTTTCAGTTCTATTTGTGGACATCGACAGATTGAAGCTGATAAATGATAAGTTTGGACATAGAGTTGGTGATGCACTGCTAGAAAGAATAGCTGAAACATTAAGATCATTCCAAAATGAATCCATCTCTGTGTTCCATTTAAGCGGCGATGAATTTATCGTATTAATCACCAATAAAAGCCAAGATGTTTCTCTTATGATTGCTGAACAGATTATTGAACAAATCAAGGTTCCTTATTTCATTGAAGGAAATGAAATATATGTTACCACTAGTATAGGCGTAAGCTATTATCCTTCTGACAGTACCGAATTAACTGAACTTATAAATCTCGCGGACATGGCTATGTACTCTGCAAAACAAGCTGGCAAAAACAATTTCAAGATTTTTAATAAACGCCTAAAGGAAAAGCAAGACCAAAAAATCAAGGTTGAAACAGAACTACGGAAAGCAATTGAAAATAATGAGTTTCTTCTTCATTATCAGCCTAAGATGGATTTGGCCACTTTAGAACTCAATGGGCTGGAAGCGCTTATTCGATGGAGAAACCCCGTACTTGGTAATGTACCTCCTATGGATTTTATTCCAATTGCTGAAGAAACAGGCTTAATAGATGAAATTGGGAATTGGGTTATCAAAGAGGCTTTAAATCAGATATCCAAATGGGAAGCAAAAGGATATTCACTCGTTAAAGTGTCAGTAAACGTTTCTCCTCATCAGTTTCGATATACCAAATTAACTGAGTATATAGAAATGTGCATGATGGCCACAAAGGTGGAACCAAAATATTTTGAGGTTGAAGTGACAGAAAGCGTTTTTGAAGATTTTGAAATAGTACATCCTATCCTCTCACAATTAAAAAAAATGGGTATTGGCATTTCGATAGACGACTTTGGTACGGGTTACTCTTCTCTAAGTCTGTTAACAAAACTACCCGTAGACACGTTGAAAATCGATCAGTCGTTTATTCGTTGCGGAATGCACGACTCCAAGGATTTGGCTCTTGTTAAATCGATAATTGATATAGGAATAAATTTAAACCTAAACGTCATTGCTGAAGGAATTGAAACTGACAAGCATGTAAATCTCCTTAAGAAGTTTGGATGTCCTAGCGGCCAAGGGTATCTGTTCAACCCACCTTTAACTGCAGAAGAAATTGAAGAAACCTATCTAATCCAATCAGTCCCATAAGAAAAACTTCTATGGCCAACAAAAAAACAGCTCAAAACAGCCACCTACCAAATTAACGGTTGGTGGTTTCTCTTTCATCTAGCATGTAGCAATATTCCGCCAACTCATCAAAGCTTTATTTGGCATATGTAGTTGATTTGATGTATCCATTACTTTTTCTCTAGGCATCTTCTTCATCAATGCTTCTATTAATTGATTTGCTTCTTCTTTTTTATTACTGTCCATGTTTAACACCTCGACTCTATTCTAATATAGTTACATCCTTAACTTACACATCTTCCATTTCAATAGTTCTTCTTTTTAAAGAAACCCAGGAGATAGTTCCAATTTGAAAATTGAACTCTCCATTTTTCCGTGTCTTGACTTCCACATCTACATTTCGTTTCATGGCAATTTGAACATTATCTTGAATAATATCAAGGTCCCACTTATCCAACTCAGGTTTAGATATTTTCTTTTGTTCAACAACGTATTCACGAATAAATCCTCTTTCGATGTATACGATTGACGTGCGATTTGTGATATACCCTTCTGTAAATTTCTCACCCTTTAGATTTATAGGTAAAATAAATAGAACCTCCTTTCTGAACGTTCTAAAATTAATGTATTATGGTAAACTTTATTCATCAATTACTTTCATTCCAGCTAATAAAGTTTTTGCATCCTCATTAAGATAGTGCTTTATATCTTTTCTAACCAATAGCGCTAAACTGTCAACTTACTTTTGGGTTATGACTACTTTTTCTCAAGAAAGTGGCAACCTAATTTCAACGGTTGTCCCTTTATTATTCTCACTTATGAATGTGATACTCCCCTTATGCAGACTTATAATCTTAAAGCATAACATTAACCCTAAACCAGTCCCTTTTTCTTTATTACTAAAAAAAGGTTCCCCTAATTTTTTGAGACGTTCCTCATTTATTCCAACACCATTATCAATGATTTTTATCAATACATTTGACTTCTCTTTAACGGCTTGAATGTTCACGTAACCTCCACTAGGAATGGCTTCAATACTATTTTTAATTAGGTTGACAAGCACTTGTTTGATTTGATTAATATCGCAATAAATCATAGGTATGTCTGGTTCGATTTGACTGAATATTCTAACGTTTTTCATATTTGCTTCTGATTCCATCAGTATCTCAACATCTTTTAGTATTTTTTCAAGATTACTCTTCTTTATTTGAATCTCTTTTGGCTTTGCGAGATTAAGAAATTCTTTAATAATATCTTCAAGACGATTAAACTCATCATGAATAACTTCAAAGAATTCCTGTTTAATAATTCCTTGTTGTAATAGCTGAATAAGACCTCTTATAGATGTAAGAGGATTTCTTATTTCATGGGCGACACCTGCTGCAAGTTCTCCTACCACAGTTAATTTTTCTGACTTTGAAAGCTGTTCTTCTGCTTTTCTTTTTTCCGTTATATCTCTACCAACAATAATAATATGCTCTGTTTCACCATTTTTTCCAATTACTAATGTACCCACACACTCCATTAAGATCCAATACCCATTAGCATGCAAAAAGCGAAATTCCATCTGTAAGGAAGACTTAGTTTTGACAATTTGATTAAATTTAGCTAATAATAAAGGAACATCTTCTGGATGTACTCTATCTATTATTTTATTGATAACAACATCTTTTTGGGATAAACCAATTACTTTTTCGTTAGATGGGGAAGCATACAAAACATGTCCGTTAATGTCAAATAACATAATTGAGTCAGTCATGTTTTCTGCAATTAGGCGATATTTGTATTCACTTTCCCGCAAAGCTTTCTCGGCTTTTTTGCGTTCTGTTATATCTACACAAGACCCAATGACTTCTACCACTTCTCCACTATGTTTAATTGGACGTAAAGCAGCAAGATAAAATATTCCATTAATCATGCTCTCGTACGTAACAAGTTCTTCTCCCTCCCAAGCCCTCTGATAATATTTCGTTTTTTCCATTGCACTTTCAGTAGGAAGAAACTCGTGTAGTGCTTTTCCAACTACTTGATTAGGAATTAAACCTAGTCGGTACAATAAATCACCATCACAAAGTGTGTGAATAAATTGACCAGAGATTTTTTTATACTTAAAGATCATTCCTTGTTGCATACGAACAGTGTCTTGAAGTTCCTTTTTTGCTATTTGAACTAGTTCGGTAAGGTTGTTAATATTAATTTTAAATCCCCCTTTTCAAAAAAACTGCCCGTTTAATTCCCTATAAAATAACTACTTCGACAACCTTTCAATAAATACCTCCATCTTCAACTAGACTCCCCCGGTAATTTAAGTGTAACATTTCACAATCTACTTGATGGTTTGGATAAAAAATAGACCATCGAAATGATCGTCTTTTTTTCTAAAGGTGTGTTTGCATTAAAAATTGGTCAAAAGTTGGAGATAAATGGTGTAGTAACAATGTCAGTGCCAATAGTTACCAATAGAAAATAGCTTAATTCCCTTGGTTGGAAAAATCCATGTTTATACAACATATTAATAAATGAATCAGATTGCACATGATGAAATAATATTTCGTCATGTGCATTTTTTTATAAAGAAATACACTTATAATCCTCTCCAAAATCAAAAAAAGCACCTCATAAGAGATGCTCGAAAACTAACCCGCTATATTTACGGTTTTAGTACAACTTTTATACAGTCTTCCATTTTGGTGTCAAATATTTCATAGCCATGCTTAGCTTGATCTAAAGGAAGTACATGAGTGACAATATCGCTTGGATCAACCTTACCTTCTGCAATTAAATTATATAAATGCGGCATGTAGTGAATAACTGGAGCTTGGCCAGTCCTAATATTCACATTTCGTTGAAAGATGTCACCCAATGGGAATGCATTATAACGTGCCCCGTAAACTCCTGTAATTTGAATTGTTCCACCTTTGCGAACAGCTTGACTTGCAATTACTAGAGCTCCCATTGCTCCTCCTTGTAATTTCAGACCAGATGCAAGAAATTCCAGTGGAGTCATTTTTCCGCTCATTCCTACGCAGTCAATGACTACATCTGCTCCCCCCTGTGTTATTTCTTTTAAATATTCACCACAATTTTCATGATCTTCAAAGTTAACAATCTCCACGTTATTCGTACGTTTTGCATGTTTTAAACGATAACCAACGTAATCAACTGCAATAACTCTTTTTGCACCTTTTAACCAAGCGAATTTTTGTGCTAACAGACCAACTGGACCGCATCCTAAAATTATGACCGTATCCCCTGCTTTCACTCCCGCATTGTCTACACTCCAAAATGCTGTAGATGCAGCATCTGCAAGTAACACTAAACTTTCATCCGCTACTTCACTGTTTTCTGGAATCTTAAAAGGTGTAAAATTAGCATATGGAACTCGCATAAATTCCGCTTGACCACCTGGGAACCCTCCCGTCGTGTCTGAGTAGCCAAAATATGCGCCCATTTCTCCATTTTCATTCGCATTGTCGCATTGACTTTCTAATTCATTATTGCAATACCAACATTGACCACATGCTATATTAAATGGGATGATAACGCGATCCCCTTTTTTAACTTTCGTTACATCTTTACCGACTTCTTCTACAATTCCCATAGGTTCATGTCCAATAACATAATCTTCTCCAAGGTTTGGTATCATCCCATGAATTAAGTGTAAGTCTGATCCGCAAATGGCAGTAGTAGTCAGTTTAACTATGATATCATCCGCTTTTTGGATGCTTGGGTCTTTCACGTTTTTTACTTGAACATTTTTAACACCTTGAAAAGTAACAGCTTTCATTATTTAAATCTCCTTCTCTATTCATTAATTCTTCGGTGGACTTGGAAACATTCCTTTCCGATTTGTAACGCCCGGAAAGAGATTTAAGTTAGCTATATCTACTGCATTTTGAGCGGATTTTATATCCAATTGTTTTTGAAGTTCCAAATCGTATGGGTTTAACCATTGTTTTTTCATCATGAGATCTGCAATTTCGAAATATAATGCAATGGTTACATCAAGTTGTTCCTGTAATAACTTTCTAATTGTAGGTGTTGCTGTTTCTGTCAATGCAATTGAAAGATTTCTAACCCCAGTTTTTGCTGATAACAAAAATTCAAGGGCTATCCCTGAATCAGTAAGTTCAGCCATGCCAACAGAATTTATAGGATCTAAATAGTCATTCATACGAACCGACCTCCGATTAGTTTAACTCAGAATTTGAATATAGTTTAATCATTGCAGTTAAAGCTGGTATAGATTGTTTTACGTCCTTCTCCATTAGTGCTTTTAGATCTTGGTCAAAAACGATACCTTGCATCATTTTAGATTTAAGTAAACATACTGTCTTAAAATTTATTACTTCATGAAATTCCAAACTTTCATGAAGTGCTAATTTTTTTTCAAACATTCCTCCACCTCCAAATTTTTTCTTCCGTTATAGACTGCCCAAAAAAGAGGTTAATATTCAGTAAAATTGAGGTTTTTTAAATTGAGTGTATGATAAAAAAAGTATTAAAATCTTATGACAAATCTCTCATTTGATTTTTATTCATGACTAATCTTTTTCCATTTTGTTTAAAAAGGTTCTATCTTGAACAAAATGGGTTAAAAAAGAAAGGTATTTGAGCTATGTTTTCATTTTTAAAACGAAAGAATCAAAAAGATGATAGAAAGATTCAAGAGAAAGACAATCAAATTCAATCTAACAACAGACTACCGAACCTCATCCAAAGCTCCTTGTCCAAGAATCTTGAAGTCATTAAACAAAAAACAGGAAACAGTTCAGATATCGTAATCCGCCCGTTAAAAATTGGTCATAATTCCAAGATAAAAATAGCCATTTTATATGTAAAAGGAATGGTTGACAATCAATCTGTTAACGATTTTGTTATCGAATCAATTATGAATAACCAAAATTTAAGTGAAAAGCTCATACCACAAGACGTGTTAGAAATTCTCACCGAAGATGTTGTTGCTGTAGGCGGAATCAAAGTAGTTAGTGACTGGGAAAAACTATTTACTGCATTAATGTCGGGTGAAACTATTACACTAATCGATGGAATAAGCAAAGCGATTTGTGCGAGCACACAAGGTGGACAGAGACGATCTGTTCAGGAATCTACTACAAATGTTTCTATTCGAGGCTCTAAAGAAGCGTTTAACGAGTCAATAGAGACAAATATAGCCATGGTTCGTCGAATAATTAACAACACAGATTTATGGGTTGAGTCCATAAATATTGGCAAAATGACAAAAACAGAAGTTTCAATTATGTATATAAATGGCATCGCAAAGAATGAAATCATAGAAGAAGTACGTAGACGTTTAAATAGAATAAACATTGATAGCGTCTTAGAATCCGGATATATTGAACAGCTGATAGAAGATCAAACAAATACTACTTTTCCTACGATACATCATACAGAGAGACCGGATAGTGTGGCGGGTAATTTGTTAGAAGGAAAGATTGCCATTTTTGTAAATGGGACTCCTTTTGTATTGCTGGTACCTGCCCTATTTATAGATTTTTTTCAATCAGTTGAAGATTATTATGAACGTTTTGATATCTCAACAGCTATTCGCTTTTTACGTACTGTGATCTTCTTCATATCACTTGTCGGTCCTGCTTTATACATCGCAGCCACCACCTTTCATCAGGAGATGATCCCAACAGAATTGGCTATTATTATTGCTGCACAAAGGGAATCTGTTCCGTTTCCTGCATTTATTGAAGCACTCATAATGGAAATAACTTTTGAAATTTTAAGGGAAGCCGGCATTCGGATGCCCAAAGCTATGGGTTCCACTATATCTATAGTAGGAGCACTTGTCATTGGACAGGCAGCAATACAGGCTGGCATTGTGTCACCTGCTATGGTAATAGTAGTCTCTTTGACAGCAATCGCCAGCTTTGCGACCCCTTCCTATGCAGTTGCAATATCTGCCCGTTTGGTTAGATTTATTTTTATGGTCAGTGCAGCGACATTCGGTTTTTATGGAATTATTCTAGTGTTTATTCTGCTGATAGTTCACTTATGCAGCCTGCGTTCGTTCGGTGTTCCATATATGTCACCTCTTGCACCATTTATCCGTGAGGAAGCAGGTGATACCATTTTCCGAAGACCAATTTGGGCTTACAAGAAAAGACCACGATTATTGAGTGGCAAAAATAGGGTAAGTCAAGGGGAAAATCAGAAACCACAGCCTCCTCGTACTCGTATTATGAAAAATACTACTAACATGGAAAAAGGTGAACGGAATGAATCATAAATGGATTCTTCTTTTCTTGATTATGACAAGCACAGTTTTTATCTCAGGGTGTTGGAATCAAAAAGAGTTAAATGAACTGGCGATAATATCTGCAATGGCGATTGACAAAAATGAAGAGGGCAAGTATGTCAAGACCATTCAACTTATCAATCCTGGAAACGTAGCGGGAGGACTTCAAGGTGGAGGAAGCGGCCAAAGCCCCACAGTTACCGTTTACACAGCTATGGGAGACAGTGTTCTGGAAGCACATTTTCATGCGACATCTAAAATCTCAAGAAGGCTATATCACGCACATGCAAATCTAATTGTTATTAGTGAGGAGTTAGCAAAAGAAGAAGGCATTACAGATATTTTAGATGCCTTTGAACGTGATCCAGAAATTCGAATGACATCAAGGGTTGTAATAGCCCATCATACAAAAGCAGGTGATCTTCTTAAATCTTTGACTGCCATTGATAAGATTCCAGCCGAGAAAGTGAACGGAACTTTACAGACTACCGAAAGAGCGAGAGGAGAAAGTATGGAAGTTACCCTTCAGGACGTTATTACTACTCTCACCTCTGCAGGGAAAGAAACAGTTATTAGTGGATTTAGCTTAAAAGGAGATATCCAACAAGGAAAAAAGATGGAGAATATTCAACAGTCTGAACTGGATACCACTCTTGAATCTGACGGACTGGCCATTTTTAAAGAAGGAAAGTTGGTTGACTGGTATCAAGGTGAGATGTCTAGAGGAGTAGTATGGATATTGGATAAAATCCAACAGACAGATGTGATATTAGACTGGGAAGGACAGAAAAACACCTTGACTTACAACGTGCTCCGTCAAAAAACAAAAGTCTCAGCTGATACATTAAATAACCTCCCTGTCATTACAGTTAGAGTACGAGCGGAAGGTGATATTCGCGAAGTAAGGTCACAAATTGATCTAACCGATCCGTATGAGATTTTGGATATAGAAAAGGAATTAGAAAAAGAAATTAAGAAACAATTGGAAAATACTGTTATACGAACGCAGCAAAACAAATCAGATGTTTTTGGATTTGGGGAAGTGGTTCGTCGTTCTGACCCAGAAAAATGGAAAAAGATGAAGAACGATTGGGATGATACATATTTTCCAAACTTAAAGGTAAATGTGAAGGTAGAAGCATTTATACGACGTTCTGGTAATAGAACCAATTCATATCTTTCAGATATGAAACAATAAGTGTTAAGAAATGGAGTGAAAAACATTGGAAAAGGCAAAAATCAGCACCTATCAGCTATTCATTCTAATTTTCTTGTTTGAACTTGGTAGTGCCATGTTGGTACCTATTGCAATAGAAGCAAAACAGGATGCATGGCTTGCTATATTAATTGGTATGGTTGGTGGTTTTTGCTTATATTTGGTCTATCATGGTCTCTACTCATATTATCCAGATATTCCTCCAACTGAATATATACAAAAAATTATTGGAAGTTTTTTTGGGAAAATATTTGCCTTCATTTACGTACTCTATTTTATATATCTTTCTGCAAGAGTGTTGAGGGATTTCGGAGAAATGCTAAATACAGCCTTTTATTGGGAAACTCCTTTGTTTATTTTAAATACATTGATGGTTCTTTTAGTTATATATACAATTCGTAAGGGCATTGAGGTATTAGCGCGAACAAGTGAATTACTATTTGTTCTAATCTTTTTACTTGGGATTAGCGTTCTTTTTTTAATAGTTGTTTCCGGGATAATACAAATTTCTAACTTAGAACCTGTGCTTGAAGAAGGTATCAAGCCTGTTATAAAAACGACATTTACTCAAACCCTATACTTTCCATTTGGAGAGGTGATTATATTTGCTATGATCCTCCCCTATTTAAATCGACCGGAAAAAGTGAAACGAATTGGTTTATTAGCAATAGGATTCAGCGGACTCATATTAGCTTCAGTAATGGCCATAAATGTTAGTGTACTAGGTGTAAATAATGTTACCCGTTCACCTTTCCCCCTTCTTTCTACTATACAAACAATAGAGGTAGCCGGTTTTTTAGAACGGTTAGATGTTTATTTTATACTAATATCGGTTATAGGTGTATTTTTTAAAATGTGTGTGTTTTTCTATGCATCTGTAGTATCAACAGCCAATTTATTTAAAGTCAAAGAATCCGCACGATTAGCTTTCCCATTAGGACTAGCCATCCTGATTCTATCCATAACAATCGCCAGTAATTTTTCTGAACATGTTAAAGAAGGGCTTCATGTTATCACCCTTTATTTGCATCTCCCGCTTCAAGTAATTATTCCAAGTCTGTTACTTCTGATTGCATTTATTAAGAACAAAAAAAAGAAAAGCAAGCATAGCAAAAATTTATTTCCAAAAAGGAAGTATCGTTTAGTGGAGCGTGATAAAAAATGAAAATAATCGGTATTTCTATTCTGATGTTCATCTTTTTAACTGTTTTTTCTCTATGCATGGACATTCTTTTAGGTTTTGACCTAAACACCTCCATTAATAATGCTATTAGACCTTTTCTAGTGATGGAAGTAACAGAAATAGTTATTTTCTTTCTCTTAATTGTTCTTATGGTTGTTGGTCCAGTTCGTACCTCTTATAATAAAAGAAAAAAGAAACAAAAAAGATAAAAAATATGTAAGTATATTACTATACAGTTTTATTGCTTTGTTTGTACATAAACTTCTTGGTTTTAGCTCGTGGTTTGCCCATTCTATATTTCAAATGTACGAAAACTATATTAGAAAGCCTTATAGATATCTTAGAAACAGCATTAAATCTACCTACTAAACCTAAAAACCACCTTCCGAATTAACGGTTGGTGGTATCTCTCTCATCTAACATACGACAATATTCTGCCAGCTCGTCAAAGTTTTAATTAGGCATATGTAGTAATTGATTTAAAATATCTATTACTTTTTCTCGAGGCATCTTCTACATCAATGCTTCTATTAATAGATTTTCTTTTTTATATCAACCCAAGACATACTTCCGATTTGAAAATGGAACTCTCCATTTTTCTATTTCTTTTACTTACTACAATTAATAAAGCACCGCCAGGCAAGCATAAATTAACGCTTTTAAAACATTATTTATTTTTATTGAAGGTTCATGTAACGCTACCCAAAATAAGTTACAAAAAAAATGTTAAGCTTTCAATTGACAAATCAAGTATAGTAATCCTATACTTTAATTAACTTAATGAATAGTTCTCCTAAAGGGGAGTAGCTTTTACAGCAGAGTCGTCAATTCGGAAGATTATCCTTCCCGGCTTTGTTGGCAACTGTATTGTTGTTAGCAAGACCTTTACCTAATTAGTAAAGGTCTTTATTGTAATTTAAACCTTTACCAAATCTGGTAAAGGTTTTTTGTTTACAAAAAAATATGGTCAGACATTCTAGAACTCTCATTAAAAGAAATCCTAAACAGACTGGAGTTGAAAAATGAATAATAAATTTATTTCCAGCAAGGTGAAATAAGGATGTACTATACATCAAAGTTGTTTACTATTGTAACGTCTGATATGAACTTTTTGTATAAAAAATAATGATTTTTGAGAGGATTGATTTGATTGGAACTATCAATTTTATTTGAATACGGATGGGTATTGTTACTATTAGTTGCTCTTGAAGGATTGCTTGCAGCTGATAATGCACTGGTATTAGCCATTATGGTTAAACACCTACCAGAAGAAGAAAGGAAAAGAGCACTCTTTTATGGTTTAGCTGGCGCCTTCGTCTTCCGCTTTGCTTCTTTATTTATTATTTCATTTCTTGTGGATGTTTGGCAAATTCAGGCTATAGGGGCATTATATCTATTGTTTATCGCCATTAATCACATAGCAAGGAAACTGGTCTTTAAAAAGAAAGAAGAGAATATAGAGGAAAAAGAGAAAAAAAAATCCGGTTTTTGGGCTACAGTTTTAAAAGTTGAGTTAGCCGATATTGCTTTTGCAATTGATTCTATTCTTGCTGCGGTTGCCTTAGCCATGACTCTTCCAAATACAACTCTCCCTTCAATTGGAGGGTTAGATGGTGGAAAGTTCCTCGTTATTTTTATGGGCGGTTTGATTGGACTAATCATTATGCGTTTTGCAGCTAACTTGTTCGTTAAACTATTAAATTCACGACCAGGACTCGAAATTGCTGCATTTGCAATAGTTGGATGGGTAGGAGTAAAACTCGCTGTTTTAACATTAGGGCACCCGGATGTCGGAGTATTATCCTATGACTTTGCTCATTCTACCGAATGGAAATTATTTTTCTACACAATTTTAATTGGAATTGCAGCAACAGGATGGTTTATGTCAAAAGATAAAAACACAAAAAAAGCGTGAACTTGTGAAAGTGATTAGAGAAATTTCCAATGAGGGAAGGCCATTACATTAAATCGTATTATTAATCCCTTTAAATGCTCTTTTTTGGATCTACAAAGTTTGCATTTGTAACTACTCACATAAAAAATAAAAATTCATAAAACGCTAAAAACACGGTTGATGTCGATTGCTTCCTCATTGACTTTGATGTAATTAATTTGGAGGTGAATCCCTTTAAAGGGAATATAAGTGGATATAATTACCATAATAAATTTAGTTTTATTAGTGATTTTGATTGGCTTGACTGCGTTTTTTGTAGGATCAGAATTTGCCGTAGTCAAGATTAGAATGTCGCGGCTTGATCAATTGATCGCCGAAGGTAACAAAAAGGCAGTACTTGCGAAGAAAGTGGCTGTTAATTTAGATTATTATTTATCAGCCTGTCAGCTAGGAATCACTGTTACCGCTCTAGGATTAGGGGCATTGGGAAAACCAACTGTAGAACGTCTGATGTACCCGATCTTTGAATTTTTTGCTGTCTCCGATGCCCTGGCATCCGCAGCGTCCTATGCCATCGCCTTTTTACTGGTAACGTTTTTACATGTCGTAATTGGCGAGATGGCCCCGAAAACATTGGCCATTCAATATGCTGAAAAAATGACCTTGATTCTTGCTCCTTTTCTCTACTGGTTCGGATATATCATGAAGCCATTTATTTGGACTTTGAACGGATCAGCAGGCGTCCTGTTAAAAACATTTGGCGTTAAGCCTGCTGGACATGAACAGGCATACTCGGAAGAGGAACTGAAAATCATCATGGCCCAAAGTTACGAGGGTGGCGCGCTCAATCAAATGGAACTATCCTATATGGAGAATGTCTTCACGTTTGACGAACGGGTCGCCAAGGACATCATGGTTCCACGAACTGAACTGGTTACCCTGGATAAAGACATGCCACTGGATGAGATCATAAAAATTTTGGATGAAAACAACTACACTCGTTATCCGGTATCGGAAAACGGCGACAAAGACCGGATTCTCGGTTTTGTCAGCGCCAAAAAGATGCTTCCCCATATAGTAGCAGGACGGAAGCGAAAACTCGAGGAGTTCATACGGGAACTCCCTATGGTTTTTGAAACAACGGGACTACAGGATGCTTTGCTTAGAATGCAGAATACCCATGTTCATATCGCATTAGTAGCTGATGAATATGGCGGAACTGCCGGCATTATTACGATGGAAGACATTCTAGAGGAAATTGTGGGTGAAATCCGCGATGAATTCGATGCTGACGAAGTACCAGATATCAGCAAGATTGATGAAAAGCAATACCTCATCAATGGCCGTGTACTCTTAAAAGATCTTCAAGACCGCTTTGGTTTAGTTTTTGATGAAAGCGAAGATATCGATACAATTGGGGGCTGGATTTATTCCCAAAGCCCGGGAGAGGTACAAACCGGGGATACAATCTCCAAAGATAACTTTCTATGGACGGTTACTGAAATGGATAATCAACAAATAAAGCGGGTTATGTTTCATCAAGAAACTTAACAAAAATGTAATTCGATATAACTGAGTTAAAATTACTGGAGGTGAATCCCTCTCTTGAGGGAGAAAATTTGGATGGACAGACCATAGTAAACTTGTTATTAATAGCATTGCTCATACTCTTGACCGCTTTCTTCGTTGGGGCTGAATTTGCCATCTTAAAGGTGCGTATGTCAAGAATCGACCAATTGATATCAGAAGGAAATAAGAAGGCCGCACTCGCAAAGAAAGTTACGAACGAATTGGATTATTACCTATCTGCCTGCCAATTGGGAATTACGGTAACTGCTTTAGGCCTTGGGGCATTGGGTGAACCGACTGTTGAAAGAATGCTGCATCCGTTATTTGAGTATTTTGCTATTCCAGAAGCATTGGCGACTGCGCTATCCTATGCCATCGCCCTGGCAATAGTCACGTTCCTACATGTGGTGATTGGAGAATTGGCACCAAAGACATTAGCTATTCAATACGCAGAAAAAATGACGTTGCTACTTGCTCCCCCCCTGTATTGGTTCGGAAAAGTAATGAGTCCGTTCATCTGGTTACTGAACGGTTCCGCGAGGGTCTTTTTACGGCTATTTGGAGTAGAGCCAGCTGGGCATGAAGAGGCCCATTCGGAAGAAGAGTTGAAATTAATCGTAGCGGAAAGCTACCAAAGCGGCGAGATCAATCAAACCGAATTAACCTACCTTAAAAATATTTTTGCGTTTGACGATAGGATTGTGAAAAACATCATGATACCACGATCAGAAATCGTAACTGTGGACAAGAACCTGCCGCAATCCGAATTGTTCGAGGCTCTAGATGACCATGAATACACGCGTTATCCGGTGACAGAAGAAGGAAACAAAGACAAGCTAATCGGTTTTATTAATACGAAAGAGTTATTGACTAGCATGGCAGCTGGAAGAACAGAGAAATCGGAATCGTTTATTCACGAAATGCCGCGTTTCCCTGAAACAACTTCTATCCAGAAAGTACTGTCTAAAATGCAGCAAAACAGGGTTCATATGGCTATCGTCACAAATAAAGATGGTTGTACTGCCGGTCTGGTAACAATGGAAGATATTTTAGAAGAAATTGTTGGTGAGATTAGTGATGAATATATAGATGTTCAAACCCCTAGGAAGTATAGTAAAGATAAATAATATAATCAATTATAGCTGTGAAGAGACTGCCTCCGTGCTAGTCTTTTCAATGCTTTCAAGACCCTTAGATTCTAATCAAAGGGTTTTTTTCTCTACATAACCACAAATTATTTAATAACCTTGTTCAACTAATCTGCCCCGTTAGCCATACATGCAGCTCAAAAAATCTGCACCACAGAGGATAAAAATTGTTTCAGATCGGGTATAGATAGGTACTGCTGGCAAAGAAGGTCGATATCTATGGTGCCATAGAGCCCATCCGTTAGTCTGACTCCAACGACCACGGTGCATCACAGACTGTCGCTCCCTTACGGGAAGCACTCATGGGAGATTAATCCTACTCTGGTTATTACACCAGCCTCCAATACTAATTTGCCGTAGAAAGGATGATTACAATGGAAGTAATGATCGTGCATGTGGGATGGATGTCCACAACTGGAGAATTATCAGCTGGCGTGCCTTTGCGGGACATGCTCGTGGTAATTCCTTTTTCTTTGAATGCTTTTTGATAAGCATAGGATGTATAAACGGAACCTTGGTCACTATGCAGAATACATCCTTGAAGCAAATTAGGAAGCTGCTTAAGAGTATCTAATACAAGTTTTGTATCTTGATTCAGTCCAATCGTATAGGCGATAATTTCGCCGTTAAAGAGATCCTTAATACTTGAAAGATACATCATCGTTTGACCAAAAGGCAAGTAAGTAATATCTGTCACAAGCTTTACTAGTGGTTTAGTTACCGTAAAATCACGTGCCAATAAGTTATCAGATACATAAGCAGGCTGCCCAGTTTTCTTACGTTTCTTGACGTTAACCTTACATTGCCAGCTGTGCTTTTGCATGATACGTCGCACGGTCTTCTCACAAACTCCTGAATACAAAGACGATATTTTTCGATAGCCATATCGGAACTTATGTTATTTGCACAAGTCGCCAATCTGTTGGTCTCGAATTTCTTTTCAGTCATTTGATCTGCATTCTTTCTCCAACGATAGTAGGACGAGCATCCTACACCTAGGTGCCGACTGATCTTGCCTATTGGCATAAAATCATTTAATCCTTCGACTAATGGGATCACTACTTTTGGCGCCACTCCCTTTCCAATTCTTCGTACTTTTTTAAGACTTCAATCTGCTGTTTTAAATACCGATTCCTGCCTGTAGTTTGGCAGTTTCACTTTCATATGAATTCTAAAGGAAGTGGCTTCAATCTAGATCTTCCAATTGTAAAATGGACAAACCTTCTATCAAAAGACCTATCCCGGGTATTGAATATGAAACAGTAATATTGATAAGACTCAAAATGCTTAGAAAAATATTCTGAGCATTTTCTAAAATTCCCCCCTTCCCTCCTCATAGCTTGAGTTTTAAAATATTTTCGTTAAGAGATTGTTGGATTTATATAGGAATTGCTCAACTGCTCACATTATCCTTCCTCTTCAAACTAATTCTTTGACTTCCATTATCGTTGTAACTATAATGATTACATCGAGAGGGTGACTAGTATGAAAAAATTTAGCAGCCGTTATTCCATTGCTGTACCTATTTTATCGCTAATTGCATTAAGTCCAACTTCATGTACTTCCGATTTAATTGCTGAAAGCGTCAATACGAACCCTGTCATTATTCGCCGTATTATTGGCATGTTGAAGAAAGCTGGGTTGGTCCATGTACGTGCCGGTGCAGGAGGTACCTTTTTACAAAAGGGACTTGATGAGATTACTTTACTTGATGTGTATAAATCATTGAAGTTGCAGACGATGGTGATATTTTTAATTTTCATAATGAAACCAATCCAAAGTGTCTAGTAGGCGCAAATATTGAGTCTGTTTTTCGGACAAAGATGTTGCAAGCACAATCTGCCATGGAGCACGAATTGGCTAAAAACAATTGGTGTCTGAACTAAAAGAGAAAACCGGCTCTATTTGGAGCTATTTTTTATACTAGTTGTAACGTTATTGGTTACACTAAAACCTCTTGAAATAATCTGCAAATAGAAGGGTAGGAATTTTATATGTCAATCGTTATTACTGGTGCAACAGGTCATTATGGAAACCGTGTCATTCAAGAACTATTAAAAACTATTCCTGCAAGTGAAATTATCGCTAGCGTTCGCAATGTAGAAAAAGCTGATGCGCTTGCCGAACTGGGTGTACAAGTTCGTCATGGCGATTACATGGACTACGAGTCGATGAAAACATCGTTTGAAGATGCTTCAAAAGTTCTTTTTGTTTCAGGACCGGATTCAGATAATACTCTTCGTATTCGTCAACATGCTAATGTCGTCCAAGCTGCACGAGATGCTGGTGTGAAACACATAGCTTACACAGGTTATGCATTTGGTGAAACATCCCAAATCGATCTTGCACATGTCCATATGGCAACAGAGTATGCAATTCGTTCAACTGGGGTACCCTATACATTCTTGCGTAATTCACTTTATTCAGATGTATTCATTGATGAAAGCTTAGCTGGATCAGTAGCAACTGGTGAATTAGTAACAAACACAGGTGATGGCAAACTAAATGCCGTAAGCCGTGAAGATCTTGCATTAGCTGCTGCTGCTGTATTAACGGGAGAAGGACATGAAAATAAATCATACAACCTTGTCAACCCATCACCTTGGACTTTCGATGAGCTAGCAGAAGTTGTATCAGAGGTTTCAGGTAAACAAGTTTCACATAAAAAGGTATCATTTGATGATATGAAAGATTATCTTGGCAATGTTGGATTACCTGCACCAGTAGCTGAACTAATTGCAGGTATTTACAATACCGTTGCAGCTGGGGAAACTGGTAAAACTTCAAATGATTTAACAAATCTTATCGGTCAACCAACGCCATTGAAAAAATTGGTTCAACAAGCATTGAAAGCATAAAATTAAGAATAAATTAGGTCCTTTTCGGAAATAAACATCTTGTTGCCAATTAAAAATACTGATAATACAGGAGGCTATTTAATGTCATTACAAGGAAAACGTGTTGTTGTTGTCGGAGGTACTTCGGGGATCGGATTAGCTACTGCCAAAGCATTTTTAGATGAATCTGCTCAAGTAGTAGTTGCAAGCCGTTCTTCTTCCAAGCTCGATGAGGCAAAAAATTTGTTGGGTCAAGATGTAGAAGGATATGAGCTAGATTTTCGTAACGATAAGAGTGTAGCTAACTTCTTTAAGAATGTAGGGAATTTTGATCACTTGGTAGTAACTGCAGGAGAAGGAACAATGGGGCTATTTAAAGAGTTGCCAGTTGAAAGAGCGAAAGAAGCATTCGATAGTAAGTTCTGGGGTCAATATGCTACAGCTCTTGCTGCACTCCCTTACTTGAATGATGCGAGTTCCATCACGCTTACATCAGGTGTTTATGCTCAACGCCCTCCTCAAGGAGCATCTACATTAGCAGCAATTAATTCTGCAGTTGATGGTTTAGTAAGAGGACTTGCTATTGAGCTATCACCAATGCGCGTAAATGTTGTATCACCTGGTATTGTAAATACACCGATATACGCAGGAATGCCAGAAGATCATCGTGAAGGCATGTTCAAAGGAATTGCTGAACAACTTCCTGTGAAACGCATTGCACAACCAGAAGACATCGCGCAATCTTACGTTTACTTAGCAAAAAATGGATTTACAACTGGATCTGTTGTTGATATTGATGGTGGTGCACGATTAATTTAATTTATATGATAGCATTCCTTTTTGGAGGAATGCTTTTTTTCACAAAATCTTCCCTCTGCTTGCTACTGCGTTTTTTTCTTATAACAAGTGAGTAACATAGACATCGTTTCTTCAATATTGCCCTCCGAATCAGATAAGTAGTACGTATACACAAAATCTTCTCCGGCACCCCGATCTTGCTGTATATCGCATTTCCCCACGAACATACGGAAATATATACTTCCATGAACATCTACGAACACTTAACTCGTATTATGTAAGAAAAGGCCAATCATCCGTTCAGTGAACGGATGAAAGACCTTCTAAGAAATTAATTAAATTGTATTACCGAGAAAAACAATGTCAACAAAATATCAACAACCGAAACCCTTATATCTAAAGAATTTTTTCTCTTTATTACATCAGGCCACCCATCACTCATCGCTGTTTTAGCAGTAGTCTTCCGATAAAGTCACTTATCAACTTCTATATCATTATAATATTGCTTACCTAAACTCATTCCTCCAAAACTTATCAATGCCCCTAGAATAAAACCTACAACACCGATTACAATTGATAATGTGCTTCCCCTACCCCTCTCACTAACTAAAAAAGATAAAAAAAGATAACCGCATTACACCATACTATTGAAAAAATTATACTAAACACATGGTAAACGCGTGTATTAACAACAATTATTGATATTACAAAAGAAATAACAAATGTTACTATACCATTCCATTCGAATTGCGGAGCAGATGTAGTCATTGATTGTGTAGGTATAGACGGGAATAAATCACCTTTGGAGATTCTTGAACAAAAATTAAAGTTGCCAAGGTGGAACCCTTGGACCTATTCAAATTTATACAAAAGCAGTAAAAAAATGGAACAGTCCAAATAATAGGTGTTTATAGGGTAACTATAATGTGTTTTCATTGAGTTGGGTTAGAAATATCAATCTGAGAATGGGACAGACATCAGTCATTAATTTTATGCTGATCCACACCCAATGTGGCCCTTGGATAAGCAAGTCATGGTTATCAAATGTTTAATAAATCGTGAGGACGACTGTATAAAAGTCGTTTTAAAACCGTTATTCTATTTTCTTATTAGTTTATGGATGAATTGAAAATTAGCATAATTGAAAGCCTAAGCGAAATGTTGAATGGGCTTCCAAACTGTGTATAGAAGTCTTTTTGTCTATTATTATTAGATTATTGGATAATTCAGCTCGTAACTTGGGTAGTAATAGTATGGTGGTCTCGGTCCTATTTTTGGCATGGGCCAGGAATCCTCCATATAGACCATCTTTACTTTTTCATTTGAATGGTTTACTAGCAATAGCTTTACTTCTGGATTAAATTCATATCTCAAAATGTTAACCCCCTTCCATTAGGAATGTGTGGATTCTCCCCCATCAACATGAAGAACTTGACCAGTAACAAAACGAGAATCATCAGAAGCAAGGTAGACAAAGGTTGGTGCGAGTTCAAATGGATGGGCAACTCGTTCCATTGGATTAAATGCTCCATATACAGCGACTTGGTCTGACGAGAAACTTGCTGAAATAAGTGGGGTCCAAATTCGGCCGGGGGCGACGGCATTTACTCGAATCCCTTGTTTCACGACATTTTTAGCCAAGGCACGTGTCCAACCAACTATTGCGCCTTTTGTGGCCGTATAATCAATCATTTGCTGCTCACCTACATACGTCACCACTGAAGAAGTGCCAATGATTGAGCTGCCTGGTTTTAAATGTGGAAGCGCTGCTCTTGTTGTATAAAAATGAGAGTATATATTAACTTTGAAGGTGTCATCGAATTGCTCATCTGTAATGTCCAGGAGACTTAGTTGTTGGAATTGGATACCAACGTGGTTACAAAGAATATCAAGACGTCCAAACGTATTTACTGTTTGTTCTACAATAGAGATACACTGTTGTTTGTCTCGCAAATCACCAGGCATTAGAAAACAACGTTGTCCGAGTTGTTCAATCCTCGTTTTTGTTCTATTTGCATCCTCATGTTCATCTAAGTATGAAATAGCAACATCTGCGCCTTCTTTAGCAAACGCAATTGCTACTGCTGCACCAATACCACTGTCACCCCCTGTGATAAGTGCTACTTTTCCTGTTAACTTTCCACTCCCTTTATAGTTCGGGTTTTCGATAATTGGAAGGGGTACCATAAATTTTTCCACTCCGGGATGGCGTAGCTGGCGCTGTTCAGGTAAACTTATCGGAATTTCTTGGTAACGTGTGATTTTCCCATAGTTAGGGTACATGGGATAAGGTTGAGTTTTCATGTTCGCTTTAAACATTTGTTGCATTTGCTTTATTTGGTCTACTTGATGACTTTGACCCTTTTGATCCATGGAAACCTCCTATAAGAGTAATTTTCTTCTATAGAATGTTTATGTTGTTCACTACAAATATAGTACCAAAAAAAATAGGTCAACCAGAAAAAACCGGCTAACCACATAATACGATTTGGCCCTATTGATGAATAACAAAAATTACGTTTTGTAGTTACACAAATTCTTTTTTTTATTGTTTTTGAACTCTCAACTGATTCTAGCAAACTTTCTGACTCTCTTTCTCCAAGCTCTTCAAGAAAATCGCTGAATTCTCCTTCTCCGTTATTATCACTAAAATCATCCATTAAGTCATTAAGCTCCCATTCTATGATTTGTAACTCTTACGATGTACAGGTTTCTAAAATATCCATCGTCAGAACATTGTCTAATTGTTCTTTCTCAGATTTAACAGCCGAAGCGACTTCACTTTCCTGATGTTGATGAATCCATATTCCACTTAACAACATACATCCTAATGCACCCACTAAGGAAATATTTCCTTTCAAGTATCAAAGCTCCGTCTATACTTTTAATCGGTTTGAATTTCAAAGGTCCCGAAGACATTTTTCCGTTCTTTTATTGTATGCCCATTTCTAATGGCATATTTGATAAAACAAAATGGCTTATACATTATCCTTTCCGAATGTAAATATAAAAAATGCCTTACTCCTTATTGAAGTAAAGCACCCGTTAATTCAAGTGAAACTCTTCACAATATATCTTAATTCTTGTCAATCAGCCTTTTTATTGCACTAACGACTACTTCTGGTTCATCATTCTGTATATAATGGGCACTATTTTTAGCAATTACAAATTCTCCGTTTGAGGATATTTCAAGAATCTCTTTCTGCAGCTCATTCCATAATCCTTGTGATTCCTCCGAATAATGAGCTTTCTTTCCCGCTGAAAGAACAATTAATGGGACATTTAACATTCTTCTTGATTTCTTCAACTGTTTTAAGCTTTCCATAAACTCATCATAATTACCTTCGTAAACAAATTGCTTGTTGTATGCTTGTTGAAACTCTTGTGGCATCGTTGGGAGAAATCTTTCTCTATAATCTTCGGGTGTAGAATCGACCAGGACAAGCCCACATACTTCATTTTGATATTCAGTTGCATACAAACGTGTATTAACTCCACCAAATGAATGACCAACTAATATGTATGGAGGTTTTATATTTGCTTGACTAAGAAGTTCATGCAATTCTCTTACCATCTTACGGCTCGTTCTTGAGTTAGAACTTGATTCACTCTTCCCAAGTCCTGCTCTATCATAAATGAGAACATCAGACAGCATTGATATATCACTAATCACTGAATCCCAAGACTTTGAAGTGTCTCCATACCCAGCATCCATTACAATAGTCGGTCTTCCCTTATTTTCTCCAACCAATTTAGCGTATAGTTTAAAATCATTTATTTGTACAAACATTTCTTTTGTCATTAAAGTCCGTTCCCTCTCTTTTTGTTAATTCTATTAGTAGTTAAAATATCATCTTTTATCTCTTTCTTTTGAACTAACCTGCAGCGTTAGTTCAATAATAAAAAAGGGTTTACTCCTTCTTGAAGTAAAGCACCATGTTAGTTGAAGAAGAAAAAAATGGTGTAGCGTTATGAGTGAGTAAATAATTAATATAATATACCGATATAGTGATTGAGTAATATATTGGAGGTAAATGGAAACATATGAAAAAAATTTTTTTATCTGCATTAATAATCCCAGCATTACTATTATCACCTGTTACAATAACGGAAGCATCCACTAAAGTAATGTGGGGAAAAACAGAATTGAGAAAAGGACAAATTGGTAAGATAACTGTGTTAAATACAGCTCCACTTTACCAAAATAACAATGATGGCATACCAAGACAAATCAATAGGTCTTTAAGTAAAGGTGAAGAATTTAGAGTCTATAGCTATAAAGGTCAAGATGGTGGTTTTTATGGACTTGGTGGCGGTTTGTTCGTAAAGAGATCAAATGTTGTACAATATGAAACCCCATCTAAAACCAAACTTGCATTGTTAGAGAATAATCCACTTGCTTCGACTCCAGAGAATGGCAAAAAATATTCTGATGGTTGGGTAGCTCCAGTGTTGAAATCTTCATGGAGTGCTGACTCTGCTGTAAACTATCGTACTCTTCAAAATGAACTTGGATTTGTAAATGGTGGTTCTCGTTACACCATTGCTGGTCAAATGGGAGCTATTCAAGTTATTTATCAGGGTCCTGACGCTCCTTATGAAGTTGGTATCAGATTTACTATGTGGGATGGAGACGCAAATGGTCAAATGCCACAAGCCTATCGTATTCCGATTGTCGCAAAAGAAGTCTTCAAATTGTATTTTGAAGGAGATGGTACTCGTGTTTGGAATTATCTGAACAGTGGAGACATCCCTGACGACTTTACTGCTGGTGGCAGAAGTGTCCACTCTACAGTATCCACTAATTCGGGTGTTCTCTACCTTGAAGTAGGTCACAAATAACCATTATTTCATTTGTTAGTTAAAGCTAAGAGTATTTTTCTCTTAGCTTTTTTGTATGCAATTATGTAAAGCCTTATTAAACTAAACTGCACCGTTAGTTTAAGTGTAACATTTCACAAAGGATCGCCGAAATCTACTTGATGTTTTGACCGTAAAAATAGACTATCGAAAAGATGGTCTTGTGTTTAACTAAAGCACCCGTTAGCTGAACAGGAGTTTATCCAATTACCCCTTCTTTAGAGTTCCAAACTCCTTGTAACTTTCTAATATAGATAATTTGTCCAGTATGGTATGTTGTATGAATAGTAAGGTGAGCAAGATCAGGTGCTTTTTCATCGAGTTTTTTGTTATCTACTTCCATAACAACATTTTTCCATTCAGACATAATCTCTGTTATCTTCTTAACCGCATCATTCCAATTTAATTCTTTCCTATTCTTAAAGGTATTGTTATTATCATTTTTTTCGTTGGGTATGTCTATAAATCGATTTAAATAACGTTCATTATAGAAGATTAAGTGATTTACTATCTCAAAAATAGAGTTATTTGATTCGCTTGGTTTCCAATTTGCTTGTTCCTCAGTAAGTCCTTCAACTGAATTTAGTAACGATACAAACCATGTATTTTCATGACAAGCATTTAACTGTGCTATTAATACATCTTTAACATTCATTTTTATACCTCCTTTTAATTCAAGAAATAGTTTTAAATATTTTTATTGTAAGCATTCAAATTTATTTTTTCCTTTATTATTAAACTAACCTGCCCCGTTAGCCATCCGTGCAGCAAAAAACGCTACACCACAGAGGATGAAAATTGGTTCAGAACGGGTATAGATTAATATGGCTGGTGAAGAAGGTCGATGAACTATGGTGCCTTAGAGCCCATCCATTAGACTGACTCCAACGACCACGGTGCATCACAGACTGTCGCACTCTTTACGAGTAGCACTCATGGGAGATTAATCCTACTCTGGTTACTGCACCAGCCTTGCCTTTATTATAAGAAGGATGGAGTTGGTTGCTGATTTAACATCCAGCTTAATATAATCATCCTGAAGGCTCTGCCTTTTTTTAAAAAAGCAATTTCTGAGTCTCTTTTGTTATGCAATTTTATAGATTTTGAGTGTTTTTTAATTTTCATGGGAGTTTAAGTGAAAATCTTCACAATCTTTTTTTGACTTAACAAAATCTAATCCGTTGATGTGTAGGGGCATATCAAATAGACACCTTCTTACTAAAGAAATGCGCCCTATAACGTAATTAACATTAAACTTCTAGATTTCTTTATTTGAGGGTGAGAATAAACTCCTCCACATCTTCTCCACGTTCATTAGAATACCCACTGTCCTGACCTGTAATCACGAATCCACATTTCTCTAAGACCTTAAGAGATCCGGCATTATCTTTCGCAGCACGAGCATAAAGAGGACGAATTGTAATGTGTTTTAGAAATTCCCTTAAAGCTTTGGTTACGATTCCTTTGCCCCAATATTCCTTTCCATTCCAATAGCTAACTTCTGGTTCTCCGAACTGCTCAAAACGTGAAATATGCCTACCACATTATTTTCGAAAATGATCGTCTGCTTCATAATATCCTTATCCGTAAGAATTTTATTTTCCAGTGTGTAGTGAAGCTATCCCAATCACTGGGGTCTATGCTCGTAAATGCAGCCAAATAGTTCGCTTCACGGTTCTGTTGGTGCTTAAAAAAAATAGGAAGGTCATCCTCAATCAGATTTCGAAGAATTATGTTACTCATCATACTCCCCTTTTGTCGTTTACTTGATTTTAACAAACGCACGTTCCTATCGCAAATAATTTTCGGAATATTAAATCATTTTTTTCTGAACTAAAATATTCCCTGATTAAACACTTTGATTTTACACTAATAATACTTTTCCTTATTCCGTTAAATGGTCCGATTGTTGAATAATAGCTAATGACTATTGTTCAACTAAACTGCTTCGTTAGTTTAAGTGTAACATTTCACAATGGATTTCTTAGAACTACTTGATTTTTTGGATAAAGAAATAGACCATCAAACTGATGGTCTTGTTTAACTAAAGCACCCGTTAGTTGAATAAGATTTAGTAATCCTCGTAACAGCTTACTTGTAAGGGAATGCCTAATTCACCAATTAACTTAATTGACTCGGGTTCAAATACAAGATTGCACTGTTTGTCATACCAAACTCCAATTACTAAGTCAATCTTCTCTGTACCACATCTGCGAAGTACCTCTATCTGTTTAGATAAGGTTAAAGCAATCCAACCAAGTCCAAAATCTTCATTCCTTATAGTTGACCACTACCATAATCAGAAGGATTTCCTTTGTTTATTCCTACTTTTAAAGTTTCCCCTACTTCAATTTTTTTCACTAATGTAAGACCTGTTAGTTGTTCAAACACTTTTGGAGAAAATTCTTCACCGTAAAAATGACATCGAATATCCATTTTCATTATCATAAAAAACCCACTTTTCTATTTCTTTCTTTATTCTCTGTACTACTCCTGAACATAGTTCCTTGTTAAACTAAACTGCCCAGTTAGTTCAAGAAAAAGTGCCACCACCAGACTTGAAGTAAAGCACCTCTTTTGTTCAATAATTTACATATATTAACTTATTCAACACAATCGTAAAAAACCTTCTTATTCAACTAACCTGCTGCTTTAGCTTAATAAAAAAAATGCTTTACTCCTTCTTGAAGTAAAGCACCCGTTAGTTGGGGAAGAATCTACTAATTTAGACCTGATTGAAGTTTGTTTAATTTTATTTAATATTAATATCAAAAACATAATTTATTTTTCCTTCATTCCATTCTACGATAACTTCATAAATATAATATCCCTCTTTAGATGGTAGTGTAATTTCATTACCTATAAGTTCAACAGCAACAATTGTACCATCTTCATTCCATTGCTCTACAATTATTGAAGATGGATTTTGTTCAATCTCAATTTTTATTTTATCCCCTTTTTCATCTTCTACTGTATTGAATCGGTCTGCTAAGTCATATATATTGGTCTCACTAATCTTTCTAGCTTCAAAGTTTCCATCTTTCCGTTCAAAATCACCTATCCTCATTGTATAGTCTTTTTTTCTACAATAACTTTGCCCTGTGCTTGAACATAATCAGTTGACGAAGAAGGCTGAGGTATTCCATTACAACCAGCTATATTAATAACTATTAACATTAATAAAATATTTATTTTCATATCAAAACTCCTTAAGGAATTATTACACTTTCTATTTACTTATTCATCTTCTGCAAATTAATCCTTCTTCAACTAAACCACTGCTCTAGTTTCAGTAAGAAAAAAGGCTTTACTCCTTCTTGAAGTAAAGCACCCGTTAGTTTAAGTATATTTCTTCACAATAGTCACTTTATTTGCCTACAAAATAAACAGTAAAAATTAACCCATTTATTACTAATGCTGATAAAGGAATAATGGCAAAAAGTACGGAGATAACTAATTCTCTTCGGATTCTATTTGAATTAGCTTTAACAATACTAAATAACGAAGATAGAATTAAAACGAATATAGTTAAAGTGCTAACTAACAAGATGCTTCGATTCATTTCACCAGTTACTCTTGCTACAAAAAAAACTGCTATTAGCCCTACAACCCCCAATATAAATGAAGCCATAAACCATTTCAAGAATTTATCTATTTTACCCATCTCTTCAATAAATTACATATATTATCTTATTCAACACAATCGCAAAAAAACCTTCTTCTTCAACTAAACTGCCCCGTTAGTACAATAAGAAAAAAGGCTTTACTCCTTCCTGAAGTAAAGCACCTGTTAGTTTAAGTAGAATCTTTACCAATCTTTGATAGTTAATATAAAATCCTACAACGTCTAAAATGTACCCTATGGGATAGACACTTAAAAAAAGTCTATTCTATGGGGTACTTTTATTTATAATAAAGAAAAACGTGTTGGGGATGACAAAATGACAAAAAGATACTTAAGTAAAGCAGAACAAAAACAACTTGCTCGTAACCCTTATGTAGCGTCTGTTAGTGAAAAGGGAATCACATATACAGATGAATTTAAAAGACATTTTATTGCAGAGAATGAAAAAGGAAAAGGCACTCGTGAAATTTTTGAAACCGCTGGTTTGGATATTGAGTTAATTGGCTTAGATCGCGTAATTTCCTCTGGTAAGCGTTGGCGTAATACTTATCGAGAAAAAGGAATAAATGGATTGGTAGATACACGAAAAGAGAATTCAGGGCGCCCCTCAGAGCGTGAATTAAGTTTAGAGGAAAAGTATGCTCGATTAGAAGC
Source organism: Psychrobacillus sp. PGGUH221 (assembly GCF_042055255.1). Classification (NCBI taxonomy): domain Bacteria; kingdom Bacillati; phylum Bacillota; class Bacilli; order Caryophanales; family Bacillaceae; genus Psychrobacillus; species Psychrobacillus sp. PGGUH221. The sequence goes on from NZ_JAQMHQ010000013.1 coordinate 67,916, forward strand.
GAAAAATAGATTATTACAAGCAGAAAATGAACTCTTAAAAAAGCTCGATCTACTCGAAAGGCAGATGTTGAAGAGAAAATAGAACTCGTAACGGAACAGAAATTCCTACTAATTTATGAAACTATTAAAAAATACAAATTAAAGCAAATGGTCAAGCGGGTCACGTTCAGGTTATTACAATTACTTTGCTGAAAAAGCAAATCAAAACCGTGTAGCACGTGATCAAGGAGATGAAGAAGTAAAGGCAATCATTTTAAAAGCGTTTCATTTCTGCCATCGTAAAAAAGGTGCTCGTCAAATTAAAATGACTTTGGAAAATCAATATGGTATTACATACAACCTTAAACGAATTCGCAGGATTATGAAGAAATTTGATATTGTTTGTCCCATTCGAAAAGCTAATCCTTATAGTCGAATGGCAAAAGCAACGAAAGAACACCGTACTTGTCCAAACCTTCTCCAACGTCAATTTAAACAAGGTGTGGCTGGTAAAGTATTATTAACAGATATCACTTATCTAACGTATAAACAAGGTAAACGTGCTTATTTATCTACGATTAAAGATGCGGAAACAAATGAAATACTGGCTTATGAAGTATCAGATAAAATTACGCTAGACATTGCCCTAAATACATTACATAAATTAAAACGCAACCATACATTTATAGCTGAAGGTGCCTTTATCCATTCGGATCAAGGATTCCATTATACGAATCCCCGGTTTCAAAAACTTGTGAAGAAGATGGGATTAAGTCAGTCGATGTCACGTCGTGGCAACTGTTGGGATAATGCGCCCCAAGAATCTTTTTTGGACATTTTAAGGATGAGACGGGTATAAAGAACTGTGAAACGTTAGAAGAGGTAAAACAAGAAGTAAAGAGTTATATGACATACTATAACCATTACCGCGGACAATGGAATTTGAAAAAGATGCCCCCTGCAAAATACAGCCAGCATCTTCTTCAAATTGCTTAAAGACTTTTTTATAAATGTCCTTTACAAAGGGTACATTTTAGTCCCCCAGAATAAATTAGTTTGAGCGGTAAGGAAGTAAAGAAGCAAACCTATTGGAACCACCTTGATTATTTGTTTTGGTGACTGATATAAAACAAAAATTGTAGCTATCCAGAGTAGAAACTCCAATATATATATAATATCAAAATACCAATATCCAAATGCAAAAGTCTGTCTTGAAATAAACATTAATATAGATGAAATAGAAATAGCAATAACATCTTTCCCTTTTGCATACCAACATACAAAAGCCATAAATGGTGAAATAACAGTCATGATAATCCAAAGCATCATATATGATTTAGGGAAAAAACCAGCTATCATAACAGTATAAAGATAATAACTACCTACCATGCCTACAAAAAACAAAAAAACATTTATTGCAGACCTTACAGGTGATTTGCTATACACAGATATTAGCATCGCAAGGAAAATCCAAACGCCCATACGAGAAAAGAAGTTCCTTAAATCCAACACTTCAAGGAAATATGGTAATAAATTACTAGCCGTCTCATCAAACACCTTGGAAATTACACCTAAAATAACCCCTGCGATAAATGCTAAAGCCGAATATAAGATTTTTCTTGATAACGATATTTTTATTGGTCTTCGAATTTCATTCAAAAAGCCTTTCATTTATTCACCTCACAAATATAAAAAATTTATTTCACATTTTTATACTAATTCTCTGATTTTGTTTAAATTTTCCGGAACATTTATTGTGATTTCTTGTTGAACTAAACTGCTTCGTTAGTTCAATTAGAAAAAGGCTCCCCATACAGGCAGCCCCATGTTTAACTAAAGCACCCGTTAGTTGAATAAGAAAAATTAATATTTTTGAAATAGAGCAGTCAACAAGTCAGGTACACCAAAAGCCTCATTCGGCTGTTTTATTTCCTTCATTTTTCTTATTTCAATTTCCTTGAAATCCTTAAAGATGGATCTTAACTTTTCGTCAGTATAACCTAATCCACCTTTTAGGCTCCGCAACCTATAAACTTC
>NZ_JAQMHQ010000014.1:0-63986 GCF_042055255.1 Psychrobacillus sp. PGGUH221
AACATAAGGGCAGATAAGCACATTTTTTTAAGTCGAAAGATAAAGTAAGTTACATAACAGTGAAGACATGTAGTCAAAGCAAAGGAAGCAATTTCAATGTAAATTCTACACTTTACTATTGATAAAACCCATCGCCTAGTAGCGAAGATATCGAAGTCACAAAACGCATACAAGAAGCCGGTATCCTACTAGGAATTGAACTACTTGACCATATCATTGTGACTCCAAGTACGTTCTTAAGTCTAAAAGAAAAGGATATATGTAAAAACAAGAGGGGGTAATCCCCTCTTGTTTATCTGTTTATAAATTCAATTACTTTGTTAGTTCATATAAAAAATCTACTATTTAGATACTATTTATGCCTAATATGCATATATTAATAAAAAATCAAAGGGTGAAGAACATGAATGTTAAAATTAGAAAAGATAGTTGGACTGCCGATGAAGACAATATCCTTAAAAAGATAGTTTTAGAAAAAATAGAAAAAGGACTAACCCAAATTTCTGGATTTGAAGAAGCAAGCATCTTGTTAGGTCGCTCCAAACAGGCTTGTGCATTCAGATGGAATAAAAATCTTCGCCCATTCCTTATTAAGAAAGAAGCAACTCCTAAAGAAACGCCACTTAAAGAGAGTTCTGGTTCATCGTCTATTCAAAACCATTTGGAGCTGGCAATGGAAAGTTATGACGAGATGAAACAATCGTATGCTCAAATCTCTCAAGAATACAACTTATTAAAAAGAGATTACGAGCAATTAGTAAATTGGGTCAAGCAAGGAATTACGCAAATAAAATAAAGAAGCACACTATCTTAAATTGTGTGCTTCTTTGTATAGTATATTTAAAATTTATTATAAATCAAAAAGATTGGTTATTTCGGAAAGCGAATCTTCAACTAAAGCACCCGTTAGTTTAAGTGCAATGGTTCACAATCTTTTTTTATTTAGAGGGTTCCAACATAGCAGTACATTAAAGCAAAGATAAAAATAAACGTTAAGACTGCTCCTAAAATATTTTGGTTATGAGTGCTTTTTCCACTCTTTAAGTTCTTCAAAAAAGTAGTAAAATTTAAAAACCATAAAACTCCTAATAATGGTACTACAAGCAAAAGCATTAATAACATAAGTTAGTCCGCTCCTTCCCATTTACAGAACCTTCTTAAACTAAACGCACCCATTAGTTGAATAAGAAAAAACATTATTGTATTTCTGTCGCATTTGTTTATAGTTCAATCTATGAAACAATATTATCTGGGTCAATAATGGCTTTCAGAGTCTTTAGTTCTAATTTCTTAGCCAATTCAATCTAAGCAACCCGTTACTTTAAGTACAATACCTTCCATTTTTTCAACACTAATTCATTATTATTTTTTTAAGTCGATGACAATAGGCTCAAGCTCAATTTCGAGATGACCTTTTCCATAATTAAGACTTGCAATTTGAATAGGCTGAATGATGAGTTTACTAGCTCCCTCTTGAATTGTACCGAAGTCGCTTGTTCCTTTATATGTTTTGTAGTCATTAGTTGTCTTTCCACCGCCACCAGTTCCATTCACATACACATTACCGAGGTCATCTGTTACATGGAAAACAGGTGTCACACTTTCCCACTCTGTTAGGAGTTCATCAGTTACCACTTGTTCATAGCTAATAATAGTGGATACATCAGTGTACTCAATAGATTGAAGCGTAAAGCTCACATTTTCCTGCTGTACGGTTTTATTCAACAACTGTAAATCACCTTCTAAACGATTCAGTGTAAAGGCAAATGACCAATCCCCTTTTACTTCGAAATCATTTGAAGGACTGTAGAAGGATTCTGGCTTCCAAGTGACTTCGATTTTTTCTGGGTGTTGATTATCTTTGAAATTTGGGGTGAAAGTTGATAATCCCGCATAGCGATTCTCACTAATTTTCGTAATCCTAAATGTGCCGCCACTACCACCTGCTTCACGAACGTAAAACCAATTTGGTGCTCGTACATCCATGCGTTCATCAAAATTATAATCGGTTTCAATTGCGAAAGACACAGTAACATTTGTGCCGTCATAAACCGCATTGTCAATCATTACCGTAACACCATTACTTTTTTGTACGAGACCGATTTCAGTCGAGAATTCCCCAAAATCTTTGTAGTGTTGCTCTTCATCATTAAAAAAATTAATGACATTATCCATAAATGGAATTTGTGATGCAATAGACGGAAAAGCAAAAGCAACTGAAGTAATAGATAACCCTAAAATCATTGCTGCCGCTACTAATGGATTTTTAAATCTTCTATTTTGTTTCTCTGCTTTGGCTTTTTTTACACCAATTTTAGACCTTTCATATAATTCTTTTGGAATCTCTATTTTTTGTAATTCTTGATTTATTTTATTTCTCACAAATATCAGCCTCCTTAAATCCTTTGCGAAGTTTAGTTAATGCACGATATAATACTGATTTTGCCGTCCCAAGTGGTATTTCCAGAATCTCTGATATTTCTTTTAATGTATGATAATGATAAAACCTTAGTAGAACAATACTTTTTTCATCCGCTTCCAATGCTTCTATCAAGTCTTGTAATGATATAGAAAGAGGTATATCCTCACTAACTGTTCCTATAAATTTCTCATGCTCTGGTTTTAACTGAACCACTTTTTTATTCTTTTTAATTATATTCATTGCACAGTTCATCGTAATTTTCATCAACCATGTTTTAAAATACTCTGGTTTTTCCAATGTAATTATCTTTTTAAATGCTTGAAATGCTACTTCTTGTACAACATCTAAAGCATCGTCTTTGTTTTTTACATATACATAAGCCATTCGATAAATATCTTCTTGATATTGCTGGAAAAGCTTTAAAAAGGCTTTGTCATTTCCTTTTTGAGCTTTTTTTACTAATCTAATGATTGTAATTCACCCTTTCTCATTTTGTCCTACATCTATTAGACAAACCAAAGTCTAATTTGGCTTAAACTCTTTAAATTTTTTTAAACAAAAAAATCGTCCAAATTAAGGACGATTATTTTATCCATTTTAATAGCCTTCTTGTTAAACTAAACTGCCCCGTTGTTTAAGTATATGACTTCACAATCTAATACTTAAAATGATTTCACAATATCATTAAAATATGAGTATGTTTAATAACATTAATCCTCATTTGAACTATGCATTCTAAATTCCCCAATTATAGTATTACCATCTGATTTATACAGTGGGATTGAAACGTAACCGACAGTTTTTATCGTTTCTTGTTGAGCTAAAGCTTCTTTCGGTGATGAAAAATTAGGTGTTAAATCTTGAGCTTTTACATATCCTACCAACCCATTTTCACCTTTTGTCTTAATTAAGTCTGGCTCATGACCTACTTCACCGGGTCCAGAAGGTATAATTGGAGTTCCATAAGTTTGTCCTTGCTCATTGATAGCAAACTCAGTATTATTTTCATTGCCCGTAATTATATTTTCCGTTGATTTTTCAAATTTAACAACAAAATTTATTATACCTCCAATAAGTACCATTGCCGTGATTATCCATACAATAGATCGTTTTCTCAGTTTCATATTCACTCAATCCCTTTCTTAAATATTCCCATGATATTATTAACCCTAATACAAGTTGAAATTCTCAATTCCCTTTTTTTACATCAAATATTCTTTCAACTAAACTGCTGCGTTAGTTGAAGTACAATCATTCACATACTCTTATCATTACTCTGCATGTTGTGGTACAATTCCACTCTCTTCTACCGATGTGCTACTTCCTGTTTTCTTTGATAACTTGCAATGAATTAGCTACCCAAAAAAATTATTGTAATGATTGCAATAGTAAATATGTTAGGTTCTATATCTGAAATAATAGTATATAAAATCAAAAACCTAAGAAACATAGCCATACTACTAATATTTGTACTTGTAAAAAGTTTAGAAAAAATTTTCAATAACAACACTCCACTCTATTGATTTACGTGTTGTTGACATTAACTTTTTATTCAACTAACCAGCACCATTAGTTCAAGATAAAAGTGCCACCCCCAGACTGAAAGTAAAGCACCCCTTTTGTTCAATAGTTTACATATATTAACTTATTCAACACAATCGACGAAAAACCTTCTTCTTCAACTAAACTGCTTTGTTAGTTCAATAAGAAAAAAGAGCTGCCTAATCAACTCTTGATTTTTAACTAAAGCACCCGTTAGCTTAATAATGAATTTCTTACAGAAAGTTATTTTTCTTTAAAAATTCCAATGTCCATTCTACCACCTGTTCAGATGTTTTATTATTCACGTCTAAGAATTTAGTGTTAAATTGCATAAACCAGTCTTTTTCAAACTTGTATAGTTTAATATTTTTTTGAAATGCATTTCTTCTTTTGCCAAGGTCACTATGTTTCCTTTTGTATAACGTTTCTTCACTAGCATCTAAATATATAATAATATCCGAACGACACCTACGTAATTCTTGAAGTTCATCTTTCAATAGTTGTTCAATATCCCAGTTAAAACCATTGGCGATAGGGAAATGTAAGGTATAAAACTCAATATCTTCTGGACCTCTATCAAATATAACTTTTCCATCTGGCAAATTGTTAAATCGATTAATTTCTGACTCAATAAATAATCGTTGGTTTTCAACAAACCCATCTTTTGTATAAATATCAAGATTCTTATTCTCCCTTTTCTCAACTATGGGATAAGGGTTTTCATATGTAAAATATAAACCATCAATTTGTTCCTCTAACTTTTTGGTTAAGGTTGTTTTTCCTCCCGCCATTCCACCTTGAATTGATAAAATCCTTTTCACATTTACACCTCCTACCGTTATAAACTTCTTAAACTAAACTGCCCCGTTAGTTTAAGTGAAACATTTCACAATCTCCCTACAATATTTAATCACGTATCGTTTTTTCTGAGTGATAGTCCAAATAATAAAAGCCATTTCCTATCAACTGATAATGAAGCAATCCCACTAAGAAATTCTTCAGCTCATTTTAATTTCATAAATTCACTACTATCGTACTCATTTAAAATACTTGATAGTCCTTTTTTGCTTGTTCCATAAAGTCCTTCATTATCATACGATCATTCCTTTTAAAATGATTATCATAACTATGTTTGATTCCATATACTCAAGTAGCTTAAATTATTCTTTCCTATCCTCAAAGTAATTCCTTACAAATTCTCTAATAAAATTTTCTCGCTTCAGTAAATCTTCTTCCTTCCGGAATAGACCTACCTTTTTAACCCTTTGCTCCAGGGGCAACTTATCCCATTCAGCTATCGCTTTTTCTTCTATTTCATAGCGCTTTCGAACAGATGAAATCATGATATCTGTCTTTTCAGCTCTTATCTCTTGTGCTGTTTTGGGAACGGGCAGCCTATTTAAGAATTGTTGTTCTAACTCTTTTTGTTTTGTATCCAACTCAAGAATTAATCTTTCTTCCACTTCTTTTTGCATTCTTGCTAATTGACGACTAATTTCTTGCATCATTAGTGACTCACTCACCCATGGTGAGTCACCAAAACCTTCAGCTGGAAATGTCCTTACTTCTATATGTTCTGAGAGCACATTAAAAATGGCGTCCAAACTCCACTTTAGAGTTCTCTTATTTATAATAAATATGGCAATGGCTAAGTCTAATTCATCGTATACCTTCTTATTCGTTTCTGCAGTTCTTTGAATGTAATGAATGCCTTTGCTTTCGAGTTCTTTAAACCATTTATCTACCGTGTTATAATGAACGGACTCTTTAACAGTCGTTTCTTCTTCGTATCTTTTTTGTATCTCCTCGGTAAAATCACGTATTTGCCAAACTGCCTCTTTTAACTCCATCAACAAACCTCCTACATTTAAAATAAGAATAGTTCACAAATGGCTTGTTCCTCATTAATGAACTAACCGTAATGAACCAATGAACAACTACAAACCATAACTCTTATCGCACTAATAAATCTTTAACCACTTGTAGAACACTTAAAAAATTTATTCATATGTTCACTTGTGGAGCACTAACCATCTGTAGACAACAAATACTTAACATCAAAATAAAATGAAACCAGCTTACAAAAGCTCCAGCATCCAGATAATTTCACATTAAGAAAGACTAGTGATTCACTAGTTACCGGGGAATCCTCACCAAGTTTTGTATTGGAACACCTGTGGATCATTGCCCAATTATAGGCCATAATTGTTATGAAATTATGAATCACTAATGAATTCCTAGCCACTTATAGAACACTACAAGATTTATTTAAAGCTTCACTAGTGGGGCATTAACCACTGATAGATCACAAATATCAACTTATAAACTTAAATGGCACAAGCTTGTAATATCTCAGACACCCCAAGAATTCGATTTTAACACCATAAGTGATCAATACTCACCGATGAAACATCATAACTCTTTTATAAATTATCCTTCGTGAATTATTGCCCACTTATAGACCAGAATTGTTTTGTAATTATGAATTAGTAATGAATCCCTAACCATCAGTGAATCACTGTATTTATTTGAATCCCACTAAATAATTCTAATTCGACAAAATAATAAAATCCCCTTTAATTTCAAGAGATTATTACTTATTAACCTTACTTCATTTCACGATGTAGTAGAGCTCTATAAATGAGATATTTGTTAATCTAAATCACGCTGTAACGTTTTATGCCAATCTTCTAAATACATTATGTTGTCGGGATAAAAACCGACTCTTGAACTGTCCATGCGGAAGAATTTTTATATTAGTAAAGGAATCAGAAGAAACCTCTAATCACTAATGAAGGGTTTTTAATACGGAACCTATATAAAAGTTAACTTACTTCTTTATAGTAGTTATCTACACTCCCAAACACGGGTTTAGTGAAGTATAGAAAGGGAGTGTATACACCATACCACCCGTATATGAGTTTTTATTCAGTCATCACACGGATTTGGAATATAAATTAGAAGGTGGTCAGAAAAATAACAAAATAGAGTATGTGATTCTATGTAATTGAAATTCCTAGTTTCCGGTTAAATACTAATAAGAACTTAATGCGGTAATTATTGCGACATTGATTGAATCAAATACGCCATCATTGCTGCATTAATTGCTTCCATGAGGAAAGTTGCATCGAATTTCTGACAATCCAGGGAAAACAATACATGGCTTTTGAAAGAACCGAAATATGATTATCTGCATAAAATTGTTTTATCGAATCACGACACACTATTATTTTTACGCGCAAAGACATGGAAACGATTAAATAATTCCCCCAACTTGCAGGGGAGACTACCGCTATTATACAAACAGGTAGTACAAGTCAGAGCGGAGGCTTCGACTGGGAAGTAGAGTGCCAGTTCTAGTTAGTTGGAACAATATGTGAAAAGACCATTAATACCTGAAGGGGACTTATCCAACATTACAAAAGACACTAGCAATCTTTTTATAAGTGGCATGTTCCCTATGAAAATCGAAAACCCTTGGCAATCTGAAGTATTTAGAAGTTATGAAGCGTAGAAAGGAGGAACCAATCTCTACGACTAATAGAATAGTAGACTCACAAAATGCAACAACTATCACCAACTTGCATTACTCCCAAACTAATTATTTTAGGTGCTTTACGAAAGGAAAGAACGGAGATTTAAAGAAGATAGAAGAGGTTGTCCAAAATGTAAATTAAAAACGACTTTTTGAAGGTAATCCTCTCTTTTACTTTTCCGAAAGTGTATAAGGTTGAAGGATATTCTTCTCATATCATAAGCTTGTAGGATGTAAGAGGAAGTGCTAATATAATCGAATTTTCACAGAAAAATTCTTAGCAATTGGGGCAACCACCAAATAAAATCACAACCAAGAGATATTCTTGTGTAAAAAGGAATGCTCCTTATATTATAATCTGTTGTTTTAGTCCTATAAAAGGAATTATAAAAACATATCTAAAGGTGTTTAAATTGTAAAATAAATGTATAATTACTAATAGTATAAAGACACATAGATAAAGGTTGTGTAAAATTGGCGAGCGAAGGTTTAATACCTAGTATAAAAATGGAACAAAAAAAGCAGTTAGTTAATATTAAACTATATGAACTATATCTTGAACTTGAAAGTTTCATATGCGAAGGTTTTCTACTAAAAGACCGTTTAAGAAATAAGATGCCTAAAATACTAAGAGTAAAAATATTACGCGAATTAAATGAAAACTTATTTGTACAATACTATTTATTTGAAGAAATATCCTTTTTTAATGAAAAGAAAACATGGAATAAAAGTGTAAATAATGAAAATCGTATAATATTGCGTGATGAAGATAGGGTATACCTCCTAAATAAATATGGAGTTAGTATTCATCAACTCAAATTCGTAAATATTTTAGCGGTTGAACTGGTAATAAAAAAATTCGATAAAATAGGATTACTCGCTGCGTATCACATGGAATACTCAAGATTTCTAAAGCAGCTAGAGATAACAGAACATCCATTAGGGACAATGGATATTCTGTTCAAAGAGAAGTATTTGAAAGCACTTGTTTACTTGCTAGGCGAACTATCATTAAGCGAAACGAATTTCGAAGATAGTTTAAATATTTTTGCGAAGAAACTAGATATATCTGTGAAATTCCCCCAAAAAAATATGAAAGAATATCATGACATTACAAATGTGGAAGAAGTTTGTACAACTAAGTACGTTTTAACGAGTAAAAAAATTACAGTTGAAAATTGGAATTATATTTTACTTGCGGATCTATTACTATTATGTCGTGGTATTTTTGAGGAATATATGTTTGAAACGGAACTTCAAAAGCTTTTCAAATTATTGAAAATGAGTCGACATGAGTTTAATGAAGTTTGTATGTTTATCAATGAATTAAAACTCGAATCATTTGAGACATCAAATGAATTTTTAAAAATTACTAAATATGAAAAGCTGAGATTCTTATACAATCAATTTAAAGAAAATGCATACAAATTACATAGGCCTAATCGAATTGCACTCGTTGTAGGGACGATGAGTTCAGGAAAGTCAACACTCTTGAATAGTATTATTGGAAAGGATTTTTTCCCGTCAAAAAATGAAGCTTGTACCGCCAAAACATACCACTATTTGTGCCATACATATCGCAATGACTTTACAGTAACATTTAATGGCTCTAGCAAAGTAGAAGTATTTGATAATTTGACGAATTTGGTTTTAGAGAACTGGAATAATTCAAATGATGTTCTGCAGGTTAATATTGAAGGTCCAATAAGCCCAGTATTTAATGTTCCCGAGAAGTTAACTTTTATAGATACTCCAGGACCAAATAACTCTGGCGAGAGTAAGCACGCAATTGTAATGGAGAATGCATTAAAAATGGATTATCATACAATAGTTTATATAATGAATGCGACGCAGATTGCTACTATTGATGACTATAAGTTGTTGAAAAAAATTCAGGAACACTTGAAAAGTAATACTCATCAAAACATTATTTTTGTTGTAAATAAAATTGATGAGTATGAAAATAATGAAATCGAATCCTTGATGGAGTTAAAACAAGAGGTACTTATGTATTTAAAAACAAATGGGTTTGAATCTCCAAATGTCATTTTTGTATCCGCATTAGCAGCAAAGCTTGCACAAAAGGCACTTTCACAACAAAAGCTCACACGTAAAGAAAGAGCGAAACTTTCTTCGTTTGAAGATTTATTTTCAGATGAAGCGTACTACCTACCAAATCTTTCAACGGTAAATGTAAAGCAAGATAATCTTCAAGGAAACAGTAAACATCAAAACTTAATACAAATTATTGAGCATTCAGGTGTCGCACAAGTGCTGAAATGTATTTAAAGGAGACTATAAATTGTGAATATTTCAATGAAGTATAATCCGTACAAATTAGAAACAATGCTAGCAACAGCAGATTTGGATTTAATGAAAGAAACGAAATTTAGTAAATATCAAGGTGAACGACTCCAGGTATGGGTAGAGCATATATTTCCATTACTCGAAGAAGTATTAAACGATGATACTTATAGATTAATTTTTACTGGTACATTACCTGACTTTGAAGATGTTCTTTTAACTGCACAACGATACACTGATACATATGGAGATGTTTCGATTGATGTAGAACATATTGCTGTAGAAGAAGTAGAAGATAAGTTCACTGTATTGGAAGAACTTGTTGATTTGATGCAAGAGGGTCCATTTGAAAAGTTACGAGATCCGAAAATTCAACATAACTTTGAAAAAGCATTAAATAGTGAATTTGAAATTGCTGTTATTGCAACGATGAGTTCTGGGAAATCAACACTAATTAATGCAATGTTAGGCCGCGAGTTAATGCCTTCAAAAAACCAAGCGTGCACAGCTAAAATTTCGAAAATCCGAAATAGTGCAGCCGATAACTTCTCGGCTATAGCATATGATACCGACGGTTTGGAGTTTAAGTCTATTAAGAATGCAACTGTAGAAGATTTCAAAGAATTTAATAACGATTCGGCGATCTCTTTAATCGAAATTGAAGGAAATATTCCATCTATTAGGTCAGGAAAGATGAACTTAGTATTAGTAGATACACCAGGACCAAATAACTCTTCTGATTCATCACATCGTCTACACACTTTATCTGTTATCAAGAATGATGATAAGCCCATGGTCTTATATGTACTTAATGGAACACAACTAGAAACAGATGATGACTTAGAACTTTTACGTACTGTTGCGGAGGCAATGGCAGTAGGAGGCAAGCAATCAAAAGATCGTTTTATATTTGCTATAAATAAAGCCGATGAGTTTGATCCGGAAAGTGGCGAAAATTTAGAAGATATTATTTTTAAAGTAAAAAGTTATCTTGAAAAAATTGGTATATATAATCCTAATATCTATCCGATTTCTGCACAAATGGCAAAGGTGATTCGTAAAAGTCAAAATGGTCTACCGATGACAAAAAAGGAATTAAGTACACTAAATTCACTGAGTTTATTTACGGATCAAGAAGCAATGCACTTCAATAATTATGCTCCACTTAGTCCTTCTTTAAAAAATTCCATTTATGAAAGAGTATTGGAAGCAAGAACAAATAATGATGAACAAATTGAAACACTATACTATACTGGTGTGCCGAGTGTAGAGGCTGCGATTAATGAATACTTAGATAAGTATGCAGTTTCTTCTAAAATCACGAATGCTGTAAATACATTTAAACGTATCGTTGAACAAGAGAAGTTTATGCAAAGTTTACAGGAAGAACTAGAAAATAATGAAGAACAACGAGAGCAAGTGTTAGCGTCAATGGAACGAATTGAAGAACAACTAGCTCATGGCGTTCAAGCGACACAGTTTAAAGAAAAAATTCGAAAAATGAACTTCAATGTAGCCCAATACTTCGATGATTTAAATGAAAAAGTATTCGGAGAGAGAGTAAATCTGTTAAACGAAGAATTACGTGGTGATCGGATGCGCAAAATTGAAGCTGATACCCTTTTATATAAAATGGAAAAAAATATTTTAATGTTGCAAGACGATGCGGTAACAGATTTAGAAAAAATTATTTCTACTTCTTTACGTGAAAATGCTGAACGGTACTTAAATGAGTATCAGGAATATGTTTCGGGAATCATGGATTTCGAAATGAGCTCGATACAAATTGCAAACTGGGATAAAGCAATTACAGCGGACACACCAGATATCACGAGCTTATTGAATGATTTTTCTTATATAGAAGAAGAAGTAGTCGGAAAGCGTACAGTAGTAAATGAAAATAAAAAGTGGTATAAGCCATGGACTTGGCGTGAGGAAAAAGAATTTGAGGTGGATGTTTATGGCGATGTAGAATATGTAGACCTAGCAGAAGTACGTGACTCATTTATGGTGCCAGTTATAAAGTCACTTCGTACAAACTTTAAAAATGCCGAAAGTTTTATGGAGAGTGAACTAAATAGACTTCAAAAATTCTTTATCGAAGAAATTGACCGTTTAGATAAAGTAATGAAAATACGTGTAAAAGAAATCAAAAAGTTATCACTAAACAGTAAAATATTAGTTGAAGAAATGGAACAAAAACAAAAACAAAAAGAGTGGCTAAAGCACTTTACAGAAAGATTAGACAAAGTATTAGAACTAGAAGAAAAGGTAGGGATATCTAAATGAGTACACGTCTACAAGAAGCTATTCAACAAGTTGATATTGAGAATATACAGACAGCTTTATTAGCCTATATTACTTCAGATCCGTTAGATAAATCCGGAGAAATAAATTCAGCATTACAACATATTGATGAAAAAGGAATCAACATTTGGGATACACATAATAAACGTGATTTAATAATAAACCCAGCTGAATGGACCAAAAGCTATTTCGGAAAACTTCAATCTCATCTTATTACCAATTTTTCAAAAGAACGTTTTGAACTTTTGATGAAAGTTGGTCGAGAAGCCTATAAAGAAGAGTTAAATCATCAAGAACCTGTAAAATCACTTCCAAAAAAGTCACAATTGACAAATGAAACTCATATCACAGGTGGTTCATCTGGTGTGGGAAAGTTTCTAGTGACCGGGGTAACAATCGTGGCTCTGGCGGCTATCGTATACCTAGTCGTAAAAAAAATACTATAGAGAAATTGATTCTTAAAACAAAAGAAGGATTTTTTGAAGGTTTGTATGGTGGTAGGGATCTAGAGCGTGAAATTAATTATTTTAAAGATATAAACGTAAAGCTTGAAAACACAGTTGATACATATAAAAAAAACCTGAATGAAGTAAATTCAACTGTTGAACTATATAAACTTGAAATCAAAGCAAAAAATAAACGTATTCAATATTTAGAAGAACAATTACAAATATTAAAAGACTCGAATCAGTCATAAATTAAAAGTCCTCGTTACTGACGTAGGGCTTTATTTTTAAGGGGTGTATTAGATGGAAATAATGACTTTACGTGAAGTGCGTCAACTACAACAATCATTAAATATAGCTTCACTCTATTTAGAACGCAAACACTTACATAGTTTACCAAAGCGCGAAGTACTAGCAATGCCAAATCATATTGCAAAAATTACAGTACAACAAAATATACGCCTATTCCAAGTAACGAAAATAATTTACGACAAAAATGAAGACGTAACAGAAAAACTCGTGAATATATATAACACTGTTGGAAGCTTAGACAGTTCACTTATTCTTATTCTTGATAGTGACGGAGAAGAAGTGTCACTTTATATAGGTATACAATCTAAGCATGTTCTATCAGCACAGGATGCTCTTGAAAAAAGTTTTAAAGGGAATTTTCCTGGTACAGAATTAAAAAACCTGAGAAACGCTCAAATTCAAGAAGTGATGGATGAAGTACTTGAAGGAAAAAATGTAAAACATCATCGTTCGATTTGTAGTGTAACAGGGGTTCCAGCACTAAAAGATATTGAAAATAAAGGCTATATTCAAGGTCTTGAAAAACTAATCGATGCTATGAGAGGCGAGAAATTTTCAGCCCTATTTTTAGCCAATGCAATTCCACAAAATGAAGCTTCAACAGTTCGTCATGGATATGAAGAATTGTATTCAAGTTTAGTACCATTCAAAACAACCGATTTAACTGCCGGGAAGAATGAAAGCTCTGCATTAACCAAAGGTATCAGCGAGGGGATAACGAATACGATTAATGATAGCCTGACGAAAACACAAAGCTATACAGATGGTGCTTCAAGTGGGATATCTGACACATTCAATGAAAATAATGGCGTAAATATGTTGAAAGGAATGTTGACAGGTATTTTTGGAGGAAAAGTAGGTAGTTCAAAAGGGATAACGACAAACAAAAATACAAATGAATCAATAACTAATGGTTCGTCAGCGACAGAGGGAACTTCGAGCGCAACTTCAAAAACGGCAAACTCCAATAATACTTCTACTGAAGGTATTTCTAGTACGATGCAAGTACACTTAGAAAATAAGACAGTTTCGGAAATGCTTGAAAAGATTGATAATCAATTAGATCGTTTACAAAGTGCTGAAGATTTAGGTTTATGGCATTATGCATGTTACTTCATTGCAGATGATGAACAAACCGCACGAGTTGCTGCCACAAATTATCAATCGCTTATCCGCGGAGACAACTCGGCGATTGAAGGTGCAAGCATTAATATGTGGAATAAAGACCACAAAAATAACCACAAAATCTCAGGTTACTTACGTAAATTTAGCCATCCGCTATTAAATATGACAGATGACTCTACAAGCTTGCCACAAATGACAGCTGGTACACTCATTAACGGTCGAGAACTTGCAATTGCCTACGGGTTACCTCGGAAATCTGTGAGTGGAATACCTGTAATCGAAATGGCTGAATTTGGTCGAAATGTACTTCAATTGGGGGTTAGTATAGAAGAAACAAAAATTCAGTTAGGCAATATTTATTATATGGGACAAACAGAACCCTCAAAAGTTAATTTAGATCTAAAAAGCTTAGCAATGCATACTTTTGTTACTGGTTCAACGGGTTCAGGAAAATCTAACACAATTTATCAAATGCTTGGTGAACTGAATAAACAAAACGTGAAGTTTTTAATTATTGAGCCAGCTAAAGGTGAGTATAAGAATGTCTTTGGTGGTCAATCAGATGTAATAGTACTTGGGACAAATCCAACGTATGCACCATTGTTAAAAATTAATCCGTTTCGCTTCCCAGAAGAAGTACATGTGCTTGAGCACATAGAGCGATTAATTGAAATCTTCAATGCTTGCTGGCCGATGTATGCAGCTATGCCGGCAGTATTAAAAGAAGCTGTTGAACTTGTATATGAGCAAGTAGGTTGGGACTTAGAAAGCTCGCAAAATTTTGAAACATATCCAGTTTATCCTACTTTAAAACAACTTGTAGAAATATTGCCAGCTGTCATTAATGAATCAGGCTACTCAGAAGAAGTAAAGAGTAACTACATAGGAGCATTAGTAACTCGTGTAAAATCATTAACAAATGGCCTTATAGGAAAAATACTTACTGATGATGAAATTGACAACGGTCTGTTATTTGACAGTAACTGTATTGTCGATTTAAGCCGCATTGGTTCAACAGAGACAAAATCGTTGTTAATGGGAATTTTATTTATGCGTTTGCAAGAACATCGCATTGCAAAAAGTTCAGGGATGAATGAACCTCTTAAACATATTACTGTTTTAGAGGAAGCTCATCATTTATTACGTAAAACCTCAAATGGACAGTCGGATGAAGGAGCTAATTTACAAGGGAAGTCAGTTGAGATGATTACGAATGCCATCGCTGAAATGCGTACATATGGAGAAGGATTCATTATTGCAGATCAATCACCGAATTTACTCGATACCTCAGTTATTCGAAATACGAACACAAAAATTATTATGCGCTTACCAGATGGGCAAGACCGATCTGAAGTCGGGACATCAGCAAGTCTAAATGAAGAACAACTAAATGAAATTCCCAAGTTAGAAACGGGTGTGGCAATAGTTTATCAAAACAACTGGTTGCAACCAGTGCTATGCAAAATTGAGCATTACAACAAAGATCGTACATTTAACTACTCATATGACATCAAAAAAGAATTAAAATCTAAACGAGGTGCAACGACTCTGCTTGTAAAATTGCTGTTACTAAATGAATCAATCGTTAAAATCATCCCAGATGATGAAACTATTAACAGCTGCATCGCTAGTTTGGCAACAACAAACTTACCAACCCATATCTGTACACAATTAGTACATCAACTAGAAGTTTTGCGTGATAAAGGGGAATTTTATTTTTGGCAACAAGAAGCTTATGATGAACGCGCGCAGCTGATCAGTCTTTTAGTAAACGGTCAAAAGATTTTAGCCTATGCAAAAGTGGGGCGCAATATCGATCAACTCCATCAAAAATGTGAGCGTGCGCTTGCACGTTATGTAGAAACAACAGAAAAATCATTTGTAATGAATATCATTCAAGCAATTTTATATGTTGCAGGATTATCTAATCGAGCTGATGAACTGCTATATCATGAATGGTATAACAATAAACAAGAAGAGGTGGCGAATATCTAATGATAGAATCTTTAGCGGCTGTAGAAGCAGTACAAGAAACAACAGGCGAAGTAAAAGATGTTAAAGAAAGCGTACAAGAGAAACAAACAGATATGAAAAAAAGCCCAATTACACATCTTGAAACACGCAATCAAAGCCTTGAAGGAGGCATTCACCCAATTACAGGAGTTCCATTTGAATACAAACAAATAGAACTTCCGAGTGGCGAAAATATAGAAGGTGTATTCCCGGAATTCGAAACAAAATTTGAAGCAAAGCTAGATGAATCACAGTATTTAGAAAGTGACGCACGTCATTTTAAGGAAGTAAATAGCCAACTTAAGGAAGCAGTAGAAAGTGATCAGTTAATGGGAGATACTTTCTCTGAAGAACAACTTCAGCTAATTATGGCTGATGAAACACCAGAGGGCTATGTATGGCATCATTCGGAAGTACCGGGTGAACTGCATTTAGTTGAGAAGACAATACATGATTTAACCGGTCACACAGGTGGAAGATTCCTATGGGGTGGCGGTTCTGATTTTAGATAATTAAATTTGGAGGCGATTAGATGGAATGGATACTTCAAAAACCATTACAATCATTACAAGAAGTAAAACGATTTGAGGAAAAATACGAGGTAAAATTCCCCAAAAGCTTTAACGACGTAGTTATAGCATACAACGCAGGCAGACCGCGACCAAACGTTTTTGACACAACGACAAAAAAAGAGATTGTGGCAAAGGCATTATTATCATTTGATGCACACCATCTCGAAAACATTTGGGAAACGACAAGTAACTTGCAAAAACGCTTACCAGCTAATATTATCCCGTTCATGAGCGACCAATTTGGTAACTACATTTGCTTCGAATTTGATCCATTAGAAGACGAACCCCTAGTAGTTTTCTGGCATCACGAGCTTGGCTTGGATCAAGTCCAACAAGTCGCACCAACATTTCGCCAATTTTTAGCTAATTTTTATGGAATTTAAGTAAAAACATGTAGACGTTCTATTACTAGGTGTAGGTATACATGGGGATATAGGTATTAATGGACTTGGTACATCGTTTTCAAGTAAAGAAGCCTGGTGAAAATATGAACTGACCTAGCGATATGAGGCACATATAAAAAACACCTATTTAGGCTAGTCCATTCACCTATTACTCTATACAACAGGCCTCAACATATAATAATGCTTTTCCATAATAGATGCTAAAGTTAAAGTACGCCATAGGATTTATTAAAAATTCAATTGAGATGAATTTTAATATAAAAGTTGGAAATAATTTAAACATGGATAAAAACGTACAATTTGAAACCAAACAGCAAATTATAAGTTGTTATAAAATGATATTAGACAAAACTGGTGAATTCCCTGAATATTCTGATTTAATTAATGAAAACTGCAAAGGAATATTAGGGAAAATAATTGAGTTTGGAGGTATTCAATTCGTATTTGACGCATTAGATTATAAAAAAAAAACTGAGGCCATACAAATATTGGAATGATATAACTAATTTACTTAATGTTTTAGGGGAAATTACAGAATTGATAGGGCATTTTCCAAGCACCAATGATTTAATTAAAATTAAGGAAAATGGGATTATTAGTGCCATTCATCAACACGGCGGACTTTCAGCAATCTATAAAGAGATGAATGTTACCGTTAAGAGAATGAGATGGGAGACATTAGAAGATGTCGTTAATGTATATAAAAATTTATATGATGAATTAGGGAGAATGCCCACTTTTCATGATTTAAAAGCGAGAAACCTTCAAAGTATCCGTAATATGGTAAAAAAATTTGGAGGTATTCAAACAATTTATAAAAAATTATGTATTGTACCTACAATAAAACCTTACGGGTATTGGAATGATATTGAAAATGTGATAAAAGAACTTCGAAAAATTGAAGAAGAAATCAAACACTTTCCATCTTCAGATGAATTAAAGAAAATGGGAGGGAATACAAGCTTAATAACTGCAATTCAAAAAAAACATGGGGGATATAATAAGGTCCGCGATTTTTTTTCTGAACCTAGTAAGCATGTTCCCCCCGCATATTATTCTGATTTTGAAAATGTCTTAGCTGTAATAGAAATCTGCACCCAAAAAGTTGGTCACTTTCCAACAATTGTTGAATTAGAATCATTTCGTCCAGGAATTAAATTTGGAATACTAAAATATCATGAGGGATATAAAAAGGTTCGTAATCTACTAAACCAAAAACATCTATCAGTACCTCCAGGGTATTGGAAGAATTTTGATAACATTCGTAATGAAATAGAATTACTTATAGATAAACTAGGAGGATTCCCTACAATTAAAGATATGAACAGGTATGGACCCCCAGGTTTGAGCACAGCTATAGCTGTCCATGTTGGTGGAGTTACTATACTAAGAGAAAAACTTGGTATCCCTCCACGATTTAAATCACAATTTGAAAAAAGAATAAAAAGTATTCTAGATGCTTATGTAGAGGATATAACCTCTATTGATAATAGAAAAAAACAATTAAATAATGACTTTGGAATCAATTTAATACACCCTATAACAAAAAACTATATGGAACTTGACAGATACTATCCAGATTTTAAGGTTGCCTGTGAGGTCCAAGGAACTCAACATAATGAAGAGGTAGAATTTTTTGCAAAACAGAAGGGGTTAAGCGCTAAAGATTACCTCGAACAAATTAGACTTGTTGACAAATCCAAGAAAGAACAATGTGAAGCACAAGGAATACAATTAATCTATTTTTACGATTGGATGACAGTGGAAGACATTATTAGTGTAGTAGAAGGTTTCTTACCTTTACGTAAAGTACCATCTAAAATTGAAATATTTCCAGAACTCAGAGATACTAAGGAAGAAATATTAATTGTATTAAAAGCGTTAGAGAACGAGACAGAAGAATTAAAGGCAAAAGATATTAAAAATTTTTCGAGACCATTCTATGAAAGAATGTTATCTATTTTCGGAACTACTGCTAATGCAATAAAAGCTGTTAGATTAAAATGAGTATTAGCTACTGTTTTTATCGACTGGAACAAGCAGAATCTGTAGCCTATATCATGTCAAAATACTATGGATTAGATACAGACCTAACTTCGACTGGCTATATTGCTACATGGACGTTATGTCTATGCAGAAAAGCACTTTCAAAGGGTTTTTCTGCATAGACCTTTTTGGGGTAAAAAGGATTAATAAATGGCTAAATTTCATGAATCCCAATAAATTTTTTATAGCTTAGTTTACATAACATCAGAATCATGAAGTATTTATCTTAATTCTGATAAATAAAAAAAGATCGGCTACCCTGTAAGATAGCCAATCTGTATGAATTACCCGCCAATTTTAAATGGAATTTAATTTTCATAAAACGAAGAAGAATTGATCTTAGTTGAAAACGATCAACTCCTTAAAGAAGGACAATTATATTTATTTGTTACAAAATACTTGGAAGAAGAAAATTGGCATACGTTAGTACCTGTTTATGGGACAAGCTTCGTAAAGATTTGAAGGGAGAGAGTGTATATGAGCAATAAAATTATACAAGAGATGAATAGAATCGAAATACCAAAAGAACTTAGTGAAAGAAGTAAAATAGGGGTTTCAAAGGCAAAATTAGAGATGGGAAATTCTAGATTTAGATGGTCTTATATTATTGGACCTGCAATAGTAGCTTCATTAGCTTTAGTAATTTTTATGCCTAGCTACTTTACGAATGATTCGTCGCTGGAAAATCCTATTATTAAAACGATTGAATATAGTAGCACCTTTGACTTATCGGATACTGAGGATGAGTTTAAAAAACAGATAGAGGCGATATAGGAGTTCATCCAGATGGGAGGAGTATTCAGTATGTAAAAAGGATTCATAAATGGATGCTTGTGGGTGTGCGAATTAAAGTTAGTGGAAGTTTAGTAGTAAGAAGCTCTTATACTCTCTAATTGGCGTTTGTTTAGTAGGTTCTTCTCTCTTATGAAGAAATGGGCGAAGATATTTATTCCATCTAAATGCACAAGCTATTTTGGAGCGACCTAGCAAGAGGCTTGCCTCTTCAAATCCAGAAATTTGCGTTAGTCCTTGTTCAACTTTTTTTTAAACTATCTCTTTAAGAAGAATGTCTTCATTAACAGTCCAACTATCTTTTCTAATTTTAACATTCATGTTTTTCACCCTTTGTTTTTTACTAATATATGCTAAGTGGGATTAAAAGAATCTTAATATTAGGCTCTTTTTTTCTACAACTAAAGAGTCAAGTTAGTTGAATAAGCAGTAGGAATTCAACCACTGAGGAAGATATTTTTAGCCCACTGAACGTATTACTTGACAAGAGCATTATTTTTAGCAGAGAAGAGAGGTTTTATATCGCAATTGACAAAAAGTGTAGACTAGACAAGTTAGGTCTTAAATAGCATTTAAGATTAATTAAATAATTTCTTTATTTTTTCCGAATTCTAAAAGGGCAGAGTATGGATCGCCTTCTAAATTTAAAAGTTTGCAAAAAGCATGTTCCGTTTTAAGCCCTAGTTTTTTTAGAATAATTACTTCGTCTCTAAAACTAGGGTAATACTTCAGTATTGAATTTTCAATTATCATATGGAGATATGCATGTTGTTCTTTTACTGGTTGAGGTTGACCAAATAGTTCAAAGTCGAACTCTTTAAATCTAAAATTTGCTTTAATTACTGGAATATTTCGGATTGATAGTTCTTTTAGTGAGAAATCTTTTTGGTCTCCATATAGCGCAAACACTTTTTTCTTAAAAGAAGGAAAATCTACAACATTCATAATAATATCTAGATCGGAACTTTCTATATCAATTTCTAAAGGTAAAGTACCACAAAGAATGGGGGAATACTCAGATAAATTATCCATGATTTCCAAATTTTTGATAACTAAATAAGCTCTCTTTTGTTTTGTATTGCCGAATTGTAAGTAATCAATTGTTTCAAACATAAAATTCCTCCCATTAAGGACATTTAATCACATATATTGTTAATTGTCATCGGATCTTATTGTTAGCTGATAAGTTATTTCTGTAATAAACATTTCGAACAGAAAGTCATAGAGAGAGGGGACGTATTAACTAACCGGGTAGGTTAGTTGAATAGAAAGAGGGGCATTAAATTGGTTATAGTTATATTAATGATAATTAAAGGGATTGATACAATTATCTAAAGATCATTAAATATAAAAAAGCTGATTTTCTGTCCCTTGAGAAAATCAGCTTTTTGGTTAAATTATTGGAAGAGATTTACCGTTCTATTATTGGCATTTCATTTATAACAATTTATTTTTGGGAAATAATTTGTGCAACTAATTACATTCTTCTATAGCATTGATTTCTTTTAAAAAGTTAATGTAAGTGTGTACATCCTTTTTAATAATTTCTTCGTTAATATCATATTGACTATTTACTTCTTGAACTATCTTTTCTGAAGAAATTTTATCTTCTAACAGATCCCATATAGTTAATCCTAATTCATTTAGCTCAAAGGCATTACCACCACTAAGTAGCAGGTGCTTATTAGCAATATTCCGTACTCTAAAATCCATATTTTGGGTATAATATATAGTAGAAATAACCAACACTCCTATTTCATAATTTATATTTTCTAATTAATTTATTTATAAACTTTATCCGTTTCTTGCAATTCTCTTCTATTTTTTGAAAGTCTTCTCTCTCAAAAAATAACTTTTGAAATTCTTCTAAAATGGTTTTAGTTTCAGGGTCGATAATGCTTAAATTTTTCATATTTATATATGCCCATTTGTCTCTATCAGTACTTACACCTTTATATGATAAATAACTTAATAATGATTTTATCATTGCCGTATTTAAGATGATGTAGGCTGTTTCATATTCACCTTTCTTCATGTTACCTACTATATCTTCATACATGAGGTCGATAATATTTACATTCCAACGATTTAATAAAGTAAAATAATTATCTTTATTAAGGCTATTTAATAAATCATTAAAGCCTTTAAAGTTGATTAAAGGTTGTCCCATAATGAAGCGATGAAAGAATGAAAAGATAGATTCAATATTTATATTTTCATAATTTAAGCTGTTTGCAGTTCTTAATTTGGTGTCTGAAAGATTAATGCTGTCCAGTTGTTGAAGTATAGAGTAAATAGCTGTGATGTCCCAAATTTCAACATCACATTGCAATTCATTGATTAAAAAGAACTCAGTTTTTCGATGTTTTTTCTCGTATTCAGTTTCGCGATAACTATTAAATGAATCGGTCAAAATAAAAACATCAAGGTCTGACTTTGAATTCCCTATCCCTTCGATAAGAGATCCACTTAAAAATATAATGTCACTTTCCTTATATTCTATGCGCTCTAGAATTTCTTTCGTATTGATTGTATGTTCACCTATTTCAAATACTTTCATATCTTTTCCTCCTAGTCACAATGGGATCTTTTTAAAAAAATCCCAAAAGGTCAATCATGATGTAGTTGTGAATATTTAGACACAACATGTTCATCTGTTAATCTTAAATCTTATTATTTTTGTTTACTCAATTTTGAACTTTCCTTATGAATTAGTGCCTAAAATTAGAGACTCTGAGAGGTACAAGGATTTTAATAAATATCAATATTTCCTCTTATTCTTGCTAATCTCTCGGTTATTATAAATGAGAGATAGCCTAAAAACGTGTATATTAACCCTATAATAAATTCCTTAAGTAATAAGTGGACTACATCACTAAACGGTACACCGTCTACAATTGCTCTACCTGCACTTAACCCATTTGTAATTGGAATAAATTCAGAAATATATTGAAGTGGTTCTGGCAAATAGGAAATTGGAAATATGGCGCCTGTAAAAAGCATAAGAATAAAAACTAAAAAATTTAAAATTAAATTTAAATCAGTTAATAGTAAACCGACACTACTAATTAATAAGCCCATCCCCATAGAGGCAAACATAGTTATTAATATGCATATTAATAGATGGATAAAATTTGTATTTGAAAAATCTAAATCGAATATTAGGAATCCAGTAAAGAGTCCTAAAAATACAGTAAGAAGGGAATCTAAAATATGTATGAAGCCTCTACTTACAAATAAATAAAAATTGTTCGTAGGAGAAGCGATGAGTGATTTTAAGGTTCCAAAAGAACGTTCACTAACTAAAACGGCTCCTACTCCAAATAAAGAATTATACATACTAAGTAATAATGCATTTCCCAACACCCAAGGTGTAATATCATTTGAATCATAAACATGTTTTGCTATCAAACTAAAAAATAAAAGTTGAAATATAGGAGTAACAACTTTAAATAAAAGATACAATTTGAAATCTAAATAGCCATACAATGCTTTATAAGATATAAACGATTGATAAAAAAACCTTTTCATGTCAATGTACCCCCAAACTACCTCTTATCTTAGTCTCATAATCAATCTTCTTATAAAGAAAGTGAGAAACAATGAAGAAAAAAATAATTAAAAATACTAAAATTACTAAATTTAATATAAATAAGTTTGTATTTTCAATACCAATTATACTTTCTCTTAATAATTTTGCAGACCAAGTAGGTGGTAATATATATGAAAATATCCTTAGGAAGCTAGGTAAAAATTCAATAGGTACCATAATTCCACATAAAATATATACAGGATATTCTAATATGTTCATAAGTAACCTTGAATTTCGAGAAAGCGTAAATAGGTAACCCATCAACATTGATATTACTGAAAAAGCTAATATAGTCAAAAGAAGTGAAAGTAGAAATGAAATAGGATGATTTATAATAATGTCTAATGAAAAAATAAATTTTAGGACAACAAAGCTTAACAGCATAGAAAAAATGCCTAATAGCAGGTTTCCGATTACCTTTCCTAAGAAGATTATTCTAAAATCAGTTGGTGTTATATAAATAACCTCTAATGTACCCATATATCTTTCTCTTTCAATATCACTGGCGGAAGAATTGATTATGGTGCTCCATAAATTAATTAAACCAACACTTACGATAATATATTCACCAATGTTGATGCTTTGATTTTCTTTAAGTATTAAGAAGAATAGGCATGAGTAAAGTACCGGTTGAAATAAAATAATAAACTTAAAAGTAGGTCTTGCAAAGGATTGCTTTGCTTGGAGTAATGTACTAGCCCATATAATATTAAACATATTGTTCAACTTCTTTCACATAGTGAATATATACATCCTCTAAAGATGTATTTTTAATTGTTAAACTTAAAATACTTAAATTATTTAATTGAGAAGTAATGTTATTAATATTTTCATAAGGTCTATAGCATTTAATGTTTAACTCAATTGTGTTTTCATCTATTTCTTTTTCTATTACCTCTATAACATCATTATTTTCAAGAATAATATCTTCTTTTAGAGAATCCTTACTTAATTGAATTTCTATCGTTGAATAAGTATCCATATTTTTTTTGAGGTTTTCAGGGGAATCTAAAACTTTTATTTCACCTTTATTTATTATTGCAATACGATCACAAACTTCATCTGCTTCTTCCATGTAATGAGTTGTTATCAGTACTGTTGTACCCTGAGAAGCAAGGTCTTTAACGATATTTCTTAACTCTTTTGCACTAATTGGATCCAACCCTATAGTTGGCTCATCTAAAAAAAGGATTTTAGGGTTATTGATTAGGCCACGGGCAATTTGTAATTTTTGTTTCATTCCTTTAGAGAAGGTTTCTACTCTCTTATCTCCTTGATTATTGAGACCAACTAATTGCAATAAATCATCAACACGTCTTTTTTTAATTTTTTTATCAATTTTATATAAATCAGCAAAGTAATTTAAATTTTCTCGAGCAGTTAATCTCCAGTATAAATTTCTTTCTCCACCATAAACAAAATTTATATGGGGTCTAATTTTTTTGTCTTCTTTTAAAGTATCATAACCTAGGACTTCAGCAGATCCAGAAGTTGGAGAGAGTAATGTAGATAATATTTTAATAATTGTTGACTTTCCTGCCCCATTTGGACCTAATAAACCAAATATTTCACCTTCGTTTACAGAAAAAGAAACATTTTTAACTGCATAATTTATCTCTGTTTTAGTTACATACTCTCTAGATAAGTTAGTTATTTTTATTACTTCATTCACGAATAGTTGCTCCTTTTGAAAAATAATATATACGATATTCTTTTATAACATGAAATAAATTAAAAGAAAGATGAGCAATAATAGAGGGGAAGATTGACCATGTAAAAATAAATAATAGAGCAGAAAAAACTGAAAAACATAACTGGATATAAAAATCTTTTTTGCTAAAACTATCCCCCCACTTTGTTCCGAAATGAGCAACGATGAATAGAATTATACTCAGAAAGAATCCTATAAAAAGATTTTCTCTAAATAAATAAATAATAAAAACTCTAAAAAACATTTCTTCAGCTATAGCTCCAAAAATAAACGTATATGTATTCATTAGAAAGAAAAACTTATTTGGTTTATTACTCATGAATTCTAATTGCATTAGGATAAAGTCTTTATTTAATGAATAGAGCCAAGTTTTATAGTCCAATATTATAAATAAAAGCCCCAATAGGCTTGCCGTAATCACTTCAAGCAAACTTATTTTTAATAGATTAGATCCAAAGCCTAAAAAAAAGAAAGGAATAAGATAGGGAACAATATACATACTTCTTCTAAAAAAAACTATGGTTTTATTGTATCTTTTGCTGTACATCTTTTTGGCATTACCTACAAAAATAATACTAATCACCCAAAATAATATTAATATTTTAGATTGTTCAGTAAAAAAGCAATTAGTAATACATAAAAGTAAAATACTTGCCCATAAAATATTATCGCTCTTATTCAATTTAATTCTCCTAAATTCTCCTAAATTAATATAGAAGAAGAACTTGAAATTAATTCTTCGTCCTTCTTCCATACTACAAGATTAAGTATTTACATCAGTTTCCTTTTAATTCGATAGCTAATGCTGCAGGTAATACGATCTTTTTCGCCTTTGGCGCGATATACTTTTTCATTGATTTCACCTCCTTTAAATAAAATCGAAAACACTTATAAGTAATTTTATTACAAAATAACTATATTTTTGTATATAACTAAGATAATAGTATACTATCCGAAAAAAAGAAATAGTAAAAAAATTTGTTGATTATGACATTTTTTGTGATATGATGAAATTAATTTTCGAACTGTCTGTAATTTCTGTATTTTTAATATATTACATTATACATTTTTTTTCAATAGTGGATATAAATGGAGGTGGAAAGGGTATGCGGGTCTTAATTACTGGAGGGGGTGGCGCACTAGCACAAGTGTTAGCTCCCTATCTCTCAGAGCAAGGATGTATTGTTACACTACTTGATAATCGAAGAATTAATTCTGAACTTCAAACAATTACAGCAGACATTAGAGATAAAGAAAGTTTAAAGTTAGCAATGAAAAATCAAGATTATGTAATCCATACAGCTGCCTTACATGGTATACATATCGGCAAATATGATGATAAAGATTTTTTTGATGTAAATATTATTGGTACTTACAATGTGCTTAAACAAGCAAAATTATCAGGTATAAAACGGGTCATTTACGTGGGTAGCACATCTGTTTACGGTATTTCAAAACGAACTTTCTTAGAAGAGACTGTGTTAGTAAATGAAGATAATAAGTTTAGTCCCCTAGATATAAATGACTTATGTAAGGTGCAATGTGAACAGATATGTGAGTATTTCAGGAAAAATTTTAGCTTAGACTGCATTAATTTAAGGGTAGGAAGATTTTTTGTAGATAATTTAATAGATTTTAATTTAACTAAATTAGTTGGAGGTGTAGATCTATTAGACGTTTCTCAAGCAATTTATAAAGCACTTCGTATAAAAAATAATAAAAACCACACATTTTGTATTTCTTCAAAAGTACCATTTAACAAAGAGGATTGTGAAAAACTAATTACAGAAGCTGATGAAGTGATTGAGAGATATTATCCCGGTACTAAATCTCTGTTTTACAGTTTAGGAAAAGAACTTCCTAAAAGTGTCCATAGAATAGTTAGCATTGAACGGGCAGAAACGGAATTAGGATATTCTCCTATTTTTAACTTTGACTTATTTTTAGCTGAATTAGAATCAGAGATGATTGAGAGGAAAGTGTTGTTATGAGTAAAGCAATAATGTTCCAAGGTGTCGGTGCCAATGCTGGTAAAACAGTATTCACGAGATCATTAGTTAGGCTAATAAGTAATTTAGGTATAAAGGTCTCTCCTTTTAAGCCGGTATCCGTAGGGGAAAAATTTGAAACAGTAGATGGATTATTTTTAGATTTTAGGATGAGAATATTATTAGAAGCTGCAAGAAGTATACCAACTTCTTATAGTGCACCTGTTCAGATAATAAAACAAAAAAATAATATTGGTAGACTATTTGTAAATCAAGAGGAAATAGGGGACGTAGAAATATATGCGAAAGATATAGCACTTTTACATAAGCTTCCTAAGGATAATCTAGATTTAATCAAATTAACAATAAAGAATTCTTATGAATCGTTATTAGCAGAAAATGAGATTCTAGTTATTGAAGGAGCTGGAAGTCCTTTAGACTTAGGAATTCATGATATTCCTAATTATTATACAGGTATTTTATCCAACGCTCCAATTATCTTAGTAGGAAGTGTAAGCGCGGGTGGGGCGTTTGGAAGTCTTCAGGGGACATTGTTGAACTTTTCTGAGGAATTGAAAAAAAACATAATTGGATTTGCACTAAACGATGTCGGATTTGGCCTAGAAATAGCTGAAAATCATGCTAAGAGATTAGAGGAAATTACAGGTATAAGGTATTTAGGGAGTTTTCCACATTGTTCTATATATGATGAAATACCATTGGGTAAGAGTTCTAGTTTAATAAGTACTGAAGCGGAGTATGAGTACCTGGGTAAAAACTTTGAGCAATCAATCAATACGGAATTAATTTATAAAGCAATTAATATTACCAAAGGGGCGAGAGTATGAAGAATAGTACATGCGCAATATTTGGAGGACAAAAAGCGGTAAGCGGTAAGGTTTTAAAATGGCCACCGGTTGAAATAGAAGAATACGATGTTGTTAAAAATATGTTAGAGAGAAAAGAACTTTCTTATTATGGTCGTGAAGGTAAGATATTAGAGTTGGAAGAAGACTTTAAAAAATACCATAATATTAATTATGCCTTAGCTACTAGTTCCGGAACAGCGGCTTTACATTCTGCGTTTGTAGCATGCGATATAGGCCCAGGTGATGAAGTAATAGCACCAACACATACTTTTTTAGCAACAGTTACACCAATAATTGCTACAAACGGCATTCCAGTTTTGGTTGATTGTGAGCTGGATACAGAAAATATTGATCCAAAAGGAATTGAAAAAGCAATAACAAAAAATACAAAAGCTATTGTTGTGACACATTTATGGGGTCACCCTGTAGAAATGGATCCAATATTAGAATTAGCTAAGAAACATAATTTAAAAGTAATTGAAGACTGTTCTCACGCCCATGGTGCAACTTATAAAAATAGAAAAGTAGGGACTTTGGGAGATGTTGCGTGTTTTAGTTTGCAAAGTAAAAAAATTGTTTCGGCTGGTCAAGGCGGAATGCTCATTACTAATAACCAAGAAATTTATGAAAAAGCAGTTTTATTTGGTCATTTCCGAGTTCGATCTGAAGATTCAGTAGTAACCCCAAGTCTTAGACAATTTTCAGACACAGGGTATGGATTGAACTATCGAATGCATAGTTTGGCGGCAGCAATGGCTGTTGTGCAATTTGGAAAATTAGATGAAAGAATATTTATAAGACAACAAAAGCTTGATTATCTAACAAAAGGATTAACGAGTATAAAAGGCATTACACCACCACAAACTCGTGAACATGTAACACGAGGAGCCTTTTACGGCTATAAACCTAGATATAATTCAGCTGAATTGGGCGGACTCTCATATGACATGTATTTGAGAGCTTTACAAGCTGAAGGCGCTAAAGTAAAGTCTACTGGATCTAAACCTTTACATCTTTCACAACTATTTTCAGGAATAAATGATGGACTGGATAACTTCTCCGCTTCACTTCCGAGTAGCAGAAAAAGTTATAAACTAGGGGATTTACCAGTAAGTGAATTTGTACAGTCGATTTCTCTAAGTTTACCTACTTTTACTTATGAACCATATTCCTTAATTGACGAATACCTAGAGGCTTTTTATAAAGTTTCAAATCAATGGGAAAATCTATTAGATTTAGAAGAGAGCCAAAATAAAACACTTGTTTCTGATATTCTCTAAGTAATTTGCTTCCTCTTTATGTTAAAAAGCAAAATTTATATGAGTAGTAATTAGAGTAGATATTATAGATCGTAATACTATTTATTATTCCAATATTCTTGATGTCAAATAAGCCACATAAAAGAATGTATTTCGAAAGGATGTGTGCAAAAATGCAACAATTATCAGAATTGAAATCGGTAGATTTAGAAGAAAAATCCGAAAGTCAAATCACAGAGAAAATTAAAAAGCTAGGTTTAGTACGAGAAGCCTTTGCAGCAATACAGATAGACATGAACCCTGTGAGTAAAAAAGTGGGTGATGTAAAGTATGATGCAACTCTTTGTGATCATAATTGTACAACAGTATTAAATGGGGAACCCACCGGTGGAAATTATACATGCCCAGCTGCTATTTCGTTAAACAAAGGTTTGAATCCAAAAGACCTAGCTCCAACCGAGAAAATAATACAAGGTTTGAAAAGCAGTTTAAATGGTATTCTTGCCTCTCGACCTGAATTCTTTTCTACTATATTTCCACTATATTGTATTGAAAATAAAATTCCCTCCCACATATCGAAAATATATGAAAGTATTCTTCAAGAAGAAACTATTGAGGTGAATTTGTTTGGTGGAAGCCCTGAAATACATCCTGGAATTTTATCAATAATCCAAGATATACAATCCGGTGGACATAAGGCCCACTTAACAACAACTGGAAAAAGAATGATGACTAATCCGAAATTTTTAGAATCTTTCTTAGAAAATCCTTCAGATTTATTAGCATTTGGCGCAGATGACTTTGAAAGTGTTGAATTTCTAAAAGGTTGTTTTTCTATGAGTCTAGATGATTTAAAAGATAATTGGAAAAAAACTCCTTGGTATCAAGGTCAAAGGAAAAAAGCATATGAAGCAATTTATATTACTAGAATTGCAAAAGATAATAAAAAATTTCCTCCTATTTTATATAACTTGGTTGTCCACCCTGGAAATCTTAACGAAATATATGAAATCTTTGATTATCTTACCGAACATGCACCAAACGTTGTATTAAACCCATATCCTGTCCAAACTGCTTTCTTTGGAAGTGAAAGTGAATATAATGAGAGTCATTTACAAGATTTAGAAAAATTAATAGATACTATCATTGCAGAACATATTCATTATGCTAATGGTGGTCAATTAAGATGGAATATAGTTACTAGAGTTCATTATTGGCTCATGTTGAAATCGGTTTATTTAAACTTTAATAACACTAAAGAGCGAGCGAATATGATAGGCGGGGAAAATCTTTGGACTTGCTACAAGGCGCCTGGAGCTGGAAGGTGTGTTCAAGTGGCAAGTTCTCAAACAAAGTATGAAGAGGGTAAAGATATTCCAGGTGGACATTTAGGGTGTTTTTGGAATTCAAAAACAGTAAATGACAACAGACAAATATGGAATATGAATGAGAATGAGATTAAAAATTGGATTTTTGATGGAAGAGTAGAGTTGGGTAATACAGCCAAAAATCCTTGCAAAGGTTGTGGCTTTCCTAGAATGTCATTCGATTCAATTAGTTTGGAAATCGGTTTAGGAGACACTATACGAGACACTTATTTTAAATTACGAAAAGAAAAGATAGGATTCTAAAAGTGAGGGAAACTATGGAAACGAAAATTAATATTAAAGAAGTAACAAGTCAACAACCATTTTGTGCAGGGGTAATCATTACAAAAGAGGATAAAATTCTCGTAACACTTAATACTGACGGGCTACCTAAAAATCTTAAAGGTATTTCATTGAGAGTTGGAGGGGTCGGTGGTGGACAAGAACCCGATGAAAATATCCTAGAATGTGCTATTAGAGAAGCGAAAGAAGAAATATGTGTTGATGTAGAAATTATGCCCTCAAAGTCAACTTTTTTTCATAATATTGATGAAAGCAAAATTGAGGAAATAGACGTAAAAGATGAAATTCCCCCTTTGTTATTTGAGCGTGTCTCGAATCCGCGACCTAATGTACCTTTTAAAGAAGGTTTACCAATCGGTCCGTATATCTATTTTGGTTTGTATGAAGCTAAATTAAATAATTGGGACGAGATTAAAGCAGGAGATGATGTTCAGGGCCTATTACTTCTTCCTATTAAGGAATGGAATAGTTTATTAGATGGAAATTGTACGATTGCTGATGTGAAAAATAGAGGTGCTGAACTTATCCATAATAACTTAGATGAAAGCACAAAACTTTGGGTGTCACCTCAAGAATCATTTGGAACCGTCAGTAAATTATTATTAAAAAGAAATCAGTTAATGGGTTTTTAAAGGAGAGATAATATGTCAAATGAATGGATCTTAACAATTGGGAGTACTAGACAATCTGGAGAATTTCAAGAAGCAACAAAAAATGATTATCCTTGGCGCATCAAGCATGTGGTGGAAGAACTAAAACCATGGACATCGAAATCTTTGGATGAAATTATGACAGAATGTATAGATATAATTGAAAACATGGAATTTGGACCGATCGCAATGATTAACTTTGGTAGAGCAAGTGTACCTTATGGAATTGATACAATTGCCTTGTGTTTCGAAAAATTGAAAGAAAAATATGCAGAAAAATTAAAAGAGACTAAAATTATTGGACCAACAGCTGAGATGGCACAAATTTTTAGTGACAAATGGTTAATATTCAAATCTCTTTCCAATCTCAACTTACCTTTACCACGCACTCTAAAAGTTGATAAAAAAAGTCTTAATAAAGTAAAAGAAGAAATTTTGGAAGGAAAGATATCGCTTCCAGCTATCATTAAAGTAACAGATTTAACAGGTGGATCTGGCATGGAATATCTGGACAGTATTAATGAAATAGATAAAACAGTAGATATACTTTCTCAACTAGACAGGGATTTAATAATTACTGAATTTGTAAATGGAGATGAAATCTCATTTGACGTACTTCGTTTAGGAAATGAGTGTTTAGTATTTCCACCTGGCGTTAAAACAAAAACTGATACAAATCTAACTCATGCTGACCATAAAATTAAAGTTAACGGATTAGTCAAGCAAATGGATAGCCTTGAAAAACAAGTAAAACAGATTTCAGAATACTATGATTTACAAGGTTTTTTTTCCATAGAGGGTGTAGTGACAAATAACAATCCAATAGAGTGGAAAATATTGGAGGGTGCAACTAGAGTAACAAACAACTATCAAATGCAAAATCATTCAATTGGTTTTGATTCATTTTTAGCAATATCACGGTATCTAAGAGGTTTAAGTTGGATGCCAGATGAGAACAATTTTATGCGTTTATCTCTTTCTATTCCGATATATGTGCATCGTCAAAATGAATCACTCAAATTACTTCAAGATCAATCATGGGTTCTTCAGGTTAAAATAGAAAATCTAAGTGAAATGCCATTATCCAGGGATTCTCGTTCACGTCTAACAATTAAGATGGAAGCCGATAGAGACTTAGATGAAAGACTATCTTATATTGAAAAAGCCACAGGTGATAGTGAACTAATCAAACGTGTCAATAATGAACTAAGAAGACAGTTGGAATATTACATTTGTGAGTCTCAAAACTACGAAAATAAGGTGTGGAATTAGTATGAGACAGCAGGTTTTAAATAAAGAGTTAATATTTTCAGATGAAAAATCTAATCTGTTTTCTAAAGTGGAGTCGCTAGG
Source organism: Psychrobacillus sp. PGGUH221 (assembly GCF_042055255.1). NCBI lineage: Bacteria > Bacillati > Bacillota > Bacilli > Caryophanales > Bacillaceae > Psychrobacillus > Psychrobacillus sp. PGGUH221. The sequence continues at coordinate 32,913 of NZ_JAQMHQ010000014.1, forward strand.
GTTATTAAACAAAATGTTTGGTGGAATTCAGATTGATGTAAATGCTGCATTAAAAAAAAACAATAATGAACTCTTTGAGGCGCACATGTGCGACCATAACTGTACCATTAAGTGGAATGGTGTAGAAACTGGTGGTAATTATGATTGTCCAGCTGCATTTTCTCAAAACTTGGGAATAAATAAAAAAACAATTGCTACTGGAGAATTAATTGTTAAAGCAGTGGAAAAAGTAGCTAATTCTATTAAAGATTTAAAGCACGATTTTATACTTAATAAGCTGGATTCCTATGGGAAAGAGTTTAATGTTCCTGCTCAGGTCTTAGAAGTATATAAAGATTTCATAGATTGTGATGACATTGAGGTTGCATTATTCGGAGGTAGTCCTGAAATTCATTCTGATATTTTGTGGATGATAGAGGAACTCAAGAGCAAAGGCTATATAGTTACTGTAACCATGACAGGAAGAAGATTAATGTTACAGCCGAGTTTTGTAGAAAAATTAATGGAAAACCCACCACATGTTATTGCTTTAAGTGCTGATGACTTTGATGGAATTGAACAAATAGAACATATTTCAAACTTGTCTTTAGAAGAAATAAAAGCAGAGTGGGCTAAAATACCAAAACAATTTGGACAAAGGCAAAAAGCATATGAAGCTATATACACCATTAAATTAAGGGAGCAATATGGTGACAGATACCCGAAGCTCTTGCTAAATATAGCACTTCATGATCAGAATTTAGTAAATGTCAGTGAATTTATAACACGTTTATCAAAGTGTTTACCAGATGTAGCTCTTAATCCTTTTCCTGTGCAAAGTGGCTTTATGTATAGTCCAAGTCCTCTCTCTATTGAAGGTATAGAATATTTAAATAATTTTGTGGACGAAATTATTGAATCGCATTTTATAGAGGAAACAAAAAACAATAAATACTCGGCGATTGTTCCACGTTTACATTATTGGTTAATGTTAAAATCTGCTTTGGTTAGATGGAGAGATACTAATAAAGCCTCTGATGTAATTAGTGGTGATGGATTTTGGAGATGTTATCAAGGTATTGGGTCTGGCAGATATATTCAAATTACATCGAGCGACATTGTAGATAATAACCAGAAAGTTGGGGGAGGATGTCTTTCTTGCTTCTGGAATAAGAGTGTTGCGGATTCAAGAGGTAAAGTTTGGGATTTATCAAAAGATGATGTTACTTCTTATATTCTAACTGAGCGTGAGAGTGAAATTCAAAAAGCAAGTATGCCATGTCCAGGTTGTGCTTTCCCAAGGCTTGTTTTTGATGTTATATCAGGAGAAGTTGGGTTAGATAAGTCACTTTTAGATGACTATCTTAAATTACGAAAAAAATACGTTGGTTATTAAAATTTATATATATTATGGAGGTAAGTTAAATTGATTAATACTACAAAAAGCCAATTAAGTCAACTAGACTTAATATCGAAAGTTCAAAACAAAGCAATAAAAGCTGTTAGTAATCACTATGAAGAGAAAGGGCTACTAGAAGTTCCAGTTCCAATTTTGGTAGGTATCACTGGTGCTTGTGAAAATGTTTCTACTTTATTTAAGTTAGGTGATGACTCTCGTATTCATTTAACTCAAACAGGACAATTAGCATTAGAGCAAGCACTTCAATTTGCAAAAGGAGTCTACTGTATTACAAAGAGTTTTAGAACAGATTTTATTAGTGAAAGGCACCTAAACGAATTTACCTTAATAGAAGAGGAAATTTCTTGTAGTCATAAAAGTATTGGCATGAATTACAATGAATATAGCGAAGATGAAATGTTTGATCACTTATTACAGAATATTTCAAATTCTATTAAATCTATGATAGCTAGTGTTTTAAAATATTGTAAGGAAGATTTAATCGAAAGAGGAGTAAATATAAGTCGCCTTGAAACAGCGGTTGACTTGCCATTCCATCGCATTACTTATACTGACGCAATAAAACTATTAAATAGTAGTGGAAATATTGGTCATGTTGAATGGGGAGAAGATTTGAAGTCAAAGCATGAACTTCTATTAATCGATTTAGTAGCCAATAGAGAAAATACCATTCCTTTACCTACATTTGTAACGCATTATCCGAAAGAAATAAAGTTTTTTAATATGAAGGAACATGAACAAAATAGTGAAATAGTAAACAGTGCAGACTTACTTTTGCCAGGAGTAGGAGAGGCAGTTGGAAGTGCGGTACGTGAGCATAATTATGAGAAATTGATAGAAAGACTTTTGAACTCTGTTATGTTTCAACATATACAAGAGAAAGGTCTTGCAACTTTAGAAGACTTTAAGCCTTACCTGCAAGTAATAGAAGATAAGCGTACTGATCCTCATGCAGGATATGGTATAGGGCTAGAACGAGTTATTCAATATATATTAGGTGAAAAGGATATACGAAAATGTTCTGTATCATATCAATTAAATGAGTTAATGGGATTTAATAAAGAGTTACAATTAGCACAGACCGGAAGTAATGCTCCTGGATTCTAAACATATTCAACTATGCGTAATTATTTCATTCGAAATAATTACGCGTTCTTTTAATTAACTTAATAAAAAGGGAGAAAATTATATGGATCTTGTAATAAAAAACGGGATTTTAGTTACCCATGAGAAAACCTACAACGGAGTTGGAATAGGAATAAAAGATGGAAAGATAGTACAAATAGCAAAAGATGAAGAATTAGGCCCTGCAAAGAAAGTAATAGATGCAAATATGAATCATATTCTCCCGGGTATTATTGATGCACATGTACATTTTAGAGAACCTGGAATGTCCTATAAAGAGGATTACTACACAGGTTCCATGGCTGCTGTATATGGTGGTGTAACTTGTATACTTGATATGCCTAATACAGATCCACCTTTAGATAGCCTCGAAGAGCTTGTTGCAAAAGAAAAGTTGATAAACAATCGTTCATTTGTAGATTATGGTTTAATAGGTTTGGTAACAGAATCAAATATAAATAAAATACAAGAATTAAAAAAAGCAGGAGTAGTAGGTTATAAATGTTTTATAGGACAAAGTGAACAAGGAAGAGCTTGTCCATTACCACTAAATGATGGATTACTATTAGAATCACTCGAGGAAGTATCAGCAACCGGATTACGATATGCTTTTCATGCCGAAAATCATGAAATACTCTTACATAAAATTAATAAACTTAAAGAAAATAATGTTAATGGTTGGGAAGCTCATTTATTGGCTAGACCAATAGTTTCGGAAGTAGAGTCAATTCAAAGAGTTGCACTCTATGCTCAAACTACGAAAACAAAAATTCATATATGTCATATTAGTTCATACCAAGGAATGAATATGGTAAATCAGTGGTCTGAAAGAGGGGTTGATATAACTTGTGAAACAGGAGCGCAGTATTGTTTCTTATCTGTAGAAGATATGGAATCTATCGGTGGAGTTATGAAAGTGAACCCTCCAATCCGAGAAAAAATCCACAACAATAAATTATTATCGGGCCTTTGTGAAGGTAAAATTCAAATGATTGCTTCGGATCATGCCCCCCATTCAATTAAAGAAAAAGTTAATAATTCTAATAACATCTGGGAAGTTAATGCGGGAATGATTGGCGTTGAAACTACTTCCCGTTTATTTTTATCTGAAGCAGTTAATAAAGGTCAGATGAGTATAAATCAATTTGTATACCTAACTTCTTATATGCCTAGTTTAATTTGGAATATTAATCATCAAAAAGGTGAAATCAAATTAGATTATGATGCAGATATTATTATTGTAGATTTAAACAGAGAATGGACTATATTAAATGAAGAACTACATAGTAAAAACAATATTACAGCTTTTCATGAAAAAAAAGGAACCGGCATTCCTGTCACTACTATAGTTCGAGGAAGAGTCATTGTAGAAAACGGAAAACTAATAGGTCCCCCATCTGGAAAAAGAGTAACACCAGTATAAATAGTTCTCTATTGGAGTGTGAAAATTTTGCTTAAAAATAATTCGAAAACACCGTATTTAAGTAAGTCGGCTGGATTATTATATTTAAAAAGTTTAGGTGTTAATATTCCTACTACTTATTTTGGTCTAGAAAATTTTACACCCCAAGAGGAAAGAGAATTAAATCAGCATATAAACAAAGATTTAACATGGATTGTACGTTTTGATGCATCTTCGGAAATAAGATTTTTACTTAAAGGAACAAAAATTAATAGTGAAAACATGGTAGAAGAAATAAAGAACATTAATCAACATAATAAAGCTTATAAAGGAAAATTTAAAATGATGTTACAATGTTGTTTAAACTCCTCAGTAGAAGGTGTAGCAAAACTATTGTCCGATGGAAAAATTCTTTTAGAAACAGAAAAAAATGACAATGGACATTTTGTACGGGACGGTAATGTTCCTTATCGTTATCTTATAGCACCATTTGAAACGGAAGTAGATCATCCAAAATTAACATCTCGAAATATAGAGAAACTCCATTCCGAATTAATTAAAATCGGGCAAAATTATGTTGTAGAATGGATTGTTACAAAGCAAGATGAATTATTTATTACAGATGCAAAATATGTTCCTGATTCATTTTTAAAAAACATAGAAAACAGTCACAAACTAATAATTAAAGAAGGAATTGCATGCGGTAAAATCAATCATGCCATAAATATGAATAAGACAAATCATATACTTTATTTAAGTAAAACTTCAATTGAATATCTACCTTTTATTAACAATTATACTCAGGGTATTATATTTGAAAGTGGCGGATTACTTTCCCATTGCGTTGTATATCAGGCTGCTAAAAATATTCCCATGTTAATAGGTATAAATGCTGATACAATAAATGAAATTATAAACCAAGAGGTCTGTATGGAACTCAATTTTACGAAAGATGTACAAATTTTTTCTCTCTAAGACAATTTTATAGTTGTTATTGTTTTAATAGAAATAATTTTAAAAAGGATTGCATTTTAATTAGCACAATCCTTTTTAAAATTTACTTAAAGGCCAATGCCACTTGCTGCGTTGTCCTCGAAAATCGTCCCATACTTAATGTAACGTTGAAGAGAAGTTGACTGCCTATGCCTGGTTTGACGCATAATCTGATGTTCACTTTTCCCCGCTTTGGCTGCGGTCGAACAAAATCCACTCCGTAGACTATGCGCCCCATAAGAATTTGCTGATAACCCTGCTTTATCACAGTACTTTTGCACAATCAATCGCACAGACTGTGCCGTTAACCGATCGTACATATTTCCGTGTCGGTCCATTCGTCTAAAGATAGGACCACTTGTGATCCCCGATTTCGACATCCACTCCTGCATAGATCTTACTGGACATGTCGCCCGATTACTTCCATAAGGAAGAGCAATTAATTGCCCAGCTCCTTGTTGATCCGTTTTACTATGCTCAATGGTGACCACTAATCCATCACGAGTGAACCGAATGTGCTCCACATCTAAACCAATCAATTCGCTCCGTCGAAGGGCCCCGGCCCACCCAGTCACTAATAATGCGCAATCACGAATGCCGAGAGGTGTGCTCGGTAGAACGGATACAAGTTGGCGTAAATCGTTCAACCACAATGCCTCTTTTCCAGTCTCTTTAATTCCAATTGTCCTTTGTATACCTTGCCAGACACCTTGCACAAGGGGCGTCTTCGTAGGACTTTCAAAGCTTGCACTTTCATGACGCTGCGAGATCACCGTCATCTTCCGTTTGATCGTCGATGCCTTGCAGGTCTGCCCAAGAAACGTTAGGTAGTAGACCATCGTCTCTGGTGTCGTGGGAAGGGCTTGAAGTTCATTTGCTTCACACCACTGGGCAAATAGCTGCCAATCGGATGTATACGCCTTTTTCGTATTGTCCGCTTTTGAATTGGCGAGATAGACCTCTGCCTTTTGATGCAGCTGCTTGACATCGGCAGACAGTTCACTCGATGAGCGGATGATGATCGATTGATTTTCCACAGTTTGTTCCTCCTTTACACTTCCATTTCCAAAATGCAGGAAAATGTAGTTTCTTCTATTTAAATAGTGCGTTTATTTTTTGTTCGTTTTCTTTTCTTATTATACCATTTCTAAGTAGCGATAAGAATGGTTATCGATACTTAGAATCTAATTGTTTTTTTCTTTTATCAAAGTCTCTTAAAGTAATATTATAGTCTACAAATCAGATTTTTTTTATTTTGTGTGTCCAAATCTAATAATAATAAAAGAGGTTATTTTGTCTAAATCAAGTTCGTAGTGCTTAACTTCGGCCTCTTACAGCCATGCTTAATAGATTTAATACATGGTATTAGGGTTACTTACAAATGAAGTCTTTCAAATGTTTTGATTAAAAACGTAAAAAGGGACAAAGCTTAAAAGCTCTGTCCCATGTTACACCGGAAACACCATTAAAAATTTTGGATATGATATCGTTCAATAAGTCATGTATTTTCGACTATTTTATTTATTATATACATCTAACATTTGGCTTACTATAGGAGTGTGAAGATATTACTAGATGTACACGTTTTCTAAGTAGTTCTAAATGTACATCATTTAAGGTATCGCTTAAACTATACCTGTTTTTCATTTGAAGTTTATTTCTATCTGTTCGTTTACTCCAAAAACACGATTAAACTTTTTAATGAATTCATTCCAATTATCTGAGGCCTGCATTAAGGTTATAACTTTAATTAAGTGTTTCTCTAAGTGGATATTACCAATGTCTTCAGTCAAAAATTGATGATGTTTCCACTTTCTTCGTCCAGGGGAAACAGAGGGATTATTTTTTTTGAGCTCCTCTTTCACACCTGGCGGTAAATGATCGTAAACAAATTGATTAGTGTAAGTACCTACGATTCCTGGCCTCTGACCAGAAGGAGTAGGATAATTCCATTCTCTTAATCTAAACATTTCTTGATAAAATTCATCGGGAAATCGCTTGGTCCAAGGAAGTAGCTCTTTAGAAATATACTTAGAGAGTAGTCTCTGCAGATCATCTTTATCTCTTTCTGCTTGATAACCAGTTGCTTCATCTACTAGCGCGACTATACCTAGTTTAGATAAACTTCTGACAAGAATTTCACTTGCTATAGCCAAATTTTCTTGTTGCTTGGTTAAAACATTGTCCATTCTTGCAGAGAGATAAACATCACACATCAAAGGAATAAGTTCAGCTTTATATCCTTCAACCTCTCTACCATTTTGCGCTTTATAAACTACGGGATTGAATAAAAATTCTTTTACTTCTCCATTAATATATTTCGCTAAGTTATTGGCATCAATAAAACTAGGTAATTCTGGCATATTAGCAACTCGAATCTCCCCCTTTTTTCTACCTCTTTTTGTTCTTCCAAATGCTCTAAAAACTGCACTTCTGGATATTATTCTAGAGCCATCTTCCAAGACTGCACAGGTTAGTTCCTTTTCTCCCAGATTTAATTTACCAAAATGAGTAGCTTTTAATATTTTTTGTTCATCCATCATTATCAGCTCCTTCTAGTATCGATTAATAACATTAATGACATTATTTCTATAACATCCTTTTTCAACCCAGATATTTTTAAAATAAGTAAACGGTGTCTTGAAAAAAGAAGTTGGATTCCATTAACCATTCTATAGGCGGTGTTTTTATTTACATTTATTAATTTGGTTAGTTTTCTATAGCTTAATTTTTCATTATTTAAATAAAGATATAAGGTTAATAACCACTTTCTTAATTCTACTTTGGTATTATGCATTACAGTTTTAGCTGTTAAACTGTAGGTTGTGTTGCACAAATTACAATGGAACCTAAAAGTTGATCTGATTCTAGTATTTCTATGAGATCCGCAAAAGGGACATGTTATCTTCCCTTTCCACCTTAAGTTTAAGAGATACTTTTTATAGCAATCATCGTCAGGAAAATCGAAGTAAATTTTTTTATACATTTCTTCTCCTTCCTATTTTTAACTTTTCTTAATATTAGCACTTTTCTTTTTAAAAAACACTACCAGTAAATGGGTCAATTTTACAGAATGCTGACAAACGTGAATTAATAGTACATACATTTTAGCTTGAGGAAATGATTCCTCAACAGGGAAAGTATTACTGCATACAAATTCCATGAGTTTTCTTTCAGTGATTCTTCAATCTCATTTAAAAAGCCTATAAAACCAATTGAGCAGGGCCTTCTTAAGTGTTGGCGTTTTTCTTTTCTTGAAGAAATTTATTTTCATGGTAGGTAAAGTAATTATCGTCAATATACTACATAAAATTATTTTAAAAGTTATTGTAGAGTTATAGAAATATAAGGTAAACTATTTATATTGTGGAATTTTACTGGATTACCCTTTTATAAAAAAAGAAAGAGGTGAGTATATGATTAAATTAGTATTTTTTGGAGTAATACTGCCAGTCCTTGGAATTATTCTTTGGAGTGTATTTGCACAGGACCTTGTTTTTTCTCCACTATTGAAACCATTGATGAATTTTTTCGAACCTATAATGTTAATCGATGTAAATATGAGTGTTGGAACAATTATTGGCGGAATTGCTCTATTAGGGTTAACATTATACCTCTTTAGACAGCAATTAAGAAAGGTATTTCTCAACAAAATTAGTGTAGAACTGGATATGAAACACTTTATTAAGAGGTTTACGGAAGAGGCTAACAAGAGTCACTATGTCATCGCCACTCAAATTTACCGCTATCACTTTAGTAAAACCTCAAGCATACTTAGGATTAACTATCAAGATGGATACGTGGTTGAGGAAGAACCTTTAAATGCAGTGATTCAAGAGAATTTCCGGATTGAAAAGAAGTTGTATAGGACATTGGAGAAGGCTGTTAAGAACGTTCAAAGAGATGAAAACGACCTCGTATTGCTGGAAGATTTTATGTATCAGCAAATAGCAGAACTTGAAAAAAGTCCAACCATAGTAAATATCAATAAGGAATTGAACCAGTTTAATTTTTTGATATTGGCCATTCAATTCTTTCTTAATATAGGGAACAACAGTAGAAAGTTTCTGGAGAAGGAGAACAACCTGGTAAGCGCCTTAAATAATCAGCAAAAAGAAGACAAACTGTATACAATGTCACGTACGGGGCTGATTAGATCAATATTAAATGCTGAATTAGGGATGTCCGCCCTTTATAGTTTTCGTCATATTGGCGAGAATGAAAAAAAGGGACGTGTATATTTGACCATTCAAGTGAAGAGAGAAAAAGAGTCGAAACCTTATATTTTCCTAATCACTGTTAGTCCAGAGATTAAGGACGAAGATGACCAAATTAAGATTTTTACCGAGATTTTAGAATCATTTATCAAAGTAATAAAGTCCGAATTAGGTGAAGCGGAAATTGTGAATCTAAGAAGTTTAGTTGTGTAATCTTTTGGTAATATGTATAATAATAAGACAAATCTCTATTGGAGGGATGAAGATGGTCAAACTAGAAAATTCACGAAATGAAGCAAAATACGAACAAGTCCTCTCAAACTTGAAGAGATTAGGCGTCCGTGTTGAACAAACTAAAAAACCATTCTCCAATGAAAGTAAAAATACATCACTCATGGGGAATTTTGAAAAGTGTATTGTGATTAAATCCTAAAGCCGGCGATTTTGCCGGCTTTTTTGTTTTAAGTGATTAAGCATTGGCTATACTGAATATATTAATCCAAAAGGAAGAGAATATGCAGGAGCCAAATAAAGTAACGTATAAGAATGTGTTGGAAAAACTGGAGAAGATGGGAGTTCAGGTAACACAAGAAAAAGCCCCTTTCGGTAAAATTAAGAATGCTTCCATAACGGTTGGTAAGTACAGACCCATTATAGTAAAGAAAAAGTCTTTATTTGAAAAGCTTCGTGAAATACTTATTAACATTCGAAAACGCTAATCATTTATGTACGTTAGTTACATATGTGTTTTTTTCGCACGAAAAGCAATCTACATTTTTCTTTATAAAAAACAGTTCGTAAAATTATTGAAACATTTTATGAACGTTTACTATTCTTCATACACTTTTACGAACACTTTTGAATAAAAGAAAAACAAAGTGAGCGATAAATATGTTTATTACAAAAAATTTGGCTACGTAGGAGTCAGCGGCAAATTTCAAAGAAGGACAACAATTGGAGGATATGAAAAAATCAAAGCCAAGATTGTACCCATGTTCAGCTAGTATTTTTAAATTCATCTTTTATTTATAACTTCTATATAAAGTGTTAAAAATGAGCCATTCCAAAGTTAGAGAATGACTCATTTTATTTAGGTAAACATTTGCTGCATGAAAGCTTGTTTTTGGGCGATAAGGAATTTTTGCCTTTCCTCTTCTAATTTCACCTGTGAATCTAGTTTTTTATAAAAGGCTATTATTTTATTTTGTTCCTTCAATGTAGGAATTTTAATAGTAGCCTCCATTAACTTTGCTTTTGAAATATTGTATCTAGTAGAACCCTGCGCTAGAAATACAATCTTTTTCCTCATATAGTCACTTCTCAATGAGATAGCAACAAATTCTGGATGTATATCTTCTGTATTTATTCTATATCCAAAACAAAAACTATTTAAGTGTAGATTTTTTGACTCATGTATCCAAATAGATGCCATTCCAACTTCATTTGGTGTTTCAGAAGATGTTGTAAAAAGAATATCATTTTTTTCTACATAGGACTGAGTTTCTTCATCCTTAACATTTACTTTTTCAATCTGTTCTAATTTGGCATACAAATTATTAAAGACATTAGTATATGTGATAAAACTATGCTCACCAAATCCAAAATCATCTTTAGTTTTTCCAGATAATCCAGTGTAATTGGTTCCAATGTTTCCTAAAGCCTGTTCAACCCAATTAGGAAATTCCTGTCCATTCTCATTCTTAAACCGCAATTCTTGACTAAAAATCTTCTGCATAAGTCCTTTTTTCTGTTGTTTCAACAACTCCACTTTTTCTTGTTGTTTTTGTATTTTTTTATCCAGAGTAAAGAAGAAATCTCCTATTTTCTTTTGTTCACCTGCTAAAGGAACTTTTATTTCTAAGTCCCTTATAATTCCAAGACCAATAAACTTTTGTGTTCCTCCAGCTTGGCTCAAATGAAATTGTTTAGCTATACTAGCACTTCTTAAATAGTGAATTAAAAAAGAATTGTAACCTTTTGAGTTTTTAATTAAGGCTACATTCTTTATAGCGAAGTTATCCTGAAAAACCATAACTGGATTGCCGATAGTGCCTATCATACCAAATAAGATGTCTCCTACATCAACTTTGGAACGTTTATTTATTTGATTAAAGTCGTCTTCATTAATTAATGAAACATTGCTCAAATCCAACTTCCCATTTGCTTGAAGGTTTTTGGAGGTAATAAGCATTTTTCCATTTGAATAATAACTTGGAGAATCGTGCGTACCGTCTCTAACGTCCGCTATTTCACTTAACACAACTGATTTCCACGGAATATTGTATTCATTGAATCTTAACTTAGGTGCATTCATCCCTTCATACCCCCAACTCTTTAAAATACTTCGCTAATTCCACATCAATCTCTGCCATCTCATCATCAATTTGTTTTAATCGTTTTGAAACAACTTCTAAATCAATTGCCTCTTCTTCTTCAAATGTATCTACGTAGCGAGGAATATTTAAGTTATAATCATTTTCTTTGATTTCATCTAATGATGCTGCATATGAGTATTTATCAATCACTTCTCGACTTACATACGTTTCTATAATCTTTTGTACGTTTTCATCTGTTAAATTATTTTGATTTTTACCTTTTTCAAATTCATTAGAGGCATCAATAAAAAAGACATTATCCCCGGCTTCTCTACATTTCTTAAATACTAAAATACATGTAGGAATCGATGTACCAAAGAAGACATTCGCTGGTAATCCAATCACGGCATCCAAATAATTCTTGTCTTCTATTAAGTATTTACGAATAACCCCTTCTGCGGCCCCTCTAAATAGAACCCCATGAGGCAGTACAACAGCCATTGTTCCGTTATCATCTAAATGATGAATCATATGCTGAACAAAAGCGAAATCAGCTTTGGATTTTGGTGCAAGTTTTCCGTAAGCACTGAAACGTTCATCATCCAAGAATTTCGCTTCTGCACTCCAGTTAGCACTATACGGCGGGTTAGCTACAACAGCTTCAAACTTCATATCTTGATGGTGAGGTTCTTCTAATGTATCTGCATTTTGAATGTCAAAGTTTTGATAAGACACATCATGGAGCAACATGTTCATTCGTGCCAAGTTATATGTTGTTGAAGTAAGTTCTTGTCCATAAAATTTACGTACATTCGTTTCTTTTGCAACCCGTAATAGTAACGAACCTGAACCGCAAGTTGGGTCATACACATTTTTTAAATCGGATTTTCCATAAGCCACGATTTTCGCCAAGATTTTCGATACTTGTTGTGGTGTATAGAACTCCCCTGCTTTTTTCCCCGCATTTGCCGCAAACTGTGAAATTAAATACTCATAAGCATCCCCAAGTACATCAATATCCACATCATCATGTAGGAATGGAATACTATTTACGCTTACCATAATTTTCGAAATTAGCTTAGAGCGAGATTTTACATCACGGCCTAATTTAGATGATGCTAAGTCCATATCATCAAAAAGGTTTTGAAAATCTTCTTGGCTTTCTGTACCAAGAGTTGACTCCGTTACATTATTAATTGCTTGTTGTAACATTTCCGTATCGAAAATACCTTGTTCACCTTTTTCAATTTCTTGGATCATGTTGGAGAAAAGGTATTCTGGTTCGATTACATACCCAATTTGTTGTAGTAGCTCATCGATCAATGCTTCTTTCATTTCAGGGTCATTCCACGCTTCTGCGTATGATACATTATCTTCTTCTAAAAGCTTATCCGCACGATCTTCTGTTTTTTCGGACAGGTAACGATAGAAAATCAAACTAAGAATATAGTTTTTAAATTCATAGGCCTCCATTTGGCCTCGAAGGTCATTTGCCATATCCCATAACTTCTTATGTAAGTCTGCCTGTTGTTTACGCTGTTTTTCACTTGTTGTCATTATGTATATCTCCTATCGCATTTATAATGGTGTAATTCATAAATTGTTCTTCTAATTGCTTCTGTTCCTTCTGTAAAGCCTGTTTCCTTTTTATTCCCCTATACATCTTTCCAATCAGTTCCTGTTTATCTACTGGAGGCATTACAATTTCTAGTTCTCGCAGCATCTGAATGGATAATGGAGAAGTACTCGTTCCTTGTTGTGCAATCAGCAATTGCTTTCGGCAGAATGGATGTTCATTAAAATACCATTCAAAGTACAGAGGTGAAAAGTGTTCCTTTCCTTCAATAACTACGAAATTAGAAGGAATTAGTAATCCGGAGTGTTCTGCACGAATAGCTACCGCTTTTTGTGAAATTAAATTCACTACGACCATTTTTTCTGATGCTAGTTTTAATTTTGATAATTTATTCGTTTCAATCGGAATGGATGTCACACGTTCACTATCTCCACGGTAATCCATACCAAGACTTTCGTTCATTTCTTTCATCGTATAGAGGTTTACCACCTGAGCCATTTTATCTTCAGGACTTGTTTCTACACGAGATAAAATGGCTCCCTGCGTTACCGTTGCTACATCTATAAGTCGCACCAACACACCTCCTTTTTGTTATTTTTAATAATAGCTATAGTTAGAATAACTCATATAAACCTTCACTGTCAAATGCTATTTTTAAAAATAATAAAAGTGGTATATCGAATGATATACCACTTTTGGTTATCCAAATCGTTTGGTGTGTTCTAAGATAAAGTCAACAATTCGTTGGGAGTATTTACGTTTTTTTAGAAGCCCGCCCTTTATAGAGTCACTGATCTCAGACTGTTTTATAATATTACTATACTCATATTCTTGAATATAGGTTTTCAATAAATCTTTCTTTAATGCCACTTCTTCTGAAAAAGATTCGATTTCTTTTTCTCTTTCTTCCTCTTCATACGTGTTGTACGTATCATCAATCGAGTCTTCATTCGTAAGTGTTGGGACTACACGTTGTAAGAATCCTTTGACTAGATCCACTTTCAAACGCAATTCTTCGTTATCTGCACGATCTAATTCATCTTCTATAAACTTCACTTTCTTCTTCACTTCTTCTGCATCATTAAAATCAATGTCTTTGAGTAGATTCATGATGTAACTTACACCAATACGGTCTGTATGCATGAGCTCTAGTGCAAAATCAATGTCTTGTAAAATGGATACTTTATCTACATCTTTTTTGGTCTTTTCATATAGCATTAAATATTTACTTTTGTAGTCTTCATAGTCTTGTCTAGTGATGTTCAATTCTTCTGGCGTGAAGGCAAACTCAGTGAAGGTTTGGAGTTTCACCAGTACCTTTGTTAGTTCACGGAAGCTTTCAATATACGCTTTTTGCTCTTCTTCTCTTTGCAATTGATCCACTGCAGGGGGAGTCGCTGCCATTTCACGTACTTTTTTCAAGCTGTCATGAAATTCATTTAAGTATTCCTTATAACTTCTCATGAGTACATCATCTACCGAATTGGTTTGAGAGAACAATCGAACGGCTTCATCGGTTTTCTTTTTTAGACTGCGATAGCAAACGATATTTCCATACGGTTTCGTTGCTTTTTCTACACGATTGGTACGGCTATATGCTTGAATTAAGTCATGGTACTTCAAGTTTTTATCTACATATAAGGTATTTAAAGTTTTACTATCAAAGCCTGTTAAAAACATATTTACAACTAGTAAAATATCAATTTGAGCTGATTTAACTCGTTTGGAAACATCAGAAAAATAACTTGCGTATGTATCCGTCGTATAATTGGTTTTGAATAACCCATTATAGTCCTTCATCATTCGCTCTAAACTATCTCTCGAATGTTCATCTCGTCCTTCGCTTTCTTCATTCGCACCATACGTAAAGATTCCTGCTATTTTAAAATTATGATCATAGGTTTTGAAAAGATCATAGTATTTGATGAGCATAGGAATACTTTGAACCGTAAAAATCCCAGTATACCCTTTGCTACGGGATTTTCGCTCATGATTTTCCAAAATATTTTCTAGGACTAGCTTCATTCGATCTTCATGGGACCATACTTCATCGGTATTAATTGCTTCTACCCGTGTGTCGTCTTCTTCATCTAACTTCGAATCAAATGTACGATGGTACTCTACAGAGAAACCAAGCACATTTCCATCATTAATGGCATCTTTAATTAAGTAGGTATGTAGACACTTCTCAAATAAATCAGCTGTAACACGACCATCTTGGCTTTTATTTTCTTCGAAACGTGGTGTTCCAGTAAATCCAAAATACTGGGCATTTTTAAAGTGACGAGAAATAGCCGTATGCATCTCCCCAAACTGACTCCGATGACATTCATCGATAATGAAAATAACACGATCATCTTGATACAGTTCCATAATGGCAGCATACTTTGGATTCTTCACCGCATTAGCCATCTTTTGGATGGTCGTCAGGATAAGCGGCTTTGTCATATCTTGTACTTGTTCTACCAATTTATCTGTCTTATCTGTGGTATCTACAGATCCTTTTTCAAATTTATCAAATTCGGCAATAGTCTGACTGTCTAAATCTTTACGATCTACTAAGAAAAACACTTTCTTAATATGAGGCTCATTAGCTAAAATCTGGCTAGCTTTAAACGAAGTTAAGGTTTTACCAGAACCGGTTGTATGCCAAATATAGCCGTTATTTTTCGTTTCTAAGGCACGTTTCACTAGTGCTTCTACCGCATACACTTGATATGGTCTCATAACCATCAGTAATCTATCACTTTCGTTTATCACCATATAACGTGCAATCATTTTAGCGATATGGCATTTCTCTAAAAAAGAATCAGTAAAGTCACTCAAATTCGTAATACGACTATTCTTGTCATCGGACCAAAAAAACGTATAACCAAATAAGATATCGCTATCGCTATTGGCGAAGTACTTCGTATCTACACCATTGCTGACCACGAAAATTTGTAAGTAACGATACAATCCCTTATATGAATGTTTTCGATATCGCTGGATTTGATTGAATGCTTCTTTAAAATCAAGCCCCCGCCTTTTTAATTCTATTTGAACGACTGGCAATCCATTGATCAGTAAAGTAACATCGTACCGATTCACATATTTTCCTTCCACCGTTGTCTGAGTTGTTACCTGAAATAGATTTTGACACCACTCACGTGTATTAAACAGTTCTAGATAGACCTCTGAACCATCATCTCTCTGCAGTATAACTTTATCTCGTAAAATTTTGGCAGAATCAAAAATGCTTTTCTTATCAATACGAGTCATCAATCGATTGAACTCATTATCTGAAAGAGGCATCTCCGCTAACTTGCTTTTATTAAATTTATTCACTTGTTGCCGGAAATTCGCTACAAGAGCCTCATAATCAGACAGGACGACTCGTTCATAACCTTTGCGAATTAATTGGTCAAACATATTCTTTTCTAATTGAGCTTCCGATTGATACGACATAACATATCCCCTTATATTTATCAAATCTATATAAGCCAATTCTATCATATATCAAATGTCTTATTATCTTATTTAAACATTAGATATCACATGTTTAGTTATGTTTTTACAAGCTTTTTTAAACTCTTCAATTTTTTCTTCAGTAGTTTGAAATGTTTTATATTTTTTTAATTATGCTTCCATTTTAAATGCTTCTTGGAATACATAAATCACTAATCCTATTGCTTGTTTTTCCCCTATTGCAAAACCTTGGGTAATTCCTGTGCTAGCTAGTATCATCGTTTTCATAGATAAAATATATGTCAATAATAATATTACACCCTATGGATTCCATAGGGTATTTTACGGTTGACAATATTTGAATTGTGTTTTATATTTATATTCATAAAGAACCTTAAGGAGTGTTTAGGATTAAAGTATATCAAATGAAGTATAGACCACATGGGATTAATCGTTATAAAGAATTTATTAAGGATGATGTACTCGGGATTGGCTGGCCTGATATTGGTGACCTAGGGACACAACAAAAAAATGAAATCAAACAGAGCCTTCAAGATATTTACCAATTAGACGGTGCTCGATTAGGAAATGCTTTAGGTGCGATTTGGTGCTTTGTCCATACTATGAAAAAAGGGGACCTCATTTTTGTGCGAAACGGTAAAAAGGTTAGTATTGGTATTGTGAGTGACTATAAATATGTTCCAGCACTAGATAATCAACATGACGGTTTCTGTCATCAACGAAGTGTAAAGTGGTTAGAAACGGATGAACTACTTTCACAGTATAATGATGCTGTTCGGGCAACAGTTCGAACCCCCGGTATTGTGACTGGTTCAAGTTATAATATTGATGATCTGAAATTAAATAGCCTAATTAAGGAGACGATATAAATGAACTTATTCCAACTAAAAAGTAAGCCTCACGGCATTGAAAGGCTTCCTCTATTTTTAGAGGATAACTTTATTGCAATTGGTTGGCCAGGAATCGACGATTTAACAAATGTATCAGCAGAGGAAATCGAAAAGCGTTTAGAGAAGGCTTATCCAGATTATCATGGGCAAACTATGGCCTATCATAAAGGCATGGTAAATGCCTTTGTGAATACCATGGAAGAAGGTGACCTTGTCATGATTGGTCAAGGATATTACACTCATTTTGGACAAGTCGGACCTTATAAATATATTGCACAATTTGACAATGATGATGATGGTATGTGTCACCAACGCAACGTAAAGTGGTTAGCAATGGTGGAAAAAAACTCACTAAACGATAAAGTACAAGAACATTTAAGAAATCGTGCTACGATAACTAAGTTTAAGTATCCTTTCCAACTGGCAGAAATCGAAACAATTTTAGCTGGTGAACACGATTCAACGATTCAATCGTCAGAGAAAGCTCTAGTAATAGAAAAGGCTTGGAACGTCTTAAAGGATGCCTTAGAAAGTAATGATGCTCATATTCGTGTATTAGCGGCAGCAGCCATTATTCAAAATAAATAATAGATAAACTAATCCGAATAAGTACCTCTTGGGTAATGTGAACCTAATCTTAATTCTAAAATGTACTGGACTCACAATCAGAAGCAAACTTAAAAGTTTTCTTTTATGTTTGTTTCTTTTTACTTTTGTGACATATTGAACAGCCACCCCTCTTGACAAACTGCCAGACAGTTTCATAAGTAGGATGTTGTTGCTCACAGAGAAACCAAATTTTCTTACCACTTCCCGCAACCACCTCATAAGGTGAGAGCGTATTTTTATTAACATCCCAAGCTGTTATAAGATAAGGGTGTGTTGTAGCCAAACAATTCCTTGCTGTTACCTTCTTATTTTGACATTCTGGACAGGTAGCTTTTCTCCTTGAGCTAATCACTGCTTGCCACTCATGCTCAGGATTCTCGATACAAATCCACCAAACCTTCCTATTAGATTTTTCCCTTAACTTCTCAGGTGAAATTGAATTTGTTAGATGCCACTGTCGCATTAAGTCTGGACGTTTTGACGCAAGACTCTCTTCCGGTAACACTTTCTTATTAGCACAATAAGGACAGTTTCTACCATTTACTCTCTTATTGACACTTGCTTTCCACTCATGTTTTGGATTTTTACTACATTGCCACCAGACAATTTTCGTGGATCCCGCCGTTACTTCATTCGGTAATACCTTATCATTTAGAGTTGGATGCCATTCTTTTAAAAGATTTGGATGAAGTATGGAGAAGGCATTTTCTTCATTTACTTTCTTGCCATTGCAATCTGAACAGCTTGTAGGTCTAGCTACCTTTTTCGAAACGCTCATTTCATGCTCATGTTTATTTGAACAAACCCACCAAACTTTTTGACTTGTTCCTGGGAAAACTTCTTCGGGTCTAAGGGATAAATTTTTGAATGGATGCCACAGCTTCACTAAGTCAGGATACCGGTACGCAAAAGACGTTTCCTTCGTAACCATTTGATTTGCACAATATGGGCAACCATGTTTTAGATGGGACCGATTACTAATGATCGCTGGCCATTCATGCGCCGGATTGTCTTTGCATTGCCACCAGACCTGTGATGTAGGCATAAACATATCTGGTTGTAAATTTTGATTTTTTGTCTGATGCCACTCCTTTGCCAACTCTGGATAAAGCTTGAGGAGGGAATTTTCTTTTTGACGATATACAAAAGCATTCATGATTTTCACTTGATCAGACTCAAACTGAATCATACTAGAATCAAACGAAACTGGTTGAATTGTTTGTAAAACCCTTATAACTTGTTCAACTAGTGAATTGATAACTTTCGATTTGGGTGAGTATTTGAAGGGAATTGTATGCTTAGCTTCAGGTGATAAAGCGGGAAGTCTCGTTTCACGAATACGTATTAACTGTATCGATTGTTCTTGGCAAATTGAATTTTTTAATTGATCATTCTTTATAGATGATTCGGGATTATGAAAAAAACCATCATACTCAATAGCTGTCTTAATGGAAGGAATATAAATATCAAACTCAATTTTTTTCTTCTCTTCAAAAGAGTAAATATAGCGATTTTGTGCATCTGTAAATGCTATTCGAATGTAATAAAATAATGTTTGCTCTATTAATGAAGTATGGACTTCAGATTTACATTTTTTACATCCCGCAAAAGGATTGATACGTAAATCCACCAAGCCTTTTTCGAATTATTGTAGTTAATATTATCTGTAAGATCATTATTCTTTGTAGGATGCCACTGAGCAGCAATTTCAGGCTTCATCGTCGCCAAACTAACTTCCTCTGAAAACTGCATCCCACTACAAACTGGGCACTTCCCTTTTGTTAAATCAGCTGGTTTTGAATGAAATGCGTGTTGTTTATTAAAAATAAACCAATACTTTTTCGTAGAAGTACGCATAACCATGGCTGGGGTTGTTTCACCATTCTTTATTGGATGCCAAAGTGCGGCAATCTCAGGTGCTATTGCTGCTAAACTATTTGTACTGCATACACGTTTTCCTGAACAAAAAGGACAAATTTTTTCTTTTTTGATCCTATTATTTACAGCCATTTCAAAACTATGTTCCAAAAATCCTTTTGGACATTTCCACCAATAGAATTTTGCACTCCTTTTTGAAACTTCGGATGGAGATACAATATTTCTACCGGAGTCCCAATACTTCGCTACATTCGGGTAAACAAAAGCTAAAGAATTACTTTGATTCATATTCCCTCTCCTTTTCATCAATTTCCATACTCATTCTTACCAAAATAAAGTATTTTAATGTTATTGGAGAAATAGATTAAAGAATTTTGTCTATGTAAAACAGCTTAATATAACAGCCTAGTGTGAAATAAAATTATTACATTTCATATTTTCTTGACTCGTATAATATTCTTTAAATACAAATAATATAATTCCAACAAGTACATTATAGAATCGGAGTGTAAAAATGGATCGTTTTGAAAGTACTATTACTATTTCTGTAAGAATAGAAGGTGAAAAAATTATGAGGGATAATGGACAACCTCTTCCAAAACTATCTGTTCCTACATACGGTGATTTAGTAATACCTTCAATTTTTCTTAAGGATGTAGAGGACAAAATAAAATTTAGGGAAAAGGAAAAAAAGAAGGTTTTTACGAAGGAAAAAGAACTTTTTTTTGAAATGAATCCTAATTACTTTTCAAATAATAAAAACAACGATGCTCATCTAATTAATATTAAAAAAAAGCACTTTGTGAATGTAATTCTTAAAGAAGATCTATATCTAACAGCACGTTATCAAAAGAAAGCGAAATTTGATCCTTGTAAAAGTTACATACCATGTATAAATAAAGATGCTGACAGTTTAAATCATGCATATACATTAATTTCACAAGAGTATGAATCTAAGAGAAGGTCACACACAGGGAATGTATTTAATAATGGTTACTATATAGATAAAGACGATTTTATAATGTTAGAAAAAAAAAGAGAAGAACTCTTTAATTACTGACGTTTTTTGTATTAATCTACATTATACGCCACTACTTCTTCTGTGAAGTACTTCCTCTACACCCCCTTCACGCTATAAATTAGAAGAAGCAAGAGTAGAGTGGAATAAACTAGATCCGAAAGAAAGAATTCCCCCAAAATTGGGAGTAATTCTTTATATTAAACCCCCGTTTATTAATGAACGGGGGTTATTTTACACCATATTTTTTATTAAACCCATCTTTTCATTATTAAAAATAAAAAAGTAGGTTCTTCCTCTTTTGCAGTCCAACCAAATGATTAAACTTGAGATTTCTAAGAGGTTCATTAGCAAGCATATTCATGTATTGAAAATTAGTAATCCATATATTTCGACCATAACGGGAATTAATAATATCGTTGTCTTGGTTTCCCTGGTCCGGGTATATTACGATTAAATGAGTTGGCATCTGGTCATACGAGTATCCTTTGTTAAAAAGTTGCCTTTCGTGAGAAGCTATTGTTTGATATGTTTTAACAGAACCCTCAAGAGCTGCCATTGAGATAATATGGCGAGTATCTTCTTGGTTTTTTATAAAATGAAAAGTTTGAAATCTGATCTTATTTTTTTCTGAAAATGTGTTAATCGGCAAAAAACGTTGTAGAAAATCTTCCTCTTTTTTTTGCTCTAGGTAATATTGAAAATTTCGAGGCATTAAATACTTGTATCCGGCTTCTTCTTCAACAAATCTTAGTAAAGATTCGATTCTCTCTTTAACGCGGTCAAATGCTAATACATAGACTTCTAAATTTGGATGCCACTGTGTAAAATATGGCATCCATGCTTTAAGTGTATAAATTATATCTCGAGTATTCGTTGTTTTTATATTTGTATATATGTTTCTAAATTGATCAGTAACTGAAAAGATAACTATACAGTGTTTTTCTTCTTGAGCTAATTCACGCGCAAATGAATTAAGGATATTATTAAATATACCAATCATGTGAGAAGGACCATGAATAGTGGCGTTTAGAATTAGCACAATAAGTTGGGTTTCACTTTCAAATACCCATGCATTTGAGAATATTTTATTACCTATTGTATTAGACGAAATAGATAACCAATGATCCTTGAATTTAGCATATTGAAAATTATAATCACTTCGGATGCTATTTAAATAAATATCATTTGCCAGTGTAGATAAGGCAATTTCCTTATTAGTAGGTACATACTGTGTTTGACCATCTTCTTCAAGTGAATGTAGAGAATAGGGGTCTAGAAAGAAGAACTCCGTTAATAATTGATATCCATTCTCTCCAAGCTTATAGTAGTACTTTGTTTGTATAAAATGATTCATTGTAAAAGATTCTTCTATACGGACCAAAATATCGTATTCCACAAATTTTCTTATTCGATTACTAATTGTCGTACTGCTGAAAGACGAGTTAACAAGACTTTTAAATAAATCATGTAAAATAAAACTATTGATTGTCTCATGTAAAAGTATTTGGCGTAAAAGTAGCAATTCTTCATGCTTAACTTCTATATATTTTCTGGCGGATATTTGAATGCGGTATTTATCTACGTTTTTAGAATATTTCATGTCGTACCTCCGTTAATCATTCTTGTGTAAAAGGACCTGTCACTTTTAACATCCTGGGTAAGTTATTGGTTTGTTGCCATGTAATTAAATCGGTCTTATATACTTTGAAGGATATATCAATTCCAAGAATGTCCTCTATTGACTCCATGGAATTTACATACACTAGCACCAGAATTATTTCTGATGTTTTTACCTTTGTATTAATATCAGAAATTGCTTGATATACAAATTTAATTGATTTATAACTTTCTACATTTCCTTCTAAAACAAAAATCGGAAGAAGGTATTGTGACCTTTGATTAAGAGTTAATTTTAACAATGGAAGGTCTAGAACATCATTTTGTACTTCTAGAAGTTCTTGTGGCAACTCTTCTGGGTCATGAATTTGTTCTACCAGTAAATTTTTCTTTGAACTTATGACTGTTTCTGCCATGTTTAGCCAATGACATGTAAGTTCGTATTTATCTATTTTCAAATTAGTTAATATCTTTAGAATTAGATAAGAAGCACGTTTTGCAGATACAGCAAAAATTGAAAAGCAGATTGAACTAAGGTTTTGTTTTAAAGAGGCGACACGCTTGGAACGGTTCTGTTTTTTATTTTTTTGTACTACATCGATACTGTTATCTAAAACTGCAAATACAAGAGACATGGTGTAACCATTCTTTTCTAAGAAAATTTTATTAAGACTTTCATAGTTATCAATTTTTTCTCTAATCATTTTCTGTTCTTGACTACCTGTGTCGAGCTCAACAAAAATAAAATGCTTTTCTTGTAAAAAAATCCAGTCTGGAATAGCATAATTCAAACCTCTTATTCCTAATTCTTGACCCTCTGATGTAACAATTACTCCTTCCACCCCTCTCATATGAGTGAAATTAACATACGATTTTGAGATACTATGCAGATAAATTTGATTTGCTAAAATTGACATGGCATCTGTATGTAATCTAGGGACTTCACTTTTTCTTGAGACTTTAAAGATATTAAAATTCTCCTTTGTGTTCTCTATGCGCTTTAACGATACAAGACAACGATATGCTCTTAAACCTAATTTGTAGTAGTACCTAGGAACATGAGCTCTCGTTACACTAATATTTAATGTCACACGTTCTAATATTTTTGCTTCTACTAAGCGTCTAAGACGATTACTTATTGCGTTACTATTTAATTTTTTTCCAGCTAGTTGGCTCAGAAATAAATGTATTGATTTTGAATGCATTATTCGATGGATCATTAATTGCTCTAATAATGATATTTCAGAGTCTTTTAGTACAATACTATTCTCCTTTCCCACCTGATAAAGAGTTTCTGTTTTTTTTATAATTTCCCTCTCCTTTTGCATTAAAAAAACCCCGCTAAAAAGAACGAGCATTAGTATCTCGTTTTTTAGCAGGGTATTCCTGTTTGCTTAAATTTAATTAATTTGAGTATATCATTTTTTGAGTTATGTTTCTATAAATCTTATATTGTTTTATATGAAAATACTCAAAAAATAATTAGGAAATGAACATATTACTTATACCTGTAAATCTATACGATCCCGTTGTTCTTCTAGTGAATACACCTATGTCCCCACTCATACCAATAACTCTAGTTTTTTTCTAAATAATTTATGATGTATGTGTCCACTCATATAGGAAGAGAGCTTCATACATGCCATTCCACTCATAAGTGAACTAATCCCTCCTTCACTATTTAACAGTAATTGTGAGTATTTCAAATTTTTTAGAGAAGATTAACGAGCTACACTATGAGGAAAAAGAAAAGAATAGGAACAAACGAAGAAAAGAAATTCAAGAGCAAATACTCCATTTTTTTGAAAGAGATGATGAGGATAAAAACTTTGGTGAGATTAAACAACTGCATACTAGCTAGATATGAATGGAGAAATTAAACACTTAGTTGGCTCTTGTTTAGAACGTCTGTATGGTATAATTAAAGAGTAATAAAATAGGATTTCAAGGGTGGTTGGTGCATCTTTTTTTCCATTACTTCCTAAAGTGGTTCTTACTGCTTTAGAAGGGAAAGGAGATGATGCTAATGACAGTTTTTCAAGCAATTACTATGATGATTAGTTTTAGTACACTAATCGTTACAATTCTTGCTTTGTCATATACTTTTTCACAAAAAAAGTAAACCGCCCCTGAGCCTCAAGCATGGGACGGTTTACTCACCTAATGCGCTATCGCCTTTGAAGCGATGCTATTTTATTACAAGGCTGTTCGGTGGTTGCACACCGTACAGTCTTTTTTAATATATGACTTCTTAGGCTCATTATACCAAGAGTAAAGCCCATTTTCAAATTTCCATTATCTTATTACTCATTTTTTCTATTCTTTGTGACCTCCGACCGTTTTTGACCGAGTAAAAGCAGTCCCACCTTATGGTAAAGATACGCCACAATGCCTTTCATGACCATTTCATTCTCCTTGCTCTCTTCTTCACAACCATTGAACAGTTGGTTTCTACTACGCAGATCTCATATGATTCACAATTTTTTGAAGCCCTGATAAATTACCTTTTCCTAAGGTAGAGTAATAATCTATGTGCTTCTGTACGGCATCTAAAGCATTTATAAAGAAATCTTCACCAAATTCTTGTCTAATACTTTCAATTAAGTATTTATTTGTATCATTGTTGAACGCTCTTTTATATTCTTCTCCATTCATCATAGCCAGAAATATGGTAATAAAAGCTTGTGCAGAACCTTCCGTCATACCCGTAGCCCTATGAATTTTAATTTTCCCTTCACTTCTACTCACTTGTCCTGAATATACTTTTTTTGCTATTTCATAAGCACCTTTACTCATTTCCATGGTAATCTTCATTTATTCATCCCCTCCAAAATATTTTGATTATTTAAAGAGTAACACATAAAGTTGCAGCCGTGTCTTAGCAAATAATTTGTCAAGACACGGTTGCAGACCCACGGAAAAGAGATAAAAATAACGTTAGCTTATGTGGAGTTTTACGACGCAATAGGTTCTGAAAGTGAAACAAATATGCCAACAAAATGTTGACTTTACTTGTTTAACTAAAGCACCCGTAGTTGAATAAGGTTTATTCGTCCTCAAAGTCATCCTCGGTCTCTTCTTCTGAAATTAACATAATAAACTCTTTCAAATTAGGGGCATATTCTTCAAGTTCTACATCTTCGTGATACCAAATACAAATCTCATTTTCCATTATTCCGTTATTTACTTTAAAACATAATTTATCTCCTGAACCATCATCACCGATTGCAATAAGGTCTTTCGAGATATCTTCTTCTATGACTTCAGTATTTTGCCTAAAAAAACATCACAAGTCTTTTTTGGATTTCTATGATCTTTGATAGGATAAAGTGTCCATCCACCTATTTCTGCATTATTGATTAATTTGAAAAGTTCCTTATATTGTTCTTGACTTTAAATCATAGCAACTAGATTTACTATTTGATAAATTTGAAACATATAAATCATCACAAACAGCAAAAGAAAAGGTATCCATCAGTTCATCGATGGATACCTTTTTTTATGCAAAAAATTCGCAGTTTTGTGTGAAAAGAAATTAATAAATGTTAACTCGATTACATATACTGATATATTAATATGTATTTTACATATCAAATAAGATTTAATACTAAATAACAAATAACATTAGGAATAAGGGGTATAAATATAATCACTCCTAATTCCAGTAGTACCAGTGGATTTATAGTCGCTGTTATTTTCTTATTCTTTTCTAATGTCTTAATAAATGCTAACAAGTTAATTTAGCTAGTTTATTGTTTAGATAACTTTTATATTGTGTAATTTTATGGAAATTAAAATTGACGATAATTCACTAAACTTCTTAATATACATAATAATTAAAAATTCTAAAAGCCAAGAAAGAAATTTAGACATGACAAAAAACCGTCCTTCATTGCTGTTTTGAGAATGACGGTTAATTTGGTGTGTACTATTATTTTACGAAAATATTAATCTTTGATCTCTAACCAATTATAAAAAGGGACGGGGTTTGTTTTTGATACATTCGTTATCACCGTATGGATTGGAACCTTAATCCCATACTGTTCCCAGAGTAAGTTTAATTGTAGGTTATATTTTTCTTTTTGAATTAAAATACCTTGTTCCGCAAATTCGACTAGTTTTTTATGGAATTCTTTGATTGATAGTTCATTAACGTCAAGATCTGCCTGTATATAAGATTCCTTAATAAATGTTTGATTATTCTCCATAAGGGTTCTCCAGCCAGAAGAATATTGCGTCCAAAGCATATAATCAATTCCCATTTTATTTAAATGATCATCCAATAGTAATTGTTGCTGTTTAGAAGAATAGGAAACAAAATAATCAATTAGCATCGGTTCCTTTTGCATTTGCACTTTATAACCATTACATAGGAGTTCTATTTTGCTACTCATCAATTCTTTGTATGAGGAATCTCTTGTTAGTCGGTTTCGTACATCTGCAAGACCAACAATAATTTTTTGAATTTCAGGCAACACATAAAAATCCATGAAATAATTTGCTGCCTTCTCTTTTTCATCATTGAATAAGAATACTTCTTGTTGTGATTCTAGGTATGCTGAAAGAGCCTTTCGATAAATCGTCAGACCAAGGGTACCTAATCTTGAATAAAGGTTGTTTTTATAGGAAATAAAAATATTTTTAGTTAATCCTTTTACTTCATCTGCAGGAATGTGATGTTTATTAAGTAGAAGGTTTAGTTCTGTTTCTGATGCTTTTACTGGATGTGATTTTTGAACTAATGATTTAGGTATAGTTACTTTTAACACGCGGCGTTTCATTCTTTCTTTACTAGTGCGTAACTTACGAGTAAAGGTTTCTTGGTTAGTATTATCTAAAGGCACGTTGAAAAAACGATAGAAATCTTCTCTAACAGAGATTGTTTCTTTCGTTAAAAGTATACTTTGTTCATTAGAACCAGTAATTTCTGCATTGATGAGACCAGAATCGATCAACTTTATAACTGCATCGGCAGCTTCACGAAACGTACCAAAATAGTTTACGCCAGTATTAGATGTATGTAGTTTATTTCGATATAAGTTTTCCATTATTACGCTATGAGGAGTACCGGGCATCTTTGCAGTTAAAAAATAGTAAAATAATCTTTTTGCTTTTAATGATAGGTTACGAACAAGCGCATCTGTAAGGATAGGTAGATTAGGAACGTACTCATAGGTACCTTTCGAGGAAAATCCATTTGTAAATAGGTGAAAATGAGAATAAAGTGTAGTTCCCGACCATTTAAGGTATCCAAATCGAACGGCTTCACTTATTGCAAAGCGAAATGTATCTTCCCTCATCTGTAAACCATATCTTAGGTCTTCAATAGGAAGTCTAACCATTCCATCAAGATCTACAAATGGAGTTATATATACTAGAAGATCTAAAGTAGAAGCATTCACTGGTAAATCTCCGCGACCAAACTGAGCAAGTTTAACTTTGCTCAGTTTAGCTGTAGATATAGAATATGTATGTGGTAAGTTTAAATTTTCCAATGCTATCATATTACTTCCTCCTTGATTGAAGTTGCCACTCCAGGAGGCTGCTTAAAAACAGCTTTAGTTGCTTTTACGAAATTCATATATTAACTATTCAAAGTATGTATTAGCTGCAATTATAACGTATGTTTAGAGTGACACTAATTGAGTGTCGTGATATAATTAACTAGAAATACAAAGTTCAATTCTTTGAATTTTGTTATATAAATGCGAAAAGCTATTTCCCGGTGTCCGGCCAAAGACTTTAGGGAGTGGCTTTTTTTCTTTGCTTTTTCTTATTAATAATTCATATAAAAGAACAGTTTTATAAACTATTATCATAAGTATAAGCATAGAAAAACATTGATACAATAACATTTTTAACACTTTTAAAAACACGTATACTCATATATACATATACTCGCATATGAATATATGTATATATGCATATATGAGCATACGAATATGCACATATATGAAAATACATAAATACACGTATATACACATACGCATATATACACATATGTATATATGCGTATGTGTATATGTGTATTAGAAACGTTAAAAATAAAGGATTATTTGAAAAGAAAATATTCCATATATTCATATATACGTATACGAGTATATGTATATATGAATATACTCGTATATATGTATATCTACATACACATATATGCGTATGCGTATATATGTGTATGTAGATATATGCGCATATTCATATACGCATATGTGCATATGCAATATTTTAGCGAAAATAAAATTAATAAAAAACCTGATATTCTCTAAAACTTAGTAGAATATCAGGAATACATATTTCAATAGGTAACTTACATATCTTTTGAATTCAACAAATCCATAATTAGATCAAATTGCTTTTTTTCTTCCTTTAGCAAGTTATTAGATTTATATTCATCTAGCATTATTTCAATAAGTTGATCCACACTATCAGCTTTGTTTAGATTAACAAGAGCATTCAATTGTTTTTGCGTTGATTTCCTCACACGTACACTTGTAATTTTTTTATCGCTTTTAATTATCTTATTAGTATTTTCATTTACCTTAGTTATAGTTGAAGTTGGTGTAACTTCATCTAACTTAAATTCTGTTGTTGGTGTAATTTGAGGTCCACGGTTTAATAATTTTTTCTTTGAATTATTATTTAATAGGTTACTCATCTATCAACACCTACACTTTCAAGTTCTTTATTCAGCCGTGTTAAAAATTCGTTAGCAATCGTCTGATAGCTTTTATGTACTTTATTATCATGCATATCATCATTTGTAATTCCAGTTATATCAAAACGTTTTAATCTTTCCATATTTTTAACTACATTTTTGAAAAGATTATCTTCACCAAATATTTCTTTAGCATTTTCTAGTGTTGCTATGTCTACAGCTGCACCATTTTTTAATAGAACCGGTAAAATTCCTATAATATCTAAATTTGCACCATAATCATCGATTAATGATTGAAGATATCTTGTGAAGACCTCAGCACCTTGTAAACTTCGTTCCTGGGTCTGAAGTACAACTACTACAAAATCAGAAGCATATAAAGCGGAATCCGTAGTAATAGAAATTGTAGGTGGAACATCTATGAAAATAAAATCAAAATCCTTT
Organism: Psychrobacillus sp. PGGUH221; assembly: GCF_042055255.1. Classification (NCBI taxonomy): domain Bacteria; kingdom Bacillati; phylum Bacillota; class Bacilli; order Caryophanales; family Bacillaceae; genus Psychrobacillus; species Psychrobacillus sp. PGGUH221. Next base: position 62,519 of record NZ_JAQMHQ010000014.1, read on the forward strand.
TTTATTGGCTCGATGAGAGTTGAAAAATATCGAACCCGATCTACCTCGTTAGGGAATTTCTTTTCAAGAAACCTAGGATAAAGTGCGAAATCACTGAAACTAGGAAGTAAAAATAAGTTATCTTTTATCTCAGTAATAATTTCTTCAAGATTTTCCTCTTGAATAGCGGTCATTAATGTTTTATTAAAACTAACAATTTCATCTGTTATCTCTGATTTGGTTTTCAAAAACAAACTTGTAGCATTAGCTTGGGGATCTTGGTCACTTAAAAGAACCCGATATCCCATATCAGAGAGTGCATATGCGATCATCGTACTATTAGTAGTTTTTCCTGTACCGCCTTTAAAGTTTCCAAATGTTACAACGACAGCTCTTTCTTGTTTTGGCACGTATAATCCTCCTAAATTTCGAATATTGAAATATGGTATATAATGTTTTTATCTATCGTATATGAGTATATCATTAACTAAAACATTTTTCCTCATATTTTTATATAGATCACTTTATTATGTAAAATTATAGATTGAAGTATATGCATATACGAATATACTCATATATGTATATATGGTTATATAGAGCAGTTAATTCTTTCTAAATCAGCAAATTAAGAATAAAAATCAGGACCCAAAAATGCGTCAATATCAGTACATAGATCAGTAAGTTTCGAAAAAGAAAGAACGCTAAAAACAGCATTCTTTTTATTAGTGCATTTTTTCGATTTCTCCCCCATACGAAAATGCCGAGGGCGATTCATTCAACATTGTGCGTTTGCAACTAAAACAATGAGTGCGGCAGATTTTGCCTACCACACTGCTATCTAAGTTTCACCTAAAAACGCAAGGACCGTTAAATTTTTTTGCTTAACGGTTACTCCTACAAAATAAACTTAAGCTATTGCTGTGCAATTCCTTGTCATTTTTATTGCTGCACATGTTTACATGGCATGCCAAGAAATCGGAAAAAATTCCGCCTTCCGCCTTCGATTGCGGCTCACAAAATCAAAAAACATAGGAGGAAGTATAAATGGCAAAATTCAATCCAATCTTTGAAATCGTTTTTATCAAACAAGAGGTTCGTGAAAATCATGAGGCTACAGAAGTGTATAAAGTCCGTAGCCCTCAAGATTGTGGAATGCTAGCAGTAGATTTAATAGGTAGCGAAGATAGAGAGGTATTACTTGTATTATGTTTAAACACCAAAAATGATGTTGTAGCCATCCATCGTTGTCATGTAGGTTCACTAAACTCAAGAATCGTACATCCAAGGGAAGTCTTTAAATCAGCAATTTTCAACAATGCCGCAAGTATCATAATTTCACATAATCATCCATCGTTTAATTGTTTAAACATAGTAACCTAAACTAGAGTACTCTAAGTACTCTAAGTTTAGGTTTTTTTAATTTCAGTGCTTTGACTATTTAATATATAAAGGTATTATTCATAGTAGTTAAAGTGTTTAAAGGAGGGGA
>NZ_JAQMHQ010000015.1:0-56772 GCF_042055255.1 Psychrobacillus sp. PGGUH221
AGGTCACACCCGTTCCCATACCGAACACGGAAGTTAAGCTCTTCAGCGCCGATGGTAGTTGGGGGTCTCCCCCTGTGAGAGTAGGACGTCGCTGGGCAATTGAAAAGTCGTCACCGAGTAATCGGTGATGGCTTTTTTTGTGCGGAAAGAAAAGGCCAAAGGCAAAGAATTGTAGATATACTTGCAAGGAAGAGAGTCTCATAACGTAGGACAGAAGAAAAAATATGTCATCTCAGAGAAAGTGAACTCTATATAGTGAGAAATGGTCGCTTTCATTATCTAATTGATTGCTTTTAAATTCACCTTAGTCGCTTATACGACTCATTTGGTTGCTCTAACAGAAAAACTAGTCTCCCTTATCCATAATATTACTGAAATTACTTACGAAGAATCTATCCACGAGTAATTTGTGGCTACTTTTTTTATTAAAAGTGATGATTGGTCTCGATTTCACAAGAATTGGTCTCGAATTTAAGAATTTAGTTTCGGTATTGTTCAAAATAGTCTCGGTTTCAATAAAATTAGTCTCTTACTGACCTTTAATGGAAATTTTATTAAGGTATTGGATTACTATATAGTCTAATACTAAACTCGAATATTTATATCCTATAGTATAATGGTCATCTCTTATACAACATGTTCGTTACAGAAGTGAATTTAAAACCGTCTTCTCGTTTGTTCATGTATAATAGAGGAAGGAAATATGATCGAAACAGTGGGGTAATAACGAATGCAAGAGAAACGTCCATTAGTTGAAGCAATGGAAAAATTTCATAAACAAAAAAATGTATCCTTTCATGTGCCTGGACATAAAAATGGATTACTATCTAACTTGCCCGGGGCACTGAAAGAGAGTATGCAGTATGACTTTACAGAGCTTACTGGGTTAGATGATTACCATCACCCTGAAGGAGCAATAAAAGAGGCTGAGAATCTTTTAGCTTTGGCATATGGAACTCAGAATAGCTTTTTCTTAGTAAATGGGACAACTGTAGGAAATCTTGCGATGATTTATGCTATTTGTCAGTTCGGCGAGCAAATTATTGTTCAAAGAAATGCACATAAATCAATTTTCCATGCAATTGAATTAGTAGGGGCAGAACCTATATTTGTTACTCCTGAATGGGATGAAAAAACCAATACTGCGTCCTATGTTTCTATGGAAGTTATACATAAAGCACTGGAGGCATATCCTTTTGCTAAGGCTGTTGTACTTACATACCCCAACTACTATGGCGTTGCTTCTTCTGAAATAGAAAGCATTATAAAGCTATGTCATGCAAGTAATATTCCAGTACTTGTGGATGAAGCTCATGGCGCTCATTTTCATGTAAATAGAGGATTTCCGAAATCTGCACTAGAATGTGGAGCTGACGTAGTCGTTCAATCCGCACATAAAACATTACCTGCGTTCACAATGGGTTCCTTTTTACATGTTAATTCTGCCTTCATTGATGCAAAAAAAATAAATAATTATTTGAGGATGCTACAATCTAGCAGTCCATCCTATCTTTTGTTGGCTTCTCTAGATGATGCTAGGAGTTATGTAGAAAGATACAATGAGATAGATTTTAAACAGTTTATGTATAAAAGAAAGTTATTTATAGAGGCTTTAGAAGCACTCACCCATTTGGAAATAGTACAAGTAGACGACCCGCTAAAGTTATTAATTAGAGTAGATAAGTATTCGGGTTTTCAACTACAGAAAGTATTGGAGCAGCAGAATATTTATGTTGAGTTAGCGGATAGCTATCAAGTATTAATGATATTACCACTACTAAAAGTGGAGCATGAATATCCTTTTGCTGAAATTAGAAGAAGAATAAAGCATGCAGTAGATGAATTAAGAAAAGAAGTCCCAAACAGTCCGACGATCAATCAATTTGAAAAGCAAAAATCTATTTCCACATTGCATATGAATATTGGTTTATTAAATGAAAAACAAGGCGAATGGATTCCATATGTACGAGCTACAGGAAGGATATCTAAAGCAAGTATAATTCCTTATCCACCTGGTATTCCATTAATGGTGCCTGGAGAGAAAATAACGATAACAATGTTGACTGATTTAGAGGAATGGATGAATAAAGGTGCGTTATTTCAAGGTCAACATCGACTAGATGAAAAGTTAATATATGTAGTGGAGGAGTAATTGTGAAGAAAAAAGGGTATTTTATTTCTAGTGAAGGTCCTGAAGGTGCTGGGAAAACCACCATCATGAATTTACTAGGCAATAAATTAATAGAAGAAGGCTACGATGTTGTTATGACTAGAGAGCCTGGTGGGATAATGATTTCTGAAAAAATTAGAAACATAATTTTAGATAATAAGCATACAATGATGGATAGCCGTACAGAAGCTTTATTATATGCTGCAGCTAGAAGACAGCATTTAATAGAAAAAGTACAACCTGCCCTAGAGGAAGGAAAAATCGTTATATGTGATCGCTTTATTGATAGTTCGCTTGCATATCAAGGTTATGCAAGAGGGATTGGTGTTGAAGAAATACTAGCGATTAATAAGTTTGCAATTGGTTCAACAATGCCAGATAAAACAATTCTTTTTGATATTGAGCCAAGTGTTGGACTAGCAAGGATCAATGCGCATGATGACCGAGAAAAAAACCGTTTAGATGTAGAGAGTTTAGCTTTTCATGAAAAGGTAAGAGAGGGATATCTATCACTTGTAGATCAATACCCAGAACGGATTCAACTAGTGGATGCATCACGAACTTTAGAAGAAGTATTAAATGAAGTGTATAAAGTTATAAAAAAGGGAATTAGAAGTTATTAGATAATTCATGTTATAATAGAAAAAAAATAATAGGAGTGAGTATCGATGAAATTGATAGTAGCGGTTGTGCAGGGTCAGGATAGTAACCGATTGTCTAATGCTTTAACAAAAGCGAAGTTTAGAGCAACAAAACTTGCGAGTACGGGTGGGTTTCTACGATCTGGAAATACTACATTTTTAATCGGTACCGAGGACTCGTTAGTATCTTCAGCATTAGAGTTAATAAGAGACAATTGTAGAGCACGTGAACAAATGGTTGCACCTGTATCTCCAATGGGAGGAAATGCAGATTCGTATATTCCATATCCCGTAGAAGTGGAAGTTGGAGGAGCTACGGTATTTGTTCTACCGATTGAACAATTCCATCATTTTTGATAATGAGGGAAGGGGTAGAAAAGATTGAAAATTAATCAAGACTTACGAGTAGGAATGGATAAAATCCGAAAAGACACTACTCTAAACAATACACAGTCTGCAAAATTTGGACAAATGGTAGTAAAGCATGATCAAAGAATGCAGACCGAGACACTGACTAGGTTATTAGGGGACATTTCAACAGCGGGTGATCGTCTAGCACGTTCAAGAAATTTACGTGACATGGCAAAATTTAAAATGCTAATACGAAAATTTTTACATGAAGCCGTGGATTTTGGTATGGGATTAAAACAATCGCATACATGGAATCGTTTTGGTGAAGGTAGAAAATTGAAAATTGTTGAGACAATTGACGAAAAATTAGTAGAGTTAGCAGAAGAGATTCTTAACCAAGAGAAAAGCTCCATTGATTTATTAGACAAAATTGGAGAGATAAAGGGTCTACTTATTAATCTATACACGTAGATTTCCCGTGTTTTCGCAGTACGCGAGACACGGGATTTTTTCAAGATTATTTGACCAGAGAGGATGATGGACATGGAAGACTGGTCGATAGAAGGAATAGAAAAATTGCAACCTTTCGCTATTAAGCAGATAAAATCTATTGTGACGAAAAATCGAATAGGACATGCTTATATAATTGATGGAGCCAAAGGAACTGGAAAAACAAAAGTAATGCAATTTTTTGTTCAACTCGTTTTATGTGAAAATCCGATAGAAAATGTTCCATGTGAAACATGTAGATCATGTAAAAGACTAAAATCGTATAATCATTTAAATTTTATGCATATAGAACCAGATGGCCAATTTATTAAAAGAGGTCAGATTGATGAGTTAATACATGAGATGAGTAAGACTGCTATTGAAACGGGACGTAAAATATATGTCATTCACCAAGCAGATCAATTAAATTCAAGTGCAGCAAATACTTTGTTAAAATTTTTAGAGGAGCCACAAAGTGAGATTACGGCAATTCTTCTAACAGATAAAGTCCATGCACTTATTCCAACAATTCGATCTAGATGCCAACAAATCAGCTTAGCTTCCATACCGCAATCTATCTTAAAACAGAAGCTAGTAGAGGAAGGTATTACAGATTCCATGGCTTCTACAGTTTGCAGAATGACAAACTTAGTAGATGAAGCAATAGAATTAGCAAAAGACGAGCAGTTTGGACTTGCTAGGAAATCAGTGTTAAAATTGGTTGAAGCAAGTGGTAAAAGTGTTCAAGATGCACTAATGTGTATTCAAGAGGATTTTGGTCCACTTCTTAAAGAAAAAGAGCAAGCAGAACAAGCATTAGATTTACTACTGTTCGCCTATCGTGATATAGTAGCAATAAAAGCAAGTCCCATCGCAGAATGCACTTATCCGGACATGAGCCATTATTGGAAGCAAGTTGCACTTCATTCAACATATGAACAACTCTCCCAACAATTAGAAACAATCTTGCATGCAAAACAAAATTTGCATAAAAATATGAACCGGACATTGATGATGGAGCAATTAATGCTAAACTTGCAGGAGGGAAATACTTTTGTATAATGTTGTAGGTGTCCGCTTTAAAAAGGCGGGTAAAATATATTATTTCGATCCAGTGGATTTTCATTTAGAGAAAGATGACTATGTCATCGTAGAAACTGCTAGAGGAGTAGAGTATGGCAAAGTTGTTGTACCAATCAAGCAGGTAGGTGAGCACGATGTTGTGCTTCCATTAAAGCAAGTAGTTAGACCTTCGAATGAAAAAGATCGAATTCAAGTAGAAGAAAATAGAGTAGAATCTGCTCAGGCTCTAGCATTAGGGACAGAAAAGATTTTGGAAAGAGAATTAGAAATGAAACTTGTGGATGTTGAATATACTTTTGACAGAAACAAGATTATTTTTTACTTTACTGCAGAAGGCAGAGTTGATTTTCGCGATTTAGTAAAAGACTTGGCTTCTGTTTTTAGAACTCGTATCGAATTAAGACAAATTGGTGTACGGGACGAGGCAAAAATGTTAGGTGGCATTGGTCCATGTGGTCGTATGCTTTGTTGCTCAACATTTTTAGGTGATTTTGAACCAGTTTCTATCAAAATGGCGAAAGATCAAAACTTATCTCTGAATCCTTCTAAGATTTCTGGACTTTGTGGTCGACTCATGTGTTGTTTAAAATATGAAAACGATGAATATGAGACAGCAAGAGAGCAAATGCCGGATATTGGTGATAAAGTAGAAACACCAGATGGATTAGGAAAAGTAGTTAGCATGAATATATTAGAAAGAATACTACGTATAGAATTACATGATCCACTAAGAGTATTAGATTACACGTTAGAAGAAATAATAAACCATGCGGAAAATCCGGTACAATGGACGGGGCAATGAGGTGAATGTGTGATGGACCGAAATTTTTTTGATACAATTACAGAATTTGAAAAACAATTAGAGTCCACGCAGCTGCAATTTCGCGCTTTAAAAGAATTTGTAGCGATAATGGTAGAAGAACGTCAAGCGCTGCAGCAAGAGAATAGTCATTTAAGACAAAGACTTGATGAAATGCACGAAAGAGAAGTTTTACTTGAAAAAGCTCAAGAAGAAAAAGATCGACTAAGCAAAAAGGATATTGGAGAGGGCTATGACAACTTAGCACGACTTTACCAGGAAGGCTATCATGTATGTCATGTTCACTTCGGAAGCTCTAGAAAAGAAGAGGATTGTCTATTTTGCTTGTCATTTTTAAATAAACAAAACATCTAATCAATGGACTGATGCCACTCCCAAGTGGGTGTCAGTCTTTTGTTTTGCTGGAGGAATAAAATAATGGAACAATGGCTAAAGGACGATGAAAGACTCGATTATTTATTGGCGGAAGAGTTAAGAATCATTCAAAGTCCCTCTGTTTTTTCTTTTTCTTTAGATGCTGTTCTGCTTTCCAGATTTGCATATGTACCAATAAAAAGAGGAAAAATAGTAGACTTATGTACGGGAAATGGAGCAATACCGTTATTTTTAAGTGCTCGTACGGATGCTGAGATAATTGGAATTGAACTTCAAGAACGGCTAGCGGATATGGCAAAAAGAAGCATTCAATATAATAAATTAGAGGAACAAATTACAATCATAAAGGCGGATGTAAAAGGTATTCCTAATCAAATAGGTTTTGAAAAATATGATGTAGTAACCTGTAACCCACCGTATTTCCCTGCACATGAGGCAAGCGAAAAGAATCTTAAAGAACATTTAGCTATAGCAAGGCACGAGATACATCTAACATTGGATGAAGCGGTGCGTTCTGCAAGTGAATTATTAAAACAAGGTGGAAAAGCAGCATTTGTTCATCGGCCAGGAAGACTTTTAGACATTGTGACTTCCATGAGAGCCAACCGTTTAGAACCAAAGCGTATTCGTTTTGTATATCCGAAAGAAGGTAAGGAAGCTAATACCTTATTAATAGAAGGAATAAAGGATGGTAAGCCAGATTTGAAAATCTTACCTCCTTTATATGTATATGGGGAGAACGGTGAGTACACAGAAGAAGTGAAAGAGATGCTTTATGGAAAAGAATGAAAAAGCACATACATTTTACGTGCTAGAATGCAGCGATGGCTCTTATTACGCAGGATATACGAATGATTTAGAAAAAAGAATAATCGTACATAATAAGGGGAAGGGAGCAAAATATACGAGGGCAAAACTCCCAGTATCGTGCATTTTCTATGAACAGTATGAAACAAAACAAGAAGCCATGAAAGCAGAATATGCATTTAAGCAACTCACAAGATCACAAAAAGTACAATATATGGGAGGGCAATTAAAGGATGAAATCTCAAAAATCGACCGAACACGAACAAAGTAGCTGTTTGTATTTAGTTGCAACACCTATTGGAAATTTAGAAGATATGACAATGCGTGCCATTCGAATATTAAAAGAAGTAGATATGATTGCCGCTGAAGATACACGAAATACAAAAAAACTATGTAATTATTTTGAGATATCTACACCACTTATGAGCTATCATGATCATAATCAACAAGTAGGTGGAGAAAAAATATTGGATATACTTCGACAAGGTAAGCGTGTTGCTTTGGTGAGTGATGCCGGCTTACCTTGTATTTCAGATCCCGGAGCAGACATCGCAGCAAAAGCTGTTGATGAAGGAATTGCGGTCGTTCCTGTTCCAGGAGCAAATGCAGCTCTTAGTGCATTGATTGCTTCAGGATTATCGACCCAACCCTTTTTCTTTTATGGGTTTTTAAGTAGAAATAAAAAAGAACGAAAAGAAGAAATTACAAAGATTCAAAAAAGACAAGAATCCATTATATTATATGAATCTCCTCATCGCTTGAAGGATTCCTTAAAAGATCTACAAGCATTGATGGGGGGGGATCGTAAGATTGTACTTGCAAGAGAACTGACAAAAAAGTTTGAGGAATTTTTAAGAGGTACTATAGACGAAGCAGTAGCTTGGACTGAGCAATCTGAAATCCGTGGGGAATTTTGCATTGTTTTAGAGGGTACGAGTGAAGAGTATATAGATGAATCGGAGTCTCCTTGGTGGGAATCTTTGAGTATTGAAGAACACGTAAACTATATAATAGAAGAAAAGCAATATAATTCAAAAGAGGCAATAAAGGAAGTAGCGATTCAAAGAGGTTTATCGAAGAGAGAAATTTATCAAGAATATCATGTGAAATGAATATTAATCTACTAAATAAGTAAACATCCGTATGCCCTAAAGGATACGGATGTTTGTTTTTCTTATTTTAAGTTGCTTTGAATCTCTTTAATAAGTAATTCTGCACCCTCTGGGCTTAAAATTAATTTTCCTCCAACTAGACGAAGGTTGTCGTCTGACACTTCACCAGTTACAGCACAAGTCATGTTTGGCATATATTTTTTCAAGATGATTTTGTCATCATCTACATAAATTTCAAGAGCATCTTTTTCAGCAATTCCTAATGTACGACGAAGTTCGATTGGAATAACTACGCGTCCTAATTCATCAACTTTACGAACAATACCTGTAGATTTCATTATTAATTTTTCCCCTCTCACGAGTGCATTTTTTTCGTCAAGATTCGACATAAATCTCTTTGATGTAAACTATCATACCAAGTAATACCATTTCCGTCAATAATTAAATTGCTAGTAAATTATGATTTTTAATAAAAAAATGATATGAAAACCTATGTAATAATAAAAAAACGTTATCTTTTTAGTGAAATAGGAATTATTTTGATATATTAACTATTTAAATGCAATTCATAAATTAGATACTAATTTTCGACAAATGGCTATATTTATTAATTAATTGAAACAATTTCTTCATTTCGATAGAATAAAGAGAAAGTAGAATCAACATTGGAGGCATCCTTACATTGAAAGATCAACAGAAAACATTTTATTTAACGACACCGATTTATTATCCAAGTGGAAAGTTCCATATTGGTACGGCATATACAACGGTGGCATCTGATGCAATGGCACGGTACAAAAGACTTAGAGGTTATGATGTTCGTTTTCTAACTGGGATGGACGAACATGGGCAAAAAATTCAAGAAAAAGCCCAAGAAGCTGGTATGGAGCCTCAAGTATATGTGAATGAAATTGCAGAGGCCGCTAAGAAAGTTTGGGCCTTAATGGATATTTCGTACGATGATTTTATTCAAACAACGGAAGAACGTCACACGAAAGCTGTCGAAAAGATTTTCCAAAAGTTTTTAGATAACGGAGATATTTATAAAGGGCAGTACGAAGGATGGTATTGTACACCTTGTGAGTCTTTTTTCACAGAAACACAATTGGTAGATGGGAATTGTCCAGATTGTGGTCGACCTGTCCATAAAGTGAAAGAGGAATCCTATTTCTTTAATATGAAGAAATATGCAGATCGGTTATTGGCTTACTATGAAGATAATGTAGAGTTTATTGAACCAGAGTCAAGAAAGAATGAAATGATCAATAATTTTATTAAACCTGGCTTAGAGGACTTATCTGTTTCCCGAACTTCTTTTGACTGGGGAATTCCTGTTCCGGGAGATCCGAAGCATGTCATTTATGTATGGGTGGATGCATTAACAAACTATATTACTTCACTAGGATATATGTCTGAGGACGATTCATTGTTCCAAAAATATTGGCCAGCAGATGTACATGTTGTAGGAAAGGACATTGTACGTTTCCATACCATTTATTGGCCAATTTTTTTAATGGCTTTAGATTTACCACTTCCCAAAAAAGTGTTTGCTCATGGATTTATTATGATGAAAGACGGTAAAATGTCCAAATCGAAAGGGAATGTTGTTTATCCAGAAATGTTAGTAGAACGTTATGGTTTAGATGCAACACGCTACTTCTTATTGCGAGAACTTCCCTTTGGACAAGATGGTGTTTTTTCTCCAGAGTCATTTGTGGAACGAACAAACTTTGATTTAGCAAATGATTTAGGTAACCTATTAAATAGAACAGTTTCCATGATTAACAAATACTTTGATGGAAAAATTCCAACTGCTTTAAGCGAATCTACAGAATTTGATGAAACGCTTCGCAATTTTGCGAAAGAAACAGTAGAAAAATATGAAACAAGTATGGAAAAAATGCAATTTAGTGTTGTATTAGGTGACTTATGGGCGTTTATTTCTCGCACAAATAAGTATATTGATGAAACACAGCCATGGGTACTTGCAAAAGACGAAGCTTTGAAAGGGCAATTAGCTGCAGTTATGACTAATTTAGCAGAAAGCTTACGACAAATAGCGACATTAACTCAACCATTTATGACGATGGCACCAAAAGAAATAATATCTCAGCTAGGTTTAAGAGAAGAACTTTTAAACTGGGAACATTTAGGACATTTCAATGTAATTGAGGATGGAACAGAAGTAATTAAAACAGGGGTTCCAATTTTCCCGCGTCTAGAAGTGGATATTGAAGTTGCTTATATAAGAGAACAAATGAGAGGTTCTGTCCAAACTTCACAAGATGAGGAACAGCAGGAAGAAGAGTCACAAGCCGAAGAAATTACTATCGATGATTTCTTTAAAGTAGATCTCCGAGTAGCTACTGTTTTAGAATGTGAACAAATTCCAAAAGCGGATAAATTGTTAAAACTTCAATTAGATTTAGGATATGAAAAGAGACAAGTAGTGTCTGGAATAGCACAACATTATAAACCAGAAGATATTATTGGAAAGAAAGTAATTGTAGTAGCAAACTTGAAGCCCGTAAAACTAAGAGGAGAATTATCTCAAGGGATGATTCTTGCAGGCGAAAAAGACGGATATTTAACACTTGCGACTGTGGATCAAAAACTTGAAAATGGAGCTCAAGTAAAATAATTAATAGAAGACCTGTCACAAAATTTGTGGCAGGTCTTTTTTAAAAATAGTATTTTAAAATACTATACCCCTCTAAATTAATTTGAAAAATATACCTTATAAGGTATATATAAGAGGTAATAAACCAAATAACGTGACTTTTTAAATACGTTTTTATAATATGGATTGTAAATGTAATTAACGGGAGGGAAAAGAGAAATTGTTTATAGACACTCATGTGCACTTAAATGCGGATCAATACGATGAGGATCTTCAGGAAGTAATTAATCGAGCTATCGAAGCGAAGGTTCATAAAATGGTTGTAATAGGGTTTGATCGAAAAACAATTGAACGCGCAATGAAGCTTGTAGAGGATTATTCATTTATTTATGCGGTAATCGGGTGGCATCCAGTAGATGCGATTGATTGTACTGAGGAAGACTTACAATGGATTGAAGAACTCTCTGCGCATGAAAAAGTTGTAGGTATTGGAGAAATGGGACTAGATTATTATTGGGATAAGTCTCCTAAAGATGTACAACAAGCATTATTCCGAAAGCAAATACGATTAGCCCAAAAAGTAAATTTACCGATTATCATACATAATCGCGAGGCGACAGAAGATGTAATTCGAATTTTAAAAGAAGAAGAAGCACATCTAACTGGAGGAATTATGCATTGTTTTGGAGGAAGCGTAGAAACTGCTAAACAATGTATCGACATGAACTTCATGATTTCACTTGGTGGTCCTGTAACGTTTAAAAATGCAAAAAAACCTAAAGAGGTAGCAACTGAAATTCCACTAGAATATTTGCTAATAGAAACAGATGCGCCATATCTAGCTCCACATCCTCATCGAGGAAAAAGAAATGAACCATCACTGGTGCCTCTTGTAGCAGAAGAAATAGCAAGATTAAAGGGTATTTCTATTGAGGAAGTAGCGGTTGCAACTACTGAAAATGCAGAGAAGTTTTTTAAGCTTATTGATTAAAAAATGAAAAACTTTTCCGCCTAGTTTAAAAGTATTTTAAGCTTGTTTTGGGTGAATGAAAAATCCATAAGAGTTGACAAGCTGAAAAGTACTCTATATAATCACACGAGTGAACAAGGAGGCGTTTTTCATGTCAAATAATTCCATGAAAAACCTGTTCTTTCATTCATTGAGGAGCAAGAAAACATTAGTAACGGTAGCATCATTACTATTGTTTCTTGCAGTGGTTTCTTTCGTTTTATTCGAAGGAACAAAGAAAACCGTTGCTTTAACAGTAAACGGTGAACAACAAGAGATACTAACGCATGCAAATACAGTTGGAGAACTATTAGAACAAAATAATATAGTTGTAACCAACAAAGATTTTTTACAACCCTCAGTGAACACATCAATCAAAAATAATTTAGCGATTGAGTGGGAGCAGGCAAGACAAATAGATATCACAGTGGATGGGAAAAAACAAACAATTACCACAGCTGATGATGTAGTTTCAGAAATACTTGCAAAGGCAAATGTTCCAATAAATGAACATGATGCAATAACACCTGCTGCAGATGCAGAGGTTGGACCGGATAATAAAATTGCAATCGAAAAAGCATTTGAAGTAACACTTTTAGATGGCAAGGAAGAGAAGAAGGTATGGTCCACTTCGACTACGGTCGCTGACTTTTTAAAACACCATAACATTCAAATGAATGATTTCGACCGAGTGGAACGGGAAATGGATGAACTAATAAGTCCGAATTCTGTAATACAAGTAGTGCGAGTAGAAAAGGTCACCGATGTAGTTGAGGAAGAAACAAATTTTGCAGTTGAAACGAAAAAAGATGACTCGCTACTAAAAGGGAAAGAAAAAGTAGTGCAAACAGGAGAAAAAGGTTCTGTTTCACGAACATATGAAGTCGTAAAAGAAAATGGCAAGGAAGTATCTCGTAACGTAATAAGCGAGAAGATTACAAAAGAGCCGACCAAAAAAGTCGTAGCAGTAGGGACAAAAGTTGTGACTGCTAGTGTTTCTCGAGGAGAAAACTCTTCATCCGACTCCAAAGATGGAAAAGAGTTTTACGTAACGGCAACAGCTTATACGGCGAATTGTAACGGCTGTACTGGTGTAACAGCTACTGGTATTAATTTAAAGGCCAATCCTAACGTAAAAGTAGTTGCGGTTGATCCTAGTGTCATACCACTTGGATCCAAAGTATGGGTGGAAGGCTATGGTTATGCAGTAGCTGGAGATACAGGTGGGGCGATTAAAGGGAAAAAAGTTGATTTATTCATACCATCTAAATCGCAAGCCTATGAATTCGGCCGTAAAAAAGTACGAATAAAAATCTTAGATTAAATTTATTTATAATTTACAAACGAGTATCGCATCTTCGATTACTCGTTTGTATTTGATTGCCCGATTAGAAAGTGATGGTTTGCGCTTTCTAATTATATAGCTTTCCCTTTCGTTGATTGGGGAAGCTTTTTTGCGTTATGATAGTAAGAACTAGGAAGAAAAGAAAAGAGGAAGTATGTTTGCGTATAAAAGAGTTAATAGTCGTAGAAGGTAAAGATGACACAACTGCAATTAAACGGTCTGTTGAAGCAGATACTATAGAGACGAATGGTTCTGCAATCTCAAAAGAGACACTCGTTAAAATTCAGCATGCGCAAGAAAAAAGAGGAGTAATTGTTTTTACGGATCCAGATTATCCAGGACGACGGATACGCGCTATAATCGAGGAGCATGTACCGGACGTAAAACACGCATTTCTCTCAAAAGAAAAAACAATCGCTAAAAATGGTAAAGGGTTAGGTATAGAACACGCGAAAGAGGAAGATATCCGACAGGCGCTTGCCAATGTTTATACACCAAAGACTGAACTGGACGTTGTACCTGAAATTCCTTTAGAAATTTTAGTTGAGGGAAAATTAATTGGACATCCAAATTCAAAAGACCGAAGAACGAAAATTGGAGAATTATTAAAGATAGGATATACAAATGGAAAGCAATTGCAAAAGCGTCTTTCTATTTTTCAAATAAGCAGACAGCAGCTTGAGGAAGCAATCTTGCAGCTCAATATGGAGGATAATTAATTTATGCAAAAAGATATAGCAACACCAATTCGAACGCAAGAAATATTAAAAAAGTATGGCTTTTCCTTTAAAAAAAGCTTAGGTCAGAACTTTATAATCGATCCAAATATTTTACGAAATATTGTGAGTCATGCGGATCTCACGAAAGATTCAGCGGCAATTGAAATTGGACCAGGTATAGGAGCGCTAACAGAACATTTAGCAAGAGCTGCAGGGAAGGTAGTTGCCTTTGAAATAGACCAAAGATTGCTGCCTGTTTTAGTAGATACACTTTCTCCTTATGATAATGTGGAAATTATTCATTCCGATATTTTGGAAGCTAATGTGAAGCAAATTTTTGAGGATAAATTGACTGGTATTAAAGATGTTATGGTAGTTGCAAACTTACCTTATTATGTTACCACTCCGATATTGTTGAAGTTACTGATGGATCGTTTACCTATACGTGGAATGGTTGTAATGATGCAAAAAGAAGTAGCTGATCGTATTACAGCAGTTCCTGGTACAAAAGCATATGGGTCACTTTCAATTGCTATTCAATACTATATGAAGGCTGAAGTGGCAATGGTTGTGCCTAGAGGTGTTTTCATGCCACAACCTAATGTAGAATCGGCAGTTATTAAGCTCACTCGCCATGAAACTCCACCAGTTCAAGTTATGGATGAAGACTTCTTGTTTCAAGTATCGAGAGGGTCGTTTGTCCAAAGAAGAAAAACAATTATTAATAATCTACAGTCGTCTTTACCAAATGGTAAGGAAAAGAAAGAAATCATTATTGAATGTTTACAAAAAGTGAACATAGATCCTTCAAGACGAGGGGAAACTCTATCTATTGAAGAATTTGGACGCTTAGCAGATGAGCTATATCCTTATTTTCATTAATTTTACTTGTTACAATATTAGTACTGTTTATAAAAAAATCCATTCGAGATATATGAAAAATATATTGACAAGTATGCGTCTTGCTTGTTAAAATGTTTTGTTTGACAAAAATATAAATAGATGGTATAGTAATATTCAGTGAGGTGTAAGCAGAATGCCAAAAACTTTAGCTGATATTAAAAAGTCATTAGATCATCATTTAGGCAAACGTTTGCAATTAAAAGCAAACGGAGGACGTAAGAAAACGATCGAACGTGCTGGTGTTTTAAGAGAAACTTATCATGCCGTATTCGTTATCGATTTGGATCAAGATGAAAATTCTTTTGAACGTGTATCTTATAGTTATACAGACATTTTGACAGAAGCAGTAGAAATCACTATTTTTGACGAAGCAAATAATTTAATAGTTGTAAAATGATTGTTTAGAACTTTTATTTTTACTTTTATATTTCGAAAGAAGCTCCTTTTTTCATTCATTTGAATGGAAAAGGGGTTTTTTTCTGTTTGTAGCACATACTAAGTAAGCTAGTTGTTCATCTGATACAAATTCGCCAAAGCGTATTTAAAAGGGAGGATTCACCATATGGCTAGAAAAGGTATTATGTCTAATGAATTAAAAGAAGAGATAGCAAAAGATCTTGGAATTTATGATGTAGTCAAGACCGAGGGCTGGGGTGGAATTAAATCACGTGACGCTGGTAATATGGTAAAACGAGCAATTGAAATGGCTGAACAACAAATGAAGTCACCAAAATAAATTGTAGAGTACCATGTTGGTTAAATGCCAAAAAGCATGCGAAATCCAAAAAAGTAAACAACTAGCAGGCGGAGAAATTCCGCCTTTTCTTTTTCATATAACATATGCAGGGATATTTTTTCTGACTTTAACTATTGGAACGCTAATAAGTACGCCTCGTCAGTATACGCACTTCCGCTTTTCAGATGCACTATGGTAAAATAGTGGACAACCTAAGTTTAAAAGGAGCAGAAGGAATGTACTATGTAAAAGCACCTGCTAAAATAAATTTAACACTCGATGTCTTGAATAAACGTCCCGATGGTTATCATGAGGTTGAAATGATCATGACAACAGTCGATTTGGCAGACCGTATAGGGCTAGAGTTAAGAGAAGATGGAAAAATACATATACTATCCGTTGACCGATTTGTTCCGAATGATTATCGGAATTTAGCATATCAAGCAGCTAAGCTATTAAAAGAAATGTATTCTATAAAATCTGGAGTAACTATAAAGATTGAAAAAAATATTCCTGTAGCAGCTGGCCTCGCTGGCGGAAGCAGTGATGCTGCGGCAACCTTAAGAGGGCTAAATACTCTTTGGGGTTTGGGGTTATCCTTAGATGAGTTAGCTGAAATTGGAACGAAAATAGGTTCAGATGTTGCATTTTGTGTGTATGGTGGAACGGCACTTGCGACTGGAAGAGGAGAAAAGATTCAAGAGCTTCCATCCCCTGCAAATTGCTGGATCATCCTAGCTAAACCAACATTGGGTGTTTCTACAGCAGACGTTTATGGGAAGTTAAATTTAAAACGTATAGAACATCCAGATACGAAAAAAATGATTGAAGCGATTGAAACGAAGGATTTTGAAAAAATGTGTGCATCTGTAGGAAATGTACTAGAGAGCGTCACATTAAAACTATATCCAGAAGTTGCAGGTTTAAAAGAGCAAATGGAAAAGTTTGGTGCAGATGCTGTTTTGATGAGTGGGAGTGGCCCAACAGTGTTTGGAATAGTACAACAAGAATCCAGAGTGCAAAGAATATATAATGGCCTGCGTGGGTTCTGTGACGAAGTTTATGCAGTTCGATTAATAGGAGAACGAGATTCACTTGCTTAAATGCGTATGATTGTGATAAGTTTTCATTAAAACATTCGTGTTTGGAGGTGATTGGATGAAGTGGAAAAGAAGTGAGCGACTTGTAGATATGACGCAATACTTAATGGAACATCCCCATAAATTAATACCTTTAACGTTTTTTGCTTCTTTATATCAATCTGCCAAGTCCTCGATTAGTGAAGACTTAACGATTATAAAAGAAACTTTTGAAGAAAGAGGAAGAGGATTACTCATTACAGTCCCTGGAGCAGCGGGTGGAGTAAAATTTATTCCTACGATGACAAGTAAAGATGTAAAGGAAATAACTGCGGAGTTAATGGAACAGCTTTCCAAATCGGAACGTTTGTTGCCTGGAGGGTATCTGTATATGACAGATTTACTCGGAAATCCCTCACTCATGAATAAAGTAGGAAAAATATTTGCATCTGCTTTTGCCCATGAAAAAATAGATGCCATTATGACGGTTGCTACAAAGGGTATCTCCATTGCACATGCAATTGCAAGACATTTAAATGTTCCTGTTGTAGTAGTACGAAGAGATAGTAAGGTGACAGAAGGTCCAACGGTAAGTATAAACTATGTATCTGGATCAGCTAGACGTATTCAAACGATGGTCCTTTCAAAAAGAAGTATGGAAAAAGGCCAGCGTGTATTAATCACAGATGACTTTATGAAAGTCGGAGGAACGATTAATGGAATGAAGAGTCTGCTAGAGGAATTTAACTGTGAGCTTGCGGGTATTGCTGTACTAGTTGAGGCGCAGCATGAGGGTGAGCAACTCGTGGATGATTATTTATCTCTAATAAAGTTACATGAAGTGAATGAAAAAGATGGTACAATTGCTTTAACAGAAGGAAACTATTTTGAGAAGGGTGGAAATCTTAATGAAAGCAGTATCAACAACTAATGCACCAGCAGCTATTGGTCCATATGTTCAAGGAGTAATTGTAAACGGAATGTTTTATAGCTCTGGACAAATTCCATTAACTCCACAAGGGGAAGTAGTAGAGGGCTCTATTACGGAACAAACTGCACAAGTTTTTGCTAATTTGGAAGCCGTACTTACGGAAGCAGGCTCTTCTTTATCGAACGTTGTCAAAACACTTGTGTTTTTAAAAGATATGAATGATTTTGCTGAATTTAACGAAGCATATGAAAAGCATTTTGCAGGGCATAAGCCAGCTCGTTCAGCTGTGGAAGTAGCGAGACTACCAAAAGATGTTAAAGTTGAAATAGAAGTAATAGCAGTAGTATAAAGATAGAGTATGCCTTCTTCGGAAAGCATACTTTTTTTATTTAAAATAACTTTGTTAAACTTCAATATTACTAATTAAGATTTGAATAGATAAACCTAATCTACAAGCATTCGCGCTGGCCACACGTCCGCTGCATGCAAAAGCACATTTAGCTGTCTCATACGGCACGTGATGCGGCTGGGAACAACTTCTTGCTGCATAAACATAATTTTCAGGAGGTGCGCCTTACAGGCCGCAAGAGCGCGAAGAATGAGGCCCCGTAAAGGATGTGGGAGTGACGAAGGAGCGACTCATCCTGCGAAGTGCTCCGCAATTATAAAAAGAAAATAAAAAATCCAATTTATAGTAAATTCAATAAAATAGATTAGTAATTTATATGGATAATTATGGATTTCGAGTAAAGCAATCTAATTATTTTATAATATTAAAAAGATTCATAAAAGAAGAAGGATATTTATAAGTTTCGTGGAATAATAATAAAAGAGTTTTTTACTATTAGAAGAGGGGTGCTGTAAAATGGAAGTAACAGACGTAAGATTACGTAAAGTACTATCAGATGGTCGTATGAGGGCTATCGCTTCCATTACACTGGACAATGAGTTTGTTGTACACGATATTCGAGTTATTGATGGGAATGGAGGATTATTTGTAGCAATGCCTAGCAAAAGAACTCCTGAGGGTGAATTTAGAGATATAGCTCATCCAATAAATTCTGGAACTCGTACAAAAATTCAAGATGCAGTGTTATACGCTTATCATTTAAGCGGTGATATAGAGGAGCCGGTAGCAGAAGCTAGTTATTAATAATTAGGTGAATAATATGCTGCTTTTAGGCAAAATATATGAATCAACTAAAACCATTTCTAGCATGAGATGGTTTTTTTGTGCAGAAAAATTATTTATAATACTTGTTTTGTCATGTATTTGTCAAGAGATATTTCCTTGAAAAATGGTTTCATTTCCGCTATAGTCAAAAGAGGAAATTAGCCCACTGGAGGGAAAACGGAAAATGACAAATACTTATGCGGTTGTATTAGCTGCTGGTAAAGGAACTCGTATGAAGTCAAGTCTATATAAAGTGCTACATCCTGTTTGTGGGAAGCCAATGGTGGAACATGTTGTTGAAAACATGGAGAAACTTGGTGTAGATAAGATTGTAACAGTCGTTGGTCACGGTGCAGAAACGGTTCAAAGCGAATTAGGTAATAGAAGTGAATATGCCTTACAAGCAGAACAATTAGGAACTGCACATGCTGTACTACAAGCAGAGACAGCACTTGCAACCCTTACAGGCACAACCATTGTTATTTGTGGAGACACTCCACTGATTACTGCCGAAACAATGAGCGACTTATTGAATCATCATAAACAATCAGGTGCCAAAGCTACCATTCTTACAGCAATTGCGAATGATCCTACTGGTTACGGAAGAATTATTCGTTCAGAGGATGGAAATGTTAAAAGTATCGTAGAACAAAAAGATGCTACATCAGATGAACAACTTGTCAATGAGATTAACTCGGGAACATATTGTTTTGATAATCAAGCATTATTTAAATCGTTAAAATTAGTAAAAAATGAAAATGCTCAAGGCGAATATTATTTACCAGATGTAATTGAGATTTTACAAAAAGAAGGCGAAGTAATTTCTGCTTTTGCAGCAAAAGATTTTGATGAAATTTTGGGAATAAATGATCGAATCGCCCTTTCTCAAGCAGAACAAATTATGCGATCTCGTATTGCACATCATCATATGCGTGAAGGTGTAACAATCATAGATCCTCAGAATACATACATTAGTAGCGACGCAGTAATAGGTGCCGATACTGTTATTCAGCCTGGAGTCATTATTGAAGGGAAGACTATAATCGGAGAAAATTGCACAATTGGACCAAATAGTCATATTGTTTCAAGTGTAATTGGAAATGGAACAACTATTCATTCTTCGGTTGTTCTATCAAGCGAAGTAGGCGATCATACCTCAATCGGACCGTTTGCACATATCCGCCCACAGTCAGACGTTGGGAATGATGTGAAGATTGGAAACTTTGTAGAAGTGAAAAAGTCTACAGTTGGGAATGGAAGTAAAATTTCACATCTAAGCTATATGGGAGACGCATCTATTGGTTCAAATGTGAATATAGGTTGTGGAACCATAACAGTGAATTACGATGGTAAAAATAAGTTTAAAACTACAATCGAAGATGATTCCTTTGTTGGCTGTAACTCCAATTTAATAGCGCCAGTAACAATTGGCAAAAATTCGTATGTTGCTGCTGGTTCTACTATTACAAATGATGTGCCTGGAGAAGCTCTTGCGATTGGTCGAGCTAGACAAGAAAATAAAGAAGGCTATGTAAACAAACTAAAATAAAATTAACCCACTACTCAGGAGGATTATCATGCCAGAACAATATAACAATTCGAAATTGAAAATATTCACTTTAAATTCTAATAAAAAGTTAGCAGAAGAAATCGCAAAAGAAGTAGGGGTTCCGCTAGGAAAAAGTACAGTTACTAGATTTAGTGATGGAGAAGTTCAAATCAATATCGATGAAAGTATCCGTGGTTGTGACGTATTTATCGTTCAATCCACTTCTGGCCCTGTAAATGAGCATATTATGGAATTATTAATCATGCTTGATGCAGTAAAACGTGCTTCCGCTCGTACTGTTAGTGTGGTTTTACCTTATTATGGATATGCTCGACAAGATAGAAAAGCACGTGCACGTGAACCAATCACAGCGAAGTTAGTTGCAAACCTATTAACTACGGCTGGAGCTACACGCGCAATCGTGCTAGATTTACATGCTCCACAAATACAAGGATTCTTTGATATTCCAATTGATCATTTAGTTGCTTCACCTATTTTATCTGACTATTTCTTAGGTAAAAACTTAGATCCATCCGAAATTGTTATTGTATCACCAGACCACGGTGGAGTTACCCGTGCTCGTAAAATGGCAGACCGTTTGAAAGCTCCAATCGCTATTATCGATAAGCGTCGTCCTCGTCCGAACGTTGCTGAAGTAATGAATATCGTTGGTAATGTAGAAGGAAAAACGGCAATTCTAATTGATGATATTATCGATACTGCTGGAACTATTTCTATTGCTGCTAAAGCATTGATGGAAAGTGGTGCAAAAGAAGTTTATGCTTGCTGTACACACCCTGTATTATCTGGACCAGCAATCGAACGTATAGATAACTCTGTTATTAAAGAGTTAGTTATTACAAATTCTATTCAACTTGCAGAAGATAAAACTTCACCTAAGATTAAAGAATTGTCTGTTGCAAAATTATTAGGCGATGCAATCGTCCGCGTTTTCGAAGAGAAGTCAGTAAGTACTTTATTTGATTAATCTTACCAGCGTTTGAAACATCCTCTTAATGGGTATATATCTAATAAGGATAAGAACTTTTAGGAGGATGGATATAGATGAATACATTGGTTAAAACAAAAAAACGTGAGCATAAAGAAAATGCACAACTAAGGAAAAATGGTTTCATCCCAGCTGTAGTTTATGGTTTTCAAATGGAATCACAATCTATTGCTGTAGATGAGAAGGATTTAGCTAAAACCATTCGAGAAGTTGGTCGCAATGGAGTCATGAAACTAGAAGTAGACGGAAAACAAGTAAACGTAGTTTTGAATGACTACCAAATGAATATTCTAAAAGGTCATATGATTCATGCGGACTTTTTAGCGATTAATATGAAGGAAGAGTTAGAAGTGAACGTCTTGGTTAATGTCATTGGTGACTCGGTAGGAGTTTCTGAGGGTGGAACGCTTCAGCAACCTAACAGAGAAGTAACCATTACAGTAAAACCTTCTGATATTCCAGATAGTATTGACGTGGATGTAACGAATATGGCAATAGGTGATACAATCACTATCGCTGATATTCGCGACAAAACAAACTATACAATTTTAAATGAAGATGACTATACATTAGTGACCGTCTCAGCACCTCGCGTAGAAGAGGAAGAAACAGAGACTACAGATGCTGAAGCCGAAGAAAATAATGATACTGAAGAAGCAAAAACAGAAGAATAATTATAAAAGAAAAGAGGTTGTCTCAAAAAGACAATCTCTTTTTCTCTGTAGTTGTTAACACATAAGTCTGCGTTTCAGATTGAAGACAAAAGGCTGTTGGATAATTGGTATCGTTATTATTTTGTTTTTTTGTCATCATTTTCATTACATCAAGATTATTTCCTGAGTAAATAGAAAAAAACAATAGGTAGCATTTTTTATTGCTTAGCGAGGATACTGAAAGAGTCTATAGAATTTGACTTTACTAAATAATGTTGTCCAATAAATACGAAAATCGTTGAAACGGCTCCCTTTCCGCGGGCGTTGCCTTAGCCTCCTCGCTACGCTGCGGGGTCTTGAACTGCACCCCAATTGTTAGACACACATCTAACAATTGGAGGTGCCTTTTTTATGGCAAGAAGAACGATTGAACAGAAATTAGATGCCATTTCTCGTTACGAAAATGGTGAAGAAAGCCTTAATTCTATTGCTAAATCTCTCCATATTTCTAATACTGAAACGGTTGATTTTTGGATAAAAAAATACCATAAACATGGACTAGAAGCTTTTAAGAAGAGCTATACAATTTTTACTTTAGAAGATAAACTAGACATACTTAATTTTATGTCCGAGAATGGGTTGTCTTCTTTAGAAACTGCAGTGCAGTTCAATTTACCTTCTCCAGGCACGATTCGGAAATGGCGAATTAGTCTAAGAAACAATGATTTAGACGCCCTAATCATAAAGAAAAAGGGGTGTCCTAATATGAAAAAAGACAATCAAAAACAAACTAAAAAGCAAGCCTTCGATGAGAGCTCATTCAAGGCATTACAAGCAGAAAACGAACGTTTACTTATGGAGATCGCCTATCTAAAAAAGTTGAATGCCTTAGTTCAAGAAAAGGAAACATTACAACGAAAGACAAAGCACAAGTAGTGTATGAACTAAGGGATCAATTTAGCGTAAATGCATTAATAAAAATAGCTGGCATCAAACGTAGTACTTATTATTACTGCACAAAACGCTTTAATAGCCCGGATAAATATACGGAACTGAAATCGACGATTTCTACTATATATCACGAGCATAAAGGGAGATATGGTTATCGTCGAATAACACTAGAATTACGTAATCAAGGCTTCCTGATCAATCATAAAACGGTTCAACGGCTTATGAAGGAACTGGGTTTGAAATCTCTTGTTCGCATGAAAAAATATCGCTCTTATAAAGGAAATTTAGGTAAAATTGCGCCAAATATTCTCAAACGTGATTTCGTTGCGACAAAGCCAAATGAAAAGTGGGCAACGGACGTAACAGAATTTCATTTATTTGGTGAGAAGTTGTATCTTTCCCCTGTAATAGATTTATATAATGGTGAAATTATTGCCTACAATACTCATTGTCGTCCTACGTATGAACTTGTATCAAAAATGTTAGACAAAGCTGTCACTTTCTTATCCGAAGGAGATGCCCCAGTATTACATTCGGATCAAGGTTGGCATTATCAAATGAAGCAATACACTCATGTCCTAAAACAACATGGTATTACCCAAAGTATGTCTCGAAAAGGAAACTGTTTAGATAATGCAGTAATTGAGAACTTTTTTGGTTTATTAAAATCTGAGCTATTATATATACAAGAATTTGAGAGTATGGTTCACTTCAAGCGTGAGCTTGAACGGTATATCGAATACTACAATCACGAACGTATTAAAGGGAAATTAAAAGGATTGAGTCCGGTTCAATTCCGAATTCAATCCACCATAGCTGCTTAACTGTATATAATGTCTAACTTTTGGGGGTCACTTCATCTTCAGCTAACGCTATTCCCGCTGGAGTGTCGCCTTTTCCAACGATTTTCTATAAATACTAATTGAAAAAATATAAGTGATAAAAATTGCTCTATTAATGGCAGGATGGTTTTCTAATTGAAAAACTGATATTAATTGGAGTGGAAGGCGGCGACTCCAGCCGGAATAGCAAATGTTTTCTACACCGAAAGCGAAGCGGCTGAAGCCATGCTGGCGGAACGCGTCCGCCTGGAACGTAAATACTGTTATGAAATCTCATTGAGGACTTTTTCAGTGCTCTCAGCTTAAGGAAGGAAGACTAAGTACGCCTCATCAAATGGAAGGCAATCTAAGTTCACCGCATTCTACGGCAACGATTGCATGACCCACATCTTATGGGCCTCAATGCCTTCATGACCAACATCGTGTTGGCCCAAACGGCTCGACGCTCGCCCGCGGAAAGCGAGTGGTAAGATTCTGAAAACCTGATCTATCCTATAAAAAATAAATCAAGTTTGTCTACAGTCTGTAACGTAGAAGAATCTGCGTTTTTCTCTATGTATATGTTAAAATAAATGAAATACGTAATTAAAGGAATGGAAAACGAATGAAAATCATCATCGGTTTAGGGAATCCAGGTAAACAATACGAGGCAACCAGACACAATATAGGCTTTCATGTTATAGATGAATTAGCTGATCGATTAAATACTCCACTGACTCAATCAAAATTTAATGGTATGTATGGCGTTGCTCATATTGGAACAGAAAAAGTGATGCTATTGAAACCATTGACATATATGAATTTATCTGGAGAGTGCGTTGTACCAATGATGGATTATTATAACGTTGAGAATGATGAGATTGTCGTTATTTATGATGATTTAGATTTACAGGTAGGAAAGCTCCGTTTACGCCAAAAAGGAAGTGCAGGCGGTCATAATGGAATAAAATCTCTTATTCATCATTTAGGTACACAGGAGTTTAATCGAATTCGTATTGGAATTGATCGTCCTAAAAATGGAATGAAAGTACCTGATTATGTTTTATCAAAATTCACAGAAGAAGAAAAATCAGATATGGCACATGCAGTTAAAAAAAGTGCGGATGCATGTGAAGCGTGGCTATCAAAAACCTTTTTAGAAGTGATGAATATTTATAATGGTGCATAAATTATGACGTCTAGGCCTATACTTCCTAAAAAGGAGGTTTTGGGCATGACCATACGATATAAATGTCGACATTGTGAAACAGAAATAGGCCAATTGCCTTTGGACTCTATAGATGAGCATTTTTTGAAAAAAAATGAAATAACACCTGAAGAAAAAGATTTATATATAGAACTTGGAAATGAGGGGGATTTCACAGTACAGTGTATTTGTGAAGAGTGTCAAAGTTCTCTCCAAAAATTTCCGAATTACTATGCATTAAAAAAGTGGATACAGTAGAGTTGCTTTGGCACGTTATAGTGTGCAAAGCCTTTTTCTGTTTTGAAGTTGTCTATCAGGGTAGATAAAAGGCACCTACAGTTTTCTACTTTTTAATTGTCTAGTTACTGGTGCCAGCCGCTAAGTAGTCTAATACTAATCTTCTTATTATGCATTAGTAATAGCATTCGCGGCTATACAGGCGCCTTACGCTTTTCTTATAAAACGGGGGATTGAAATGGAGCTTTTAAGCAATATATTACGGGAAGATTCACATATACAAAAACTATTAAAAGAATTAGAGAGCGGCCAAGATCAGCAGCTCATAACAGGACTCTCTGGCAGTGCGAGAGCTGTTTTTAGTAAAATGCTCTATAGTACACGTAAAAAAGCTATTCTTATTGTTACACCAAATTTACTTCATGCTCAAAAGCTAACGGAAGATTTAGTAAAACTAGTTGGAGAAGATTTAGTACGCTTATTTCCTGCGGATGAGCTTATAGCTGCAGACATTTCCATAGCTAGTCCAGAGTTACGGGCACAAAGAATCGAAACGTTAGATCACATGCTATCGAAAAAAAATGGAGTATATATTGTGCCGATAGCTGGACTTAAAAAACATATGCCATCTGTGAAGGATTGGCGAGAGAGCACAGTCTCCATATCGGAAGGCGAGGAAATAGTGTTAGATACACTATTACAAAGTCTTATAAATATGGGCTATGTTCGTCAACCAATGGTTACTGCACCTGGTGAATTTGCTTTAAGAGGTGGGATTGTAGATATATACCCACTCTATTTAGAGCACCCAATTCGTATAGAGTTGTTTGATACGGAGGTAGACTCTATTCGAACATTTTCCGCAGAGGACCAACGTTCATTAGAAAAATTAAAGGACATTCGAATATTACCAGCTACTGAATATGTATTAACTGAGAATAAAAAGAAATTACTTGCCGATAAATTGGAAGAATCTTTAGCGGAAAGTCTAAAAAAAGTAAAAATAGCGGAAATGAAAGAGCAATTTTATCAAAATATCCAGCATGATATCGAACTTTTAAAACAAGGTGAGCAGCCAAAAGAATTTATGAAGTACGTGTCGTTGCTTGATGAACATAATAGCTTTTTAGGTAATTATTTCGATGCTAATGGAATGGTTTTATTTGATGAGCTTGGAAGAATTCAAGAAGTTACCGAAACACTTGAAAGAGAAGAAAATGATTGGTTTTTAGCTCTATTAGAGGAGGGTAAAACTGTTCATGATGTAAAACCTTCTTATAATTTAAAAGAGATTATTCAGATGCTTCCAAATGAAAAATTATATTTTTCATTATTTTCTCGTACGTTTTCAGGTATAACGATTAAAAAAAATATCGGCTTTTCCTGTAAGCCAATGCAAAACTTTCATGGACAAATGCATCTATTGAAAAATGAAATTGATCGTTTTTCACAAGGAAAGTTTCGAGTAGTAATTCTAGCTGACGGTAAAGAGCGTGTCCAAAAGGTTCATACTGTTTTAGAAGATTACGAAATAGTTTCAAAGATTGGAGCTTCTGGGGAGGATTTGAAAAACTCCGGAATTTTTATCGTGGACGGAGATTTGGAAGCTGGTTTTGAATTACCGCTCCAACGCATTGCTGTCATTACCGATTCTGAGTTATTTAAACAAAAACATAAGAGAAAAGCAAGAACACAAAAAGTAACGAATGCAGAGCGCATTAAAAGCTATTCGGAAATAAAGCCTGGCGATAATGTTGTACATATACATCATGGAATTGGGAAATATATCGGAATAGAAACGCTTTTAGTTAATGGTATTCATAAAGATTATTTACACATACGCTACCGTGGAGAAGATAAACTATTTGTTCCTGTGGACCAAATCGATCTTATTCAGAAGTATGTTGCTTCTGGGGAGAAGGATCCGAAGCTACATAAACTAGGCGGAGCGGATTGGAAAAAGACAAAATCAAAAGTATCTGCAGCTGTTCAAGATATTGCGGATGAGTTAATAAAACTTTATGCAAAGCGTGAATCGGAAGTTGGATATGCATTTGAGCCGGACGGTGAAATGCAGCAATCCTTCGAGGCTGCTTTTCCATATGAAGAAACGGATGATCAGCTTCGTTCTATACAAGAAGTAAAAAAAGATATGGAAAAATCACGACCGATGGATCGTCTAATTTGTGGAGATGTTGGTTATGGAAAAACAGAAGTAGCTATACGTGCAGCTTTTAAAGCGGTAATGGAAGGAAAACAGGTTGCCTTTTTATGTCCAACTACTATTCTTGCTCAACAGCATTACGAGACAATGTTAGAACGTTTTCAAGAGTTCCCTATTGAAGTTGGTTTACTTAGCCGTTTCCGTACTAAAAAACAGCAAACAGAGACGATTAATGGATTAAAAAAAGGGATGGTAGATGTCATAGTCGGTACACATCGTATTCTATCTAAGGACGTTGTGTATCGAGATTTAGGGCTATTAGTTGTCGATGAAGAGCAGCGATTCGGAGTAAAGCATAAAGAAAAGATAAAACAATTAAAAACAAATGTAGATGTACTTACGCTAACTGCAACTCCAATTCCTCGGACATTGCATATGTCAATGATTGGAGTTCGGGATTTATCTGTTATCGAAACACCGCCTAAAAATCGTTTCCCAGTCCAAACGTATGTGATGGAATATAATGGTGCACTTGTACGTGAAGCAATAGAAAGAGAGCTAGCAAGGGGAGGACAGGCGTTTTATTTATACAACCGGGTGGAAGACATTACTCGAAAAGTAGATGAAATTCAAATGTTAGTTCCAACCGCAAGAGTAGGTTTTGCGCATGGACAAATGCCTGAAACAGAACTAGAGTCTGTCATTATTAGCTTTTTAGAAGGGGAATATGATGTACTCGTAACAACAACTATTATTGAAACAGGGATTGATATACCAAATGTGAATACGCTTATCATACATGATGCTGATAAAATGGGATTATCGCAGCTTTATCAACTTCGTGGTCGAGTAGGACGCTCGAATCGAGTAGCTTATGCTTATTTAATGCATCAACGAGATAAGGTATTGACGGATGTTGCGGAAAAAAGATTACAAGCAATTAAGGAATTTACAGAACTTGGCTCCGGATTTAAAATCGCAATGCGTGATTTGTCTATTCGAGGAGCAGGGAATCTATTAGGTTCTCAACAACATGGGTTTATTGATTCCGTTGGTTTCGACTTATATACACAGATGCTTGAAGATGCAATTGAGGAAAAACGAACAGGTATAAAGAAAGAAGAAATACAAGATTTAGAAATTGTTTTATCGACAGATGCTTATATTTCTGACGAATATATTCCAGATGGATATCAAAAAATCCAGATGTATAAACGTGTTAAAGCAATGGACAAGGAAGAGGAATATATGGACCTTGTTGATGAGCTGCAAGACCGTTTTGGAGACATTCCCCTGGAAGCAGAAAAATTGCTACGAATTGCTCGTATGAAAGTTTGGGGTAAAGATGTAGGAGTCGAATCAATCAAAGAAGTAAACAAGATTGTGTCTATTCGATTCAGTACCGAGGGTACACAAAACATTGATGGTGCCATGCTTGTTGAAAAGTCGATGAAATATGGTCGTGCAATTGGATTTAACATGGATAATCGAAATTTGGTCATTACAATCGATGAACGTAAAACAGGGAAGTTTAATCCTTTTGATGTGTTAGAAGAGATGATGCGGTTGTTGCCTGAGGCAAAAAAAGAAAAGTCTGAAGTGAATTAGCACTTTGCATATTTTATGGTAATGTGATGCATACTATGGCAGAAATGAAAATTAATACCCAATCAGTCGAAAGTGAGGCACATTACATGAAAGCAACAGGCATCGTACGACGCATTGATGATTTAGGTAGAGTAGTAATTCCGAAAGAAATTCGCAGAACGCTTCGCATCCGTGAAGGTGATCCACTGGAAATTTTTACGGATAGAGAAGGTGAAGTAATACTAAAAAAATACTCACCTATCAATGAACTCGGGGATTTTGCAAAAGAGTATGCAGAAACATTATACGAAACGCTAGGTACTCCGGTATTAATAAGTGATCGTGACGAAATGATTGCAGTGGCAGGTTTATCCAAAAAAGATTATCTAAATAGAAGACTAAGCCCAGATGTAGAAGAAATCGTTAGTAAACGTTCTATTGTTACGGAAAAACATGAAAACTCAGTAGAATGGGTACCAGGGGTTTTTGAATCAGTCAAATCCTACTGTATTGCTCCAATTATCTCATCAGGAGATCCAATAGGCGCTGTCTTTTTAATTTCTAAAGTCCATTTTGTTGGGGAAGCAGAGTTAAAAGCAGTCGAAACAGCAGCAAATTTCTTAGCAAAACAAATGGAAACTTAATTTATCGAAGGTCTTTTTCTATTAATAGAGAAAGGCCTTTTTCCATGTCTGTTTGTGTTGCTCATTCCCTGGAGATATGCTGTTTATTTTATATTCATGTATAATAGTTGCATTGAGGGATGGAAGAAGGATGAAGGAAATGAGTAACGAATGGAACATGAAAACGTATATGAAGGGCGCAGCCATGTTGACGATTGCAGCGATTATTGTAAAGCTATTAAGCGCTGTTTATCGTGTTCCATTTCAAAATTTGGTTGGAGATGAAGGATTTTATATTTACCAACAGGTTTATCCGTTCATTGGTATTGTAACAACTTGGACTTCTTTTGGATTTGCCGTTGCATTGTCAAAAATACTATCAGAATATAAAGCTACCAAAAATGATGAAGCTATTCCAAGAATTATACAAATTGCTTTCGTTTTTATTGGAATCATTTCAATTCTATTTTTTCTTTTACTATTTGCCGGAGCTGAATTTCTTGCAAGTACAATGGGTGATGTCCAGTTAGCTCCGTTATTAAAAGCGGGCTCCTATGTTATTTTGTTAATGCCAATGCTGGCTGTGTTAAAAGGAAAATTTCAAGCAGATGGCAAGATGCAGCCGGTTGCTTATGCACAAGTGATCGAGCAAGCAGTACGAGTGATTATCATTTTATTAGGTACATGGATTGTCGTTTCTACTAGTTTTGATTTATACAAGGCTGGCAGTATGGCAATGTATGGTGCAGTGGCAGGGGAACTAGCAGGTGTTGTTTTTCTTTCTTATGTATATTGGAGAGGATTAGGAAATCTTCATACAAACAAACCGAAACAAGTAGTTCCAATTTGGCCAATTGTAAAGGATTTGACCATTGTTAGTATTAGTGCAAGTATTAGTGCGCTATTGTTTTTACTTTTTCAGTTGGTGGATTCTTTTACTATTTTTCAAACGTTAGTAGAAAGCGGCTTGGAAAAGCAACAAGCGATGGAGATGAAAGGAATTTATGATCGAGGACAGCCGCTAGTCCAATTAGGAATTGTTATTGCCTCTACTTTATCTTTAGCGGTAGTTCCGTTAGTTGCACATCGAATCAATAAAGAAAAGGGAAGAACGGCTATCCCTTTCATGCAGCTTACATACCGTGTCGCTTTCACCTTTGGAATTGCTGCAGCATTAGGGTTGATTGTAGTTTTACCTTATGTAAATGAAATGTTATTCCAAACTAGAGCTGAGTCCTTCACTTTGATGGTATTTGCATGTCAAATAATATGGATGTCCTTAATATTAACGTTGATGGCTATGCTTCAAGGAAGTGGGAAAGTAAAAATCCCTACTTTATTTTTACTGGTTGGCGTATTTTGTAAATGGCTATTAAATGGTATGCTTGTCTCATCTTATGGGATTGTTGGTGCAGCAATAGCAGGAAATATTAGTTTAGCGATTGTATTTTTAATGATGTTTTATTATTTTAAAAAGAACTGGAACATTTCGTTTGCCTCTATTTCCTTTTATAAAGGCATTGGAATTGCTTCGCTTATGATGGTAATCTGTGTAACCGCGTATGTGTGGGTGGCAGATGCTATACTCTTCGATAGTTTATCCAGTCGACTACAGTCTGTCGTTATTTCTATTAGTGCTGTAACACTTGGAGCAACCATTTTCTTACTAATCATTGCAAAAAGACGTGTAATCGGGGAAAAAGAGTGGTTTTTATTGCCTTTTGGACGAAGAATGGCTACATTTCAACTATGGTTGAATAAAGAAAAGTAAGGTTGTGAGCAGATGAATGAAATTACCATTATTGGCCTCGGGGCAAGCGACTTAGATCAATTGCCTCTAGGTATATATAAAAAGCTAAAAGCATCAGAACATTTATATGTTCGTACGGAGCAGCATCCTGTTTTGCAAGAATTAAAAACAGAAGGACTTACATGGAAAAGCTTCGATGAAATTTATGAAAAGAATGATCAATTTGAAGGTGTTTATGAGGAGATTGTGAAAACTTTACTTCAGTTAGCAATTGCTAACCCTGTGACGTACGCAGTACCCGGACACCCATTAGTAGCTGAACAAACGGTACAATTACTTATTGAAGCGGAGCAACAAGGCAAAGCGAAAATTAAAATCGAAGGTGGACAAAGCTTTTTAGATCCTATTTTTGGCGCGTTAAGAATAGATCCTATCGAAGGATTTCAGCTTTTAGATGGTACAAGTTTAAAACGTGACGACATTCAAATGAATGCGCACGTATTAATCGGACAAGTTTATGATGCGTTTAGCGCTTCCGAAGTGAAGCTTACGCTCATGGAAAAATATCCAGATGAATATGTCGTTACTATCGTCACTGCAGCTGGTTCAGCTCAGGAAAAGTTAACGAAAGTGCCTTTATACGAGCTGGATCGAGTAATGGAACTCGATAATTTAACAACATTATACGTTCCTCCTATACTCCAACAAGAAAATAGATTAAAGGAATGGCAAACCCTACGTAAAATTGTAGCTGATTTACGTGGTCCTAATGGATGTCCATGGGATAAGGAACAAACACATACGACGCTAAAGAAATATGCCGTAGAAGAAGTGTATGAATTATTACAGGCAATAGATGAAGAAGACGATGATCATATTGTTGAGGAACTCGGCGATGTGCTATTACAAGTATTTTTACATGCTCAAATTGGAGAAGATAATGGATATTTCAGCTTAGAGGATGTACTAGAGTCAGTATCCAATAAAATGATTCGCAGACATCCCCATGTTTTTGGAGATGTGATCGCCACAAATTCAGAAGATGTGCTTCGTAATTGGCAGCAAATTAAAGCGCAAGAGAAGAAAGAACATAACGAGTCATTGCTAGATGGGGAATTGCGTGCAGATTCTTCGTTGCTTACTTCTTATAATTTTCAAAAGAAAGTAGCAAAAGTTGGTTTTGATTGGCCAGATGTATCTGGAGCATGGGAAAAGTTCGATGAAGAGCTAAAAGAATGGAAGAAAGAGTTAAAAGATGGCAATATAGATACACAGACGGATGAGTTAGGGGATGTATTGTTTACGCTCGTTAATTTAGCTCGTTTTTACGGCTTATCTCCAGAGCAAGCGATCATGCAAGCAAATGAAAAGTTTAAAAGGAGATTCCAATATATTGAGTCGAGTGTTAAAAAGGGAAAAGGAGACTTTACTCATTATAATCTGGAAGAGCTCGATTCTTTTTGGAAAGATGCAAAGAAATTAGAGAGGTAGTGTTGTTATGAGATTAGATAAATTTTTAAAAGTTTCTCGATTGATTAAGCGTAGAACACTTGCAAAAGAGGTTGCAGATCAAGGAAGAATTACGATAAATGGAAAAGTGGCGAAGGCAAGCTCCGATGTAAAGGCGGGAGATGAACTATCTATTCGATTTGGTCAAAAGGTAGTAACTGCTATTGTTGATGCGATAAGAGATTCTGCTAAAAAAGAGGAAGCTGCATCGATGTTCACGATAACAAAAGAAGAGAGATTAGAAAAAGTAGATCCAGCATTTATTGATGATGAAGATTAAAAAATAGAAAACAAATAAATTTTATAAAATAAAAAGCGTGGCATTTGTCATGCTTTTTTTTTACGTGCATACAATACAAAGAGAGGACAAGGAGAGGAGAGAGTATAAATGCAATTTCAAGCAGAAAATCAAACAATTACTATTCCATCGGGGGACCACGTTATTTCCTTAAGAAATCGTAAAAGAATGGATCTAACATCGGTTAAATCTATTGAACGATTCGATCAACAAGAATTTTATGTAAGGACCTCACAAGGAATCCTCCATATTAAAGGAGAAGATTTAAAGATCGTACACCTAGACGTAGATAAAGGTCTCCTAACATTAGATGGGATTGTACGAGTTATGCAGTACGATGAAGAGCAGCAGTTAGACGGAGCAAGAGGATTACTTCATAAACTATTCGGATGACACTCTCTCTACAATTTCTAAGCTTATTATTGATGATAGCGAGTGGTATTCTAGTTGGTGCAATTATCGAAGGAACGCGCTTTGTAACGGAAAGCTTTTCAAAGCGTTCCTTCGTTTATAAATATCGAGTCGGTTTAGAGATAATTATATGGATTTCTCTAGGGTTGGGAACTTTTTACTTACTTTATGAAGTTCGAGATGGCATATGGAGAATATATGATCCACTTGCACAAATAGTAGGAATCCTTTTATACGAACAACTCTTTCAGCCAGTTTTTCGATTGGCGGGAAGGATTTTTTTAAGTTTAATCGTTAAGCCCATTTGGTTTATTATTCGTTTGTTCATAACAATCATTCGCAAAATAATACAATTGATTGTTATTATAGTCTTATTTATAACTAAACCTTTTCAATACGTTTATAAAAAAACAATTCATTTGGCCCTTCAGAAAAAACCAAACTTCCGTTATAATAAAAAGTACACTAAAAATTGAAACAGTTTGACGGGAGAGGGCGAAATGGGAGAGAAGCAAAGAAATGTATCTACAGAGAAACGACTTGCATCAATTAATACCGATTATGTTCGTTCCATCGAACGTCAAGAAAATCGTAAACATGCAAAAAAAGTTCGTTTATACAGACGTTTAGCTACATTTACAGTGATGTCCATTTTAATTGTCGGGTTTCTGATTACTTCATTAATAAATAGTAATAAAACGTTAGAAGAAAAAAAACAGCAAAAAGAACAAGTTTCAGAAGAACTAGCTAAAGTACAAGAAGAGCAAGAAATATTGAAACTTCAAATTTCCAAATTAAATGATGATGAGTACATTGGAAAATTATTAAGAAAAGATTATTTTCTTTCAGAAGAAGGAGAAATCATTTTTACTTTGCCTGAAAATGAAGAAAAATAATATAAAAATAACGCTTCAAAAGAGTAGTCTTATTGACACTCTTTTTTTGTTAGCTATAATAAAGATAAGGTTTGTATGAAAAAATTCGTACAATCACGTTAAGAGTCGTTTAAATTTTAAGGAGGAGCATTTTTTTTATGTCAATTGAAGTAGGCAGCAAGGTACAGGGTAAAGTAACAGGAATCACTAACTTCGGAGCGTTCGTAGAGCTGCCAGGAGGCTCAACAGGTCTAGTTCACATTAGTGAAGTTGCGGATAATTATGTGAAAGATATTAATGAGCACTTGAAGGTTGGAGATGTTGTAGAAGTTAAGGTGATGAATGTTGAAGCGGATGGCAAAATCGGATTATCTATTCGTAAAGCGAAGCCTCAAGCGGAAAGACCAGAGAGACCAGAACGTCCTCAGCGTCCACGTAACAACAATCGCCCAAATGATCGCGATCGTCCAAACAAAGAAAATTTCGAACAAAAAATGGCTAGATTCTTAAAGGACAGTGAAGATCGTTTGTCTACGTTAAAGCGTGCAACTGAATCTAAGCGTGGTGGCCGAGGCGCTAAAAGAGGATAATTAGCTGTCTGTTTTATCGGTAGAAAAAATGTTTAATAGATGAGAAGGTGTTCAGCATTGCTGACACCTTTTTTTGTACTAAAAAATTATACTAATAAATATAATTGTATCTAGTACCTTTTTTTCATTAAAATGGATTGTTAATATATAAGTATCGTTTTCTTAGGTAAAACGAGTACGATTGTCAATCGTTAAAGGAGGTTTTTATATGGATGCAATTGATGTACTAACGAATTTAGATAATTTGAAAGCATATTTTCAGCCAATATTTAGTGCAGACGAGCATATTGTAGTTGGTTATGAAGTAACCGGAAAACTTCAAATGGATGACAAGTTAATAAACTTAACATCATTTGCATATGATGAAGATATTCCAGAAGAGTATCGGGTTGAAGTGGAACATAAAATATTGCATTTGGCACTTTCTCAACTTGCTGGAGAAGTGAAAGATTTTGATATTTACCTTCCATATAATGCAAACTTACTTATATTAGATTATGGTGAAAGTTATTTTGAAATTATAAAAGAGTATATTTTAGAAGAAAATCTCCCCCGCATTGTTCTTGTAATTTCAGAGCATAACTTTAAAGGAGATTTTAGCCAGCTTAATAATATCCTTCGCTATTTACGTACATACGGAATGAAGGTTGCTATAAATCAGGTAGGCTCCGAAAGCCATTTGGATTATATTAAGATGATCTCCCCAAATATCTTAAAAGTGAATATTGAGCAATTGAGTTATGAATCGTGGAGTGCACAAAATGATTTATTTACGTCCCTTGGTACGTTAGCTCGTAAAATGGGAGCGAATATGTTATTTGAAGGTATTGATACTGTACATCAGCTTCAATTTGCTTGGAAGAATGGTGGAAGATATTATCAAGGAAAGTACTTGTCTGATTCTGCTACAACGGTTATTCCAAAAAATCAGTTGAAGGAAAGATTTAAAAAGGAATGTCAGCAGTTTATTAAAATAGAAAAGCGCATGCTCGAAGAAAATTATAATGAATTGAAAAACTTACAAAATCTTTTAGAAACGACTATCCAGCATTCAAAGCCTGCAAGTGATAATAGCGAGCAACTTTTGGCGCTAGCCAAAGAACTTGATGTATATTCTTTCCGTATTTATATTTGTAATGAAGATGGTTTCCAAACTTCACCTAATATTATGCGCATGGATAAGAAGTGGACTGTTCAAAAAGAGGCTATTAATAAAAATTGGAGCTGGCGTCCATATTTTTTAAAAACAATTATAAAAATGCGCAATGATCAAAGTGGAGTATTTTCTGATGTATATAGCGATATCGACACTGGAGAATTGACACGAACATTTTCAATACCAATGAATGAAAGTGAATATCTATTTATTGATATTTCCTATGATTACTTATTTAAGCATAATATATTTAGATAAAGAAGTTTTTAGGGGGAAAAGGTGTGAATAAAGAGGATATTTTAAAAGCACATGTAGCATATGTGAATTGGTTAGATGAACTTACGAATTTAAATGAGATAAAAGGAAACACACCATACAAAGAAGGTAAGTGGTCGCCAAATGAAATTGTGATGCATTTAGCCGAGTGGGATCGATTTACCCTAGAAGAACGAATGCCTTATATGAAAGAAGGTGCAAAGCTTGAAACGTTTCCAAACTTCGAAGACTTTAATGCAAAAGCCGCAGCCCGTGCTCATGAACAAACATTTACAGAGACCCTTGCTTATGCAAAAACTCAACGGCAAGCTATTATGGAACAACTCGAACAAATCGCTGAAATAGAATGGGACAAAATTTTCTATATTGGTAACCATGAATTAACTATACGTAGTTACTTCACAGATTTCATGGAACATGATCTTCACCATAAAAACCAAATAGCTTTAAAATAATTTATTGCCTAAGACTGTATATACTCAAGATTTTGAGTTTATACAGTCTTTCTACTTTTTCAAAATAGGCCAAATCCGTTTATTTCAGCTCTAGTAGGACGCTTTCCGCCGGCATGGCTTCAACCCGCTTCCCTTGCTCCTGCGCAAAGCAAGTCGCAAAAAACAATGCTCCTGCGCAAAGCTCGTCGCAAAAATTAATTTCGCTACGCTCAGTCCAGGGTCTTTTCGCTCATGCACCTGATGCTTCGCTTTCGGTGCAGAAAACATTTGCTATTTCGGCTGGAGTCTCCGCCATCCATCAGCTTCAATCTATGTATTGGCTAATTAAATAATGATATATAACAAGGTCCTCCATTAAACTTACAACTCTCTCGAGGTGATGGGCCATTATAACAGAACCCCTTTATATTTTTCCTAAAGAAAACCCTTCAAATAAACGTCCCCCGTAAGGATGTAAAATATCCTCTACAAGTTGAATTACCTTATTTTTTTCACCAGTTTTATAATAAATATCAAATGATTCAACAAACCGATTGGCAAAATTCTCATCATGATGTTTTAATGCACGGACAATCCATTTAGAGGCACCAATCCATTTACCATTCGTTCGTAACACAAATTCACTTAATAATTCGGCTAGTGTATTTGCTATAAAAATTTCTTCTGCTCTATTAGTACTTCCAATGAAATCATCTAATGCGTCCGTAATAAAGTATCGTTTTAAATTTATAGTCTCGGGTGACCAAATTTCTGGCCCTTTTGCTAACAGTTCTTTGGCTTCGGTTTTAATAGAATCTAAAATATCGTTGTCTTTCAAGATGAGCCCTTCTGCAACCATGCGGGGCAAAGAAGGTCTAGCTCTTTTGGAGTCACTTTCAAAAAAGGTTTTATAAGAAGTGAGATTATGAACAAAAACTTCAATCGGCCATCCACCTAAAACAAGAGATTCTCTAAAAGAGATTTGACTATTGTTATAAAATACAACAATATCTAGATCTGAAGTTTTTGTAGTTTCCCCTCGGATTACGCTTCCTGCTAAAAGAGCACCTTGGCAATTAGGATGATGTAAAGAGATAAATTGCTTTGCAGCTTCGATAGGTTCTAGTCTGTCAACATGCATCGAGCATTCTCCTCTATTTTTTTGTATTAAAAAAGCAGTTCCAAAAATTCGACTTTTGGAACTGCTTTTTATTAGATGACCCCTACGGGATTCGAACCCGTGTTACCGCCGTGAAAGGGCGGTGTCTTAACCGCTTGACCAAGGGGCCAGATTAATGGAAAAAATATGGCGGCAGAGGGGATCGAACCCCCGACCTCACGGGTATGAACCGTACGCTCTAGCCAGCTGAGCTACGCCGCCAATTTAACGAACAAATTACATATTACAAGCGTTTGGGCCAAGTGTCAATACTTCTTGAAAAAATATTTTCTTTCTCCTATTATTTATTGGCTAAACGAGTCGAAAACTTTTTTGGAGAGGGTGTCAGAAACAGACATACTTCTTGTTCTAAATCTAGGTATACTTCCATCAATAGCTGAATAGGGGGTATATACTTTTGAAAACATTGTATGAGCAAAATCAAAAAAGAAATTTTTCGTGGAGAAAGGTTTTAGAAGAGATTCAAGTTCGAAAAGTAGCCATATCATTCGCTCTTATTTTTTTTATACTTGCTTTCTTCCTAGCGCAAGTCGTATTATTTGAAGCTTCCGTTCCATTCTTCCTTCCTATATGGGCATTAGTAAGCTTACGATTTAAACGTTTTTTACCTTGGACCATTGCAGGGGCTTTGCTTGGTAGTATGACGCTAGGACTTGGACAAGTAGTCATACACGCAATGCAAGCGTTTATATTTCCACTTCATTCAAAAAGATTGATCAGGAAGATTCCATTACCCTTATTTGTATTATTAGATGTTGTTTTTATACAAGTAATATGGCAGTTAGTGTCCTATTGGGGCCAGATTCCAGGTTCCGTTTGGCTAGCAATCGGCTATGAAGGCCTTTTGAGTTTATTTATGACTATATTTTTATTTCAATTATTTCTCCCATTGCCAGATATACTTCATAAAAGATGGACGGCAGAAAGAATGGGAGCTGCTTTATTAATAGGAGCATTAGTCTTAACGGGTATGTCCTCGTATATTTTTGGATACGTTTCGATTCCTTTAATTCTTGCTCATTTAGTAATAGCAATTGCCTCTGCAGTAGGTGGAATTCAGCTTGCAACCGTCGTTGCAGTTCTAGCAGGGACAATATTAAGTATTTCAAAGCTAAGCTTCAGTGGCATGATAGCGGTATATGCCGTTACCGGCTTTTTAGCAGGGCTGCATAAACCATTTGGCCGACTTTGGCAGGCGTTTAGTATGCTAGGCGCTACATTTTTCTTTATTTTATACGACCGAACTTTACCACTAGATAGTGTTTATATAGGTTCATTGGTAACCGCTTCATTGTTGTTTTTTGCTATACCTTCCAGTTGGATTAAATCTTTAAAGGAGGAACTTTACCCGGATACTTCAAATATTCTTCTGCGCAGACAGAAGTGGATGACTGAAAAAGTAAACAATCAGTTACAGGAATTCCAACATTTCGTAGACTTTATTACAAGTTTTATTTCTGATCGATTTAACAATAAAGGAGCTGTTGAAAAAGAGCAAAACCAGGCATTTGAAACATGCCAGTCGTGTTTTCAATATGAAAAATGTTGGGGGGCAAAATCAAATGGAATCCCATCGCTGATGGCACAATGGGAAAATGAACCTAAAAAAAATAGAATACAAATTGAAAAGAGAATCGGTTATAAGTGTGTGAAACCAGTAAAAATCATTCAAGAATTAATAGAAAGGGAGGCAAAAAAACAACTAAACAACCAAATGCAACACGGTAAAAAAATGTACGCTTTAAAGCTACGTGATATTGGAAACCATATGAATGAACTTATAAACAATTTAGATAACAGTATGACTTTATATACATCTCACGAAGAAGAAATCAAACAGAAGTTTGATCAGTGCAATATCCCGTTTTTTCAAATTGACGTTTTAAATATTGCAGTAGGGCAAATGGAGGTTGTTTTCTGTTTGCCGGTAGAATCTAGAGCCAAAATGGTTGGCGAGAGATTAATACTGCCAATACTTTATGACTTATGGAAAGAACCATTTGAAATAACGTCCATGAAAGAAGTTCATCAACCATATGAGCATATTCAAATGACTTGTAAATCTTCTGTACGTTTTCAAGTAACACATGATGTTTATACATCATCCAGCAGAAATACGATATATTCAGGAGATGCCCATGCAGTATTTCCTTTACACCCTGGATTACTTGCGGTTATTTTATCAGATGGAATGGGGAATGATATCGAGGCACACAGAGAAAGTAGACGAGTAATGCAGTTTATGCGAGAATGCCTAAATAAAAAAATGGATCCTGAAACAACGATGCATACTCTTCATTACATGATGAGTTTGCAAGATGATACGGATAGCTATGCAACGGTAGATTTAGCATTGATCGACTTACAAAAAGGAGAACTGTGGTCTTGGAAAGCTGGTAGTATGTCTACTTATTTGATAAGGGGGAATGAGATGCGTAAAATTGAAAGTAAGCATGTGCCATTTGGTTTCCTGCCTACTTTTACTATTGAGGCAAGAAAAGTCGATATTAAAGATGGCGATATTCTGCTAATGCTATCGGATGGTGTCTTCTCATCCAATACGACCATAGACAAACAAGAGCTGTATTATCAAAAAATACTCCAAGATCCAACAATGAACGCAGAAAGATTTGTAAAGAAATTAGAAGAAACGTATTCATTACCTGGAGACGACCGAACGGTTATCTTCATGCAAGTAAAACATGTAGTTCCAGAATGGTCTATTTTTTCACCACGTGAAGCAGCTAAATTCCAAGAAAAAATGGTACACTAAATAGAAAAGCGCAAGCGCCTGTTAGAGGAATACAGTCTAAATTCGCGACATCGTGTCGCAACGACTGTATGACCCACTTCGTGTGGGCCTCCGACAAGCAAATGGGAAGATTCGAAATCCAACCTGTTGGATGTAGAAGATTTTCATTTGACCTCGAGGGGCAAGGCGCTGGAGTCTGGACAAAAAGAAAAGCGTAAGCGCCTGACAGTGCCCCGAGCCGTGCGCGGGAGCAACGTCCTTCCTGCGACGAGCTATGCGCAGGAGCAAGGCGCTATAAAAAGAAAAGAGGTGAGAAGATGCTTTCATTCGCTCAAAAGGTAAAAAAGTATATCGACAAGCACAACTTGATAGATAAAGGTGAGCGTCTTCTTATCGCTTGTTCTGGTGGCGCAGATTCAGTTGCTTTAGTAAGAGTTATGTATGAACTTCAAAAGGACTATGAAATAGATATTGCTATTGTGCATACCGATCATCAGTTAAGAGGAGAAGAATCTGCACAGGACATGCGATTTGTGGAAGAACTTGCAAACAGCTTGAAATTACCCTTTTACGGAATGAAAATAGAGGTACCCAGCAGAGTCGCTGAAGAAGGTGGGAATGTTCAAGTTATTTGTAGAGAAGAACGCTATGCATATTTTGAAGTAATTATGGAACAACATAATTATCACAAATTAGTTTTAGGTCATCATGCAGATGACCAAGTAGAAACTGTCATAATGTCGTTAGTGAGAGGTACACTATCCTCCTCTATAACTGGGATACCAAGAACTCGAAATTTTTCAACAGGAGAAATTATTCGGCCTTTTTTAGGGGTAACAAAAGAGGAAATTTTCAACTATGTTCATTTACTAAATCAACGTTTTAGACATGACCCAAGTAATGACAAGCATACATATACAAGAAATCGGATTCGACATAAAGTAGTACCTTTATTACAAGAGGAGAATGCTTTAGTAAGTGACAGAATTCAGTTATTTGTTGAGAAGCAACAACAGGATGATACACTTCTTCAAATAATGGCAAAAGAAAAATTTGAACAGCTTGTGACGGTTGATTCAAATCATTCCTTTTTTCTTGATACAATGCACTTTAAGGAAGTTCCCATCGCTTTACAAAGAAGGGTAGTTCTACTACTATTAAACTATCTCTATAATGAATCCGATACATTTCTAAACGATCGGTTAATTGAGTCGATCCTTTTCGCTTGTAATGAGTTTGAAGGTAATTCAGTAATTCATTTACCAAAATCTTTTTTCCTTGTTCGGCATTACAATAAGGTCCAATTTACATCCTCCATCAAGGAACCTGCATTAATGGGTAAAATGGAAATACAAGAGGATTGTTGGTTTGAGGTTGGTGCTGGTTTTTCCATATATTTAACGAGAAATATAGAGGCAAATATTTCGGAAGAAAAATTTTATGTCCAGTTGGATC
Organism: Psychrobacillus sp. PGGUH221; assembly: GCF_042055255.1. Lineage (NCBI taxonomy): Bacteria > Bacillati > Bacillota > Bacilli > Caryophanales > Bacillaceae > Psychrobacillus > Psychrobacillus sp. PGGUH221. Next base: position 41,852 of record NZ_JAQMHQ010000015.1, read on the forward strand.
ACGATCAGCTACCACTTTTCATAAGACAAAAAGCTGAGGGAGATCGTATCTATATGAAAGGGATGTCCTCTCCAAAGAAAGTTTCTCGGTTATTTATCGATGAGAAAATTACAGCCGAAGATCGCTATGTTTGGCCACTACTTGTAAGTAAGAACAATGATATACTAGCAGTAATTGGGCTTCGTTACGAAGAGCGATTTTCGAAGGAGTATCATGGACAGAATTTTGTCCTATACTTAAAAAAACATTAACTATTAGGGGGGACTAAAATGTTAGAAAAAGACATTCTAGAAGTATTATTAACAGAAGAACAAATTCAAGAAAAAACCCGTGAACTTGGTGCGGCACTATCAGAAGAATATAAAGATAAGTTCCCGCTAGCTATTGGTATTTTAAAAGGTGCTATGCCATTCATGTCCGATTTGATGAAACGAGTAGATACTTACATTGAAATGGATTATATGGATGTATCAAGCTACGGTAACGCTACTGTTTCTTCAGGTGAAGTAAAGATTGTTAAAGACTTAAATACAAGTGTAGAAGGACGCGATATTTTAATTATCGAGGATATCATTGATAGTGGAATGACACTAAGCTATTTGGTGGATTTGTTCAAATATCGTAAAGCAAAATCAATAAAATTGGTTACACTGCTTGATAAACCGTCTGGTCGAAAAGTAGATTTACAAGCAGACTATGTTGGCTTTGAGGTACCAGATGCATTTGTAGTAGGATACGGATTAGACTACGCAGAAAAATATCGTAATCTGCCATATGTAGGTGTGTTAAAGAAAGAAGTTTATACTTTTTAATTTTAATGGTGAAATAAAAGGCTTTTCATTGTACGCCCAAAAATTCGTATGATAAGATTACATATAGTTTTTCTGTTTACCTTGTGAGGAGGCTAGGAATGAATCGAGCACTGCGCTACGCTATATTATACCTATTAATATTTTTTGTGATTGTTGGAATTTTCGCTACGTTTAATACGAGCAATCAACCAACAAAAGAAATTCGCTTTGACGAATTTATGACTTCCCTTGAAAAAGGAGAAGTAACAAGCGTTGTTCTGCAACCTGAATCTGGAATTTATGTTGTAGAAGGCGAAATGAAAGGCTATGAAGAAGGGGAAAAATTCTTAGCTAAAGCCCCATATAGTGAAGATTTACAATCAGAAATTAGAACACTGGCAAAAACACACTCAGTTCAAGTTGATTATAAAGAAACGCCAAAAACAAGTGGCTGGGTACAATTTTTCACAGGGTTACTACCATTCCTGATTATCATTATTCTATTCTTCTTCTTATTGAGTCAATCACAAGGCGGTGGTAACCGTGTGATGAACTTCGGTAAGAGTAAAGCGAAATTGTATGACAATGAAAAGAAAAAAGTAAGATTTACAGATGTTGCTGGGGCAGATGAAGAAAAGGCTGAACTAGTAGAAGTAGTAGATTTTCTAAAAGATCCACGTAAATTTGTGGAGATTGGAGCACGTATTCCGAAAGGGATCTTATTAGTAGGTCCTCCAGGTACAGGTAAAACATTACTTGCTCGTGCGGTAGCCGGAGAAGCAGGCGTACCTTTCTTCTCTATTAGTGGTTCGGATTTTGTTGAAATGTTTGTCGGTGTTGGGGCATCTCGTGTGCGTGATTTATTTGAGAACGCGAAGAAGAATGCACCATGTATTATTTTCATCGATGAGATTGATGCAGTAGGTAGACAACGTGGAGCTGGTCTTGGTGGAGGTCACGATGAGCGTGAACAAACACTAAATCAATTACTTGTAGAAATGGATGGTTTCGGTGCAAATGAAGGTATTATTATCATTGCTGCAACGAACAGACCAGATATTTTAGATCCTGCACTTCTACGTCCAGGTCGTTTTGACCGTCAAATCACAGTTGGTCGTCCAGATGTTAAAGGACGAGAGGCAGTACTTAAAGTACATGCCCGCAATAAGCCACTTGACGAATCAGTTGATTTAAAAGCGATTGCACAACGTACACCAGGTTTCTCTGGTGCAGATTTAGAAAACTTATTAAACGAAGCAGCACTAGTTGCAGCGAGACGTAATAAGAAAAAAGTAGATATGAGTGATATTGATGAAGCAACGGATCGCGTAATTGCAGGTCCAGCTAAATCCGGTAAAGTTATTTCAGAAAAAGAACGTAAAATTGTTGCATTCCACGAAGCGGGACACGTAGTAATCGGATTAACACTTGATGATGCGGAAATCGTTCATAAAGTAACAATCGTTCCTCGTGGTCAAGCAGGTGGATATGCGGTAATGCTTCCAAAAGAAGATCGTTACTTCATGACGAAACCAGAGTTATTAGATAAAGTTGCAGGTTTATTAGGTGGGCGTGTAGCAGAAGATATTACTTTTGGTGAAGTATCAACTGGTGCTCATAATGACTTCCAACGTGCTACTGGTATTGTTAGAAGTATGGTTACTGAGTATGGTATGAGTGACAAATTAGGACCAATGCAATTTGGTCAAGCACAAGGTGGAAACGTATTCCTTGGACGTGATTTTAACTCAGAGCAAAATTACTCCGATGCAATTGCGTATGAAATCGATCAAGAGATGCAAACAATGATTAAAGAGCAATACAATCGTACAAAACAGATTTTAACGGAAAAACGTGATTTGTTAACACTTATTGCTACTACGTTATTAGAAGTTGAAACACTCGATGCTGCTCAAATCAAACACTTAGAAGAGCACGGAACACTTCCAGAACGCGTATATGATTTAACGGATAGCGAAGCTGAAGTGGAAACAAAAGAAGAAGTATCGGATGCAGTAGGAGCTCCAGCAGACCCTTCAACTGGTGACTTACCAAAAGAAAATGGTCCTACAGATGAGCCGAAAAATCCGATTCAAGAAGAACGTAGAGATTAATAGAATGTATTAGCTGATTGTGAATCGCAGACTTGCGAGGCAATCAGCTTTTTTCTTTGTCGCTATATATGGTATGATGTGTGGGAAAACTTACCGAGAAGTGAGGACAAGTTAGATGATACTCGTGTTAGATACAGGTAATACAAACATTGTACTAGGTGTTTACGATGATGATAAACTTATTCATCACTGGCGAATGGAAACAGATCGTCTGAAAACAGAAGATGAATATGGTATGCAAGTAAAAGCTTTATTTTCACACGCCAATATTTCTTTTAATCAAATAGAAGGTATTATTATCTCATCGGTAGTACCGCCAATTATGTTTTCTTTAGAAGCGATGTGTAAAAAATATTTTGGTATTAAGCCAATAATTGTAGGTCCTGGAGTTAAAACAGGGTTAAATATAAAATATGAGAATCCCCGTGAGGTTGGAGCAGATCGAATTGTAAATGCAGTAGCTGCCATCCATGAATATGGCAGTCCGTTAATCATTGTAGATTTTGGAACTGCAACAACTTATTGTTATGTCAACGAAAAAGGTGAGTATATGGGAGGGGCTATAGCTCCTGGAATCGGTATCTCCACAGAGGCACTTTTTACTCGTGCAAGCAAACTTCCTCGTATTGAGCTAACTAGACCTGAGCATGTCATTGGGAAAAATACTGTTTCTGCGATGCAAGCTGGTATTGTGTATGGTTATGTAGGACAAGTAGAAGGAATTGTGAATAGAATGAAAAAAGTATCGAAACATAACCCTAAAGTGATAGCAACAGGTGGGATGGCATCTTTAATCGGAGATGAAACAACCATTATGGACGTAATTGATCCTTTTCTAACATTGAAAGGTTTGTATTTAATTTATCAAAGAAACTTAGATGAAAGAGGTTTGAAATAAATGGGAGATTACTTAGTAAGAGCATTAGCATTTGAAGGAAATGTCCGTGCATATGCAGTCCGCACAACAGATACTGTAGGGGAAGCGCAACGACGTCATCAAACATGGCCAACTGCATCAGCGGCCCTTGGTAGGTCAATGACTGCTGCTGTTATGATGGGGATAATGTTAAAAGGGGAAGACAAACTCACAGTAAAAGTAGAAGGTAATGGCCCAATCGGACCAATGATTATTGATAGTAATGCAAAAGGGGAAGTTCGCGGGTATGTCACTAACCCACAGACCCACTTTGATTTAAACGAAGTTGGGAAATTAGATGTACGTCGTGCAGTAGGTACAGAGGGTACATTGACTATTGTTAAAGACCTTGGTTTAAGAGATTTCTTTACAGGTCAAGTACCTATCGTTTCAGGTGAAATTGCTGAAGACTTTACGTATTATTTTGCTGTTTCTGAGCAGGTACCTTCCTCTGTTGGTCTTGGGGTACTCGTAAACCCAGATAACACAATTTTGGCAGCGGGTGGTTTTATCATCCAGCTAATGCCTGGTACTGATGATGAAACAATTACTGTTATCGAGGAACATTTAAGCAAAATGGAGCCTGTTTCTAAAATGATTGAAAAAGGATTAACTCCTGAGGAATTGCTTTTTGAAATTTTAGGGAAAGATAATGTGCAAATTTTAGATTCTATCCCTGTATCATTTGAATGTAATTGTTCTAAGGAACGTTTCGGTAGTGCGATTATTAGCTTGGGAGTAAGTGAAATTCGCGATATGATTGAGGAAGACGGAGGGGCAGAAGCACATTGTCATTTCTGTATGGAAAAATACCAGTACTCAGTAGATGAATTGGAGTCGTTTATCGATGAAATCAACGCGTGATAACTTTAATCCACAACAAAAACGACATTTAAAAACAAAACCAGTGCTTTTGTTACTTGGTATTCTTTTGTTTGGCAATTTACTCTGGTTTATTGCTTGGCTAATACCAAATGAAAAGGCAAATGGAACGGAACAAGTCGCCTCTGTTGATGGGAAAGGTATTACGAAAGAACATTGGATGGCTTCTATGGAATCAATGTACGGGAAAGAAGTGCTGCTAGATCTCGTTAATGCAGAAGTGATGGAAGCAGCTGCAAAAAAATACGAAATTAAAGTAACTGATCAGGAAGTGGATTTAGAGGTAGCTCTTATTCGTTCTACCCAAGAAGGGACAGATACATCTCTTCAAACGTTAAATGAAGAATCGATGCGTGCAAAAGTTCGTTCACGTTTAATTTTGGAAAAGGTTTTAGCCAAAGACATAGTGATAGAAAAAGATGCCATAAAAGCTTTTTATGATGATAATAAAAACTTATATAATATTCCGACATCCTACCGTACAAGTGTTATTTATGTTTCCTCAGAGGAGGAGGCTAAGGAAGTTGTAAAAGAATTAAAAAATGGTTCTTCTTTTGACGGTCTGGCAAGGGAACGATCAAAAGACACGAGTTCCGCTAGCTTAGGTGGAGACATTGGATATGTTTCAGAAGGAACGAAGTCTGTAGATGATGCAATCTTATCGGCGCTACCAAACATAGAAACAGGTAAATGGAGCGATGTGATTAGCTTAAAAGACGGTCGGTTTGCTGTCGCGCAAGTAGTGAGTGTTTTTAAAGGTGAATCATTTTCTTACGACGATGTAGAAGATCATATTCACCGAGAGCTTGCGCTTGATCAGTTGCCTCAGTCGGTTACACCGGAAGTGTTCTGGGAAGAGTTTGATGCGCAATGGTCGTATAGCGAAAAATAGTAACAACAAAGCTTATAATTTAAGTTTAAACAGCGTATTCTATGGAATGCGTTGTTTTTTTAAATAAAATTGCGTTTGAATCTAATTTTATTGACAATGAATCTTTTAAATTGGTATTATTAAGAAAATAAAACCTATTAATATAGTAGGGATTGGGAGTGTAACGATGACGAAGTTTGCGCAATCAGTAGTTGATTTAATTGGAAAAACACCAGTAGTTAAACTAAACAGAGTGTCAAACCCTGAGGATGCAGAAGTATATGTGAAATTAGAATTCTTCAACCCAGGAAGCAGCGTGAAAGATCGTATTGCATTTGCAATGATTGAAGCTGCAGAAAAAGAAGGAAAATTAAAAGATGGCAGCACACTTATCGAGCCTACTAGTGGAAACACAGGAATAGGACTTTCTATGATTGCTGCTGCGAAGGGTTATAAAGCAGTATTAGTTATGCCCGATACAATGAGCTTAGAGCGTAGAAACTTACTTCGTGCTTACGGAGCTGATTTAGTATTAACTCCAGGAGCAGACGGGATGAAAGGCGCAATCGCAAAAGCGGAAGAACTAGCAAATGAAAATGGTTGGTTCATGCCACAACAATTTAATAATGAATCAAACCCGGAAATTCACCGTTTAACAACAGGTCCTGAAATTGCAGAAGCATTTGATGAACTACATGGTTTTGTGGCAGGAGTTGGTACTGGAGGTACAATCACAGGTGCGGGTAGCGTATTGAAAGAAAAATTCTCAGATATTCATATTGCTGCAGTAGAACCAAAAGATTCCAATGTTCTATCTGGTGGTAAACCAGGTCCACATAAAATCCAAGGAATTGGAGCGGGATTTGTACCAACAGTATTAGATACAGAAATGTATGATTCCATTATCCAAGTATCGAATGAAGATGCTTATGCAACTGCTCGCGAAGTTGCAAAATTGGAAGGTATTCTTGGTGGGGTATCTGGAGGAGCAGCTATTTATGCAGCACTTCAACTTGCAAAACAACTAGGAAAAGGGAAAAAAGTTCTTGCGATAGTTCCAGATAACGGAGAGCGTTATTTGAGCACACCACTTTATCAATTCGAAGACTAATTCAGACTGATGAAAAAAGCTCGCATTCTTCGTTGCTCCTGCGCAAAGCTCGTCGCAAACAAGAGAGAGTTTGCTTGCACTTCGTTGTAAGCTCATGAACTTTAGTTCTATTCGCTTCCGCCTCGGTGCTCCTGCGGTTACTCGTCGCAGAAAACCATTGCTGGCGCGCGGGCCCACAGGATTTGGGGCATGCAGCCGTTGCTGCAGGACGCGGCGTACTTAGGTTGCCGACTGACAAGCGTTTTCATCTAGTCTGAAAAGAACTTCTTCAAATTTTAGAAAAAAATGAGCTAAATTGAGCGGGAGCATAGTGCTTCCGCTTTTTTATGTGGCGAAAAGTACTGGTTTCAAGTTAAGATGAAGGCAAACGTTTTTAGGAGGATTTCAAGAATTGGATTTACTTACATTACAAACTAAGACCTTTCATATGTCAAAAGAAGATTTTTTCTATGCTTATAAAGAAATCACAAAATCGGAATCACATCATTTATTTTTAGAAAGTGGTAGAGGTGGCCGTTTGAGTGTTGCTGCTTGGAATCCTTTGGCGATTACTAAATCTTTAGACACTGGATTACATATAAAATGGAGGAATGGGGATGAAGAGATACGTCATGGAGAGGCGCTTACGGAGTTAGAAAAGCTTATTGAATCCTACCACATCCCATTTCAAGAGAATTTGCCTGATTTTCAAGGTGGAGCAGCTGGTTTTATAAGCTATGATTATGCACGCAAAATAGAAGTGCTACCAACATTAGCTGAAGATGATCTACAAATACCTGATATCTATTTTTATTTATTTGATTTCTGGGCTGTACTTGACGTGGAAACTCAACTTGTTACTTGTATGAAACTCTCTACGAGTAATATAAATTTAGAGGATATGGAAGATGCTTTTAAGACTTCAAGTAGCAAAGCAGAACGTAAATTTTCATATGAATCTGCCGCAGAAGTAACTAATGATGATGCGGAGTTGCTCGTCTCTGTGAGTGGAAATGAATTTGAGGCTGCTGTCCGTCAAGTGCAGGAGTATATTGCTCAAGGGGATGTATTCCAAGTGAATTTATCGGTTCGCCAATCTAAAAGGCTAAATGCTGAGTCGGTTGCTATGTATGAGGCACTTCGTGCATTTAATCCATCTCCCTATATGGCTTATATCCAGTCACCAGATTTTGCTGTTGTTTCAGGATCACCAGAGCTATTAGTGAAGAAAAAAGGAACCGAATTATCGACACGTCCTATCGCTGGAACGAGACCGCGTGGTAAAAGCAATGAAGAAGATATCACATTGGCTAATGAGCTTATAGAAAATGACAAAGAGCGAGCAGAACATGTTATGCTGGTGGATTTAGAAAGAAATGATTTAGGACGGGTCTCATCCTATGGAACTGTTGAAGTAAACGAATTTATGGTCATCGAACGCTATTCGCATGTTATGCATATTGTTTCCAATGTAAGAGGTACACTTCGTCCAAGTACATCGAATACAGAGATTATTCAAGCGATGTTCCCAGGAGGTACGATCACAGGCGCTCCGAAAATCCGTACGATGGAAATAATTGAAGAGCTTGAACCGGTTCGACGCGGATTATATACGGGATCAATAGGTTGGTTAGGGTTTTCAGGTGATTTAGAATTAAATATTGTCATTCGCACTGCTTTTATTCAAGACGGAATGGCACACATTCAAGCGGGGGCGGGAATTGTAATCGATTCTGTTCCGGATGCAGAATATAAGGAATCCTTAAATAAAGCAAAAGCATTATGGCAAGCAAAAGCTATGGCAGAAAGAGGTCAGCTATGATTTTAATGATTGATAACTATGATTCCTTTACTTATAATTTGGTGCAATATATTGGTGAACTTGGGGAGAAAGTGACGGTTGTTCGAAATGATGAGCTAAGTATCTCGGAAATAGAACAGTTATCTCCATCTATAATTGTTGTTTCTCCAGGCCCTTGTACACCTAATGAAGCTGGTATTAGCCTGGATGTCATTGCTCATTTTGCAGGAAAAATACCTGTTTTTGGTGTTTGTCTTGGACATCAGTCGATTGGACAAGCATTTGGTGGTAAAGTAATACGCGCAGAAAGACTAATGCACGGAAAAACCTCTCCTGTTTATCATGATGGAAAAGGAGTTAATACAAATATGCCAAATCCTTTTCAGGCGACAAGATATCATTCTTTACTAGTAGAAAAAGAATCATTGCCTGATTGTTTAGAGGTGACTTCTTGGACAGATGAAGGAGAAATAATGGGGCTTCGTCATAAAGAGTTCGCAGTAGAAGGTGTACAATTTCATCCTGAATCGATTATGACAGAGGAAGGTAAAAAACTAATTCAAAACTTTTTTGAAGCATATAGCCCTGCAGTAAGGGAGATTATTTAATATGGATGCTTGGAAAGATGGAGAATATTATCGAGCAGATGAACTTACAATTTCTCCTTATGACCATGGCTTTTTGTACGGGCTAGGGTTTTTTGAAACATTTCGTACGTATGATGGAAAAGTATTTTTATTGGAAGAGCATTGGAGTCGACTTTCTCGAGCACTAGCTGATTTTCGTATTACAATGCCTTTTGATCAAAAAACAATTATGGAAGCTGTAAAAGTATTAACTACTATGAATAACGAGGAAGACGGTTATTTTCGTTTAAACATTTCAGCAGGTGTCCATGATATCGGGCTACAGCCTAATAGTTATGACAAGCCGACTGTTATTTTATTTCGAAAACCTTTACACACTGTACCTAGAGGAACAGAAAAGTCGGCCGTTTGGTTAGAAACAGTGAGAAATTCGCCGGAAAGTGGCACACGTCATAAATCTCATCATTATGCGAATAATATACATGCTCGATTCGAGGTTGCATCACTTGCGTCACTAGAGGGTATCTTTCTAACTTCTGATGGTTTTGTAGCAGAAGGAATTACGTCCAACTTATTTTGGGTAAAAAATGGGAAGTTATTTACACCTTCTTTGGAAACAGGAATATTAGCAGGCATCACACGTGATTGGATCATTAAAAATTCACCAATAGTAGTGGAAGAAGGTTTATTTAAACAAGATGCATTGAATGAAGCGGACGAAGTATTTATTACCAATGCAGTACAAGAAATTGTGCCTATAAAAGATATAAGCGAAAAGCATTATTTAGGAAACCAAGGACCCGTTTATGCTACGCTTCATGAGATGTATGTAAAGTGTATTCAGAAAGAAGGATAAAAACATGAACTTACAATTTAATACCAAGCCTTTTGAAGCTGGTGGGGTTACGTTAGATTTTCGAAAAGAATCAATTGTTATGGGGATATTAAATGTTACACCGGATTCCTTTTCGGATGGTGGAAAATTTAATAACGTAGAAGCCGCAGTAGCTCGTGCAAAGCAAATGGTTACAGATGGCGCCAAAATCATTGATATTGGTGGTGAATCCACAAGACCTGGGTACACTATGATTTCAGATGAAGAGGAAATAGCGCGTGTCGTACCAGTTATAAAAGCAATTACTGCTGAAGTAGATGCGGTCATTTCCATCGATACATATAAGTCAGAAGTTGCAAGAGCAGCAATACTGGCAGGTGCACATGTCATTAATGATATTTGGGGCGCAAAAAGAGATTCAAAAGTTGCCAAGGTAGCTGCAGAATTAGGAGTTCCAATTATATTAATGCATAATAGAGATAACGAAGAATATACAGATTTTTGGCCAGAAGCAAAACAAGATTTAGAAGAATGTATTCAAATTGCAAAAGCAGCAGGAGTAACCGATGATAATATTTGGTTAGATCCAGGTATCGGCTTCGGTAAAACTACAACTCAAAATGTTTGGATGATGCAGCACTTAGATGAATTAGTAGATATGGGTTATCCAGTTTTACTTGCAACATCTCGAAAACGTTTAATCGGTAATGTACTAAATCTTCCTGTAAATGAACGAATGGAAGGTACAGGGGCAACCGTGTGCTATGGTGTTCAGCTTGGTTGCCATATGGTGCGAGTACATGATGTGAAGGAAATTGCCCGTATGACAAAAATGATGGACGTGCTAACAGGAAAGGTGCAATTTAAGGAAAGTGAGGCTTAATTTTTTATGGACTATATACATCTGAATGATTTAGAATTTTACGGGTTTCATGGTGCGTTACCTGAAGAAACAAAGCTCGGTCAAATTTTTCGAGTAACCATCACACTAGCTTGTGATTTAAAAAAAGCTGGTGAAACCGATAACTTAGATGAAACAGTAAATTATGCAGAGGTATTTGAGCTTTGTAAGGAAATAGTAGAAGGCAAACCATATTTATTAATAGAAGCAGTTGCTGAAAATATCGCTGGGCGTATCTTATCAGAATATGAATCTAAGGTGAGTGGCTGTCGCATACAGCTAGTTAAGCCTAATCCGCCTATTGCAGGCCATTATGCTTCTGTCGCGGTTGATATTACGAGAGGTATACTATGAATATAGCGTATTTATCATTAGGATCTAATATCGGAAATCGATTTGATTTTCTTAGAAAATCTGTTCAATTACTAAATGATTCTGAAAGTATACAAGTAATGCAAGTTTCTTCTGTTTACGAAACAGATCCAGTTGGGTATGTAGATCAAGCTGCCTTTTTGAATATAGTGGTGGAGCTTGAGACATTATTTACACCGCAGGAATTATTAAAGAGATGCAATGAAATAGAGGCAGAACTAGGTCGTACTCGTGAAGTTCGTTGGGGTCCTCGAACTGTAGACCTTGACATTTTGTTGTATAATGAAGAGAATATGAAAACGGAGAACCTTATTATTCCTCATCCAAGGATGACGGAGAGAGGCTTCGTGCTCGTACCTCTTGTGGAGTTAAATTCGGATTTAGTTGAGCCTCTTACAAAGCGTTCTTTATTGGAGCTTGCACAAGTTCAGAAAGAAGGCGTTCATATATGGAAAACGTTCGATGGGGTAGACGCATTCGTGCATTTCGACGCTTAAAAAGGTTGAGTCAAGTTGAACTGGCGAAAGAAATGGAGATGTCTGTGTCTATACTCGGGCAAATAGAGCAAGGGAAAAGAGTTCCAAGTGAACGGCAGTTAGATAAAATTGCTTCCTTGTTAGATATACCGATAGAAGAATTAAAAGGAGAAATAAAGGCAGGTGAATGATTTTGACAAAAGCAGCGACAAAACCATTTAAAATTGGAAATTTTGAAATGGATAATCGTGTCGTGTTAGCGCCAATGGCAGGTATTTGTAACTCTGCTTTCCGATTAACTGTTAAAGAGTTTGGAGCAGGGTTAGTTTACGCAGAAATGATTAGTGACAAAGGAATCGTTAATAAAAACGAAAAGACTTTGAGCATGCTTTATATAGATGAGCGAGAAAATCCTCTATCACTTCAAATTTTCGGGGGAGAAAAAGATACACTTGTAGCAGCTGCCAAATACGTAGATCAGCATACTTCTGCGGATATCATTGATATTAATATGGGGTGTCCGGTAAACAAAATTATTAAGTGTGAGGCTGGAGCGAGATGGCTTCTTGATCCTGAGAAAATTTATGAAATGGTTTCTGCGGTAGTCGACAATGTAAATAAACCTGTTAGTGTAAAAATGCGTACAGGTTGGGACGATGATCATATTTACATTGTAGATAATGTTCGTGCAGTAGAACGTGCTGGCGGAGCAGCGGTTGCCGTACATGGTCGTACTCGTTTACAAATGTATGAAGGGCACGCGAATTGGGATTTGATTCGTCAGGCAAAGGAAGCTGTGAATATACCGGTTATCGGTAACGGTGATATAAATACTCCACAAGATGCAAAGCGTATGTTAGAAGAAACTGGCGTCGACGCTGTAATGATAGGGCGAGCAGCTCTAGGAGACCCATGGATGATTTATCGTACGGTGGAATACTTGGAGACAGGTGAACTTAAGCCTGAACCTACAGTAGAAGAGAAGATTGAAGTGTGCTTATTACATTTTGATCGTTTAACTGCATTAAAAGGAGAAGGTATCGCTGTAAGAGAAATGCGTAAACATGCTTCTTGGTACTTAAAAGGTATTCGTGGTAATGGTAAAGCGCGTAATATGATTAATCAAACAGAATCTGCACAAGAGTTAAAGGATTACTTACGTTATTTTGCGGAAGAAGCATCAAAAGAATATAATGCTGACTCTGTTCTTGCTTATTAAAATGAGGGCTATCACTTACTAGTGATGGCTCTTTCCGTTTTAAAAGATAATCAGAATAGTGAAATATATTCTTTCGTGTAGGAAAAAGGTGAACAGCGTACAGAAATTGTGTACAATAAGTTCAACGTAATAAAAGATAGTTGCGGATAATAGGTAGTGGAGGAGTGACAAACATGTCTAATGTAGAAGAATTAAGCGATCAAATTTTGGTGAGAAGACAGAAGATGACTTCTATACAAGAAAAAGGATTAGATCCTTTTGGTAGCAAATTTGAGCGTACCCATTTAAGTGATCAAGTAATTGCTGAATATGATCAATTTACTAAAGAACAATTAGAAGAAACACCTCATGAAGTCGTAATTGCAGGACGAATTATGACTAAAAGAGGAAAAGGGAAAGCTGGATTTGCACACATTCAAGATTTGGGCGGTCAAATTCAAATTTATGTACGAAAAGATGCAATCGGAGAAGAAGCGTATGAATTATTTAATACAGCTGATTTAGGAGATATTGTAGGAGTAAGAGGGAATGTATTTCGTACACAAGTAGGCGAACTATCGGTGAAAGCGGTAGAATTCACATTCTTAACAAAATCCCTACGTCCAATGCCAGAAAAGTTTCACGGTTTAAAAGACGTTGAGCAACGCTATCGTCAACGTTATTTAGATTTAATGACAAGTGAAGAAAGTAAAAATACATTTATTGCTAGAAGTCGTATTATTCAAGCGATTCGTCGTTATTTAGATGGACAAGGCTATTTGGAAGTTGAAACACCGATGTTACATACAATCGCTGGTGGAGCAGCTGCTCGTCCTTTTATCACGCATCATAATGCATTAGATATGGAATTATACATGCGTATTGCGATTGAATTGCATTTAAAACGTCTAATCGTAGGTGGATTAGAAAAAGTATATGAAATTGGTCGTGTTTTCCGAAATGAAGGTGTTTCAACACGTCATAACCCAGAATTTACAATGATTGAATTGTATGAAGCGTATGCTGATTACCAAGATATCATGAACTTAACAGAGAATCTTGTTTCTCATGTTGCTCAAGAAGTATTAGGGACAACTACTGTTACTTACGGTGAGGATCAAATTAACCTTGCTCCTGGCTGGAGACGTTGGCATATGGCAGATGCGGTAAAAGAAACTACCGGTGTAGACTTCTGGAAAGTAATGACCAAAGAAGAAGCGCATGGTTTAGCAAAAGAACATGGTGTTGATGTAAAACCTACGATGGAAGTTGGTCATGTATTAAATGAGTTCTTTGAACAAAAAGTAGAAGAAACATTAGTGCAACCTACATTTATATATGGACATCCTGTAGAGGTATCTCCTCTTGCGAAGAAAAATCCGGAGGACGGTCGTTTTACAGATCGTTTTGAATTGTTCATTGTTCGCCGTGAGCACGCAAACGCTTTTACAGAACTAAATGACCCTATTGATCAACGTCAACGCTTCGAAGCCCAATTAGCTGAAAAAGAAGCAGGTAATGACGAAGCGCATGAAATGGATGAAGATTTCTTAGAGGCATTAGAATATGGTATGCCGCCAACAGGTGGTCTTGGAATCGGTATTGACCGTTTGATTATGTTGTTGACTAACTCTGCATCTATTCGCGATGTATTATTGTTCCCAACAATGCGTCATAAAGATTAATCGTTTTATAAAGTTCTATATATATGAAGGAGAGATGCTACTATTTGTAGTGCCTCTCTTTTTTTATAGTTACTATATGTAGTATGTAAAATAGGAAGGGAAGTATTTTAAAAAAAGTTAATAAAAACGCTTGCCATAAGTTAAAGAGGGTGGTATAGTTATCAAGTTGTCATTTTTATTACCGATTCACATCGAAAATAAAATAAAAAAGTTGTTGACATAGATAACGAGATTTGGTATGATATTAAAGTCGCCAAAACGACAACACAATAAAATTTAAACATGAACATTGAAAACTGAACATGCAAAACGTTAAGACATATAGCTTGATAGACTAGCTTCGGTTAGTCGGATAGCAAACAATTTTGACATCATTTAATGATGATGCCAGCAAAACAAAAT
>NZ_JAQMHQ010000016.1:0-44716 GCF_042055255.1 Psychrobacillus sp. PGGUH221
CGGTTTTGTAAGGCTTATTTTACAGGTTGACAACATAAATTACCTTCGCCTTTTTCAAGAACAGACTTTAAGCTACTAAGAACGCCAGACCAAGCCATTTGATGCCATTGAAATGCATCTGTCCAACATTCATCATCCTTAAATCCTGTATGGTGTACACAGACTTTTGTAGAGTTTTCATTAACTGATTCAAAACTTACTTTTACTATTGTTAGTTCATTTTCATTATTCATTATATCTTTAAACTGGTCTGGTCCCTTCCAAGTGAACAGTAGCTCTTTTTCATCAACAAGTTTAATAATCTTGCAACCTTTAGTATTCAGCTAGTTTTATTACCTGGAACGAAATATAGTTCATAGGCCCCCCCTTCTTTAGCTTCTACTACCGATTCAGGAGCGAACCATTCTGAAACTCGTTCAGATATTGTCCACGCATACCAAACCAAATTTAAAGCTGCATTAATTGTAACTTCATTAGTAACAGCATTTTCATTAGAAGTGGTTTTCAAAATAATCTCCCCTTTAGATATATTTTACATTTAATACTGTATCATTAATCAAATATCAGTTAAAGAATATTCTGAAATATTTTGAACTTTTTCAACTAACGCAGCAGGTTAGTTGAAGGAAGGATTATGTGTAATTTCGAACCTTTACGAACCGTTTTCGTTAAATATTGTAAAATGTTGATTAAGGTGGAGTTTTATATTGAAGAGTAAAATGAAATTCGGAACACTAATTTTTAGTCTATTTATGCTTTTATTTTTAATGGGGTGTGACCCCTTCGATAAGAGCAAAACGGAATTCTATAATAGTACGGAGAGTAGTAACCTCTCAGAAGAAAATGTAAATTCAATTACATTAAACTCAACTGAAAACGATGTTATAGGGACTTTTGGTAAACCAGCTGAAGTTAGTGATGTCACAAACCCCACATCAAAATATCTGACTTATGATGGAATCGAGTTTGGGATTATTGAAGATAAAGTGAATCGCTATTACTTCAACAATAATTATCAAACTGCAAAAGGAATTACAGTGGGCGATACAAAAGAAAATGTAATTCAAGCATATGGAGAAAACTTTTATGAAAGAGTTGAAAGTGGATTAGATACAATTGGATATTTTGATAAAGAAAATATGATTAATTTAGAAATCGGATTCAAGGAAAACAAAATTGTCTTAGTAATGATTGAGAAAATTAGATATCCCAAAGAAGATTAAAGGAATTAATAATTATTTGAAGAGATTGTGAAGGAATGTACTTAAACTAACGGGTGCGTTTAGTTGAAGAAGGTAAACCAATAGAAATTAGAGAATACAGTAATCATAGGGGGTGTTTGGTTTGAATAATAGACAAGAAACTCCAAAAGAAAAAAGAGAAAGATTAAGACAACAAGAACTTAAAAAAAATCCTGGTGGTGCATTAAGAGATGGATTTAGTCGAGGTGAAAATGGAAATTTAACTGATTTAACAGGTGGTATGGGTTGGAAAGGGACAGTAATATTAATTGTTGTTTTAATAGTTGGATATGTTTTATTTAAACTATTTTTTTAACTAAAGGGTGCTTTAGCTAAAAAAGGATAGATGAACAGGGGGAGGTTACCCTGTTCATCTATCCTTTTTTACTATATAACGTATAACACATAAATCAGGATTTTTGTAAAATGAGACTTAATGAACCCTTGTTATTCGATGCACTATGTAATACGATGGAATTATAAAATAATTTTCCAAAAAGGAGATTTCTATGGATAAAGAAATAATGAAAGGCAGTATTGATATCCTAATTCTTTCCCTATTATCTAAAAAGGATATGTACGGGTATGGAATTGTCAAAAGTCTAAAAGAGAATAGTAATGAACTGTATAACATGAGCGAGGGAACACTCTACCCTGCTTTAAAGCGATTAGAGAAAAATGAGTGGATACAATCTTATTGGGAAGATGCTGAATTAGGGGGAAGAAGAAAATACTATCGAATTCTGGAGAGCGGTAGGAAGGAACTAAATAGAAAACTTGGTGAATGGAAAAAGGTAAATGATTTAATAAAAATCACTTCGGAGGGTTTAGCTTGGATAAAAAATTCGAATCCTATATTGTTCAAATCGTAAAAGACTTAGACTGTGATAAAACAGAGAAAAAAGAGATTGCCGAAGAGATAAGTGATCACTTAAAACTGCTAAAACAAGAGTTTATAGAACAAGGTTTCACAGAAGAAAAAGCTATAAATAAAGCCTTAGAATGTTTTGGAGATGAAAAGCAGTTAAGGAATGGTTATAAAGAATCTATATCTCCATATTACAAATTATTCAAGATTAGTAACTGGATTATATTTTCTCTGTTCTCTTTTGTAGTACTTTGGAAGTTAATCTTCCAAAGAATACTTTTCACTTCATATCGATATTTCAATTCCAATGAAGTGCAAGCAAGCTTCTTTACTTTTAATATCGATGCTTGGAAAACAAACGCCAATTTAATATCATTCAAGAACATATTCCATTATATAATTAATCATGACAGGTTTAATTTAGATATTGTAATTAGTAACACGTTAGGGAACATCCTTATTTTCATACCTTTAGGAATATTTCTTCCTATTTTATTTAAAAGGTACACTTCATTCTCCAAAACAATCGCTTTTTCAATTATTGTTAGTTTCACAATAGAGGCACTACAATTTCTTTTACAAATAGGTCAATTCGATATAGATGATCTGATTTTAAACGGCATAGGAAGCATAGTAGGATTCTTATTCATAAAATTAATTTTTGAATTTCAGAATAAAGTCCAAACACCAAGATTATTTAGAAGTTGATAAGTAAACATAATTGTATTTATCTTATAAATGTATCAGTCAAATTTTCTATCCATCTTATTCAACTAACGGGTGCTTTACTTCAAGAAAGGAGTAAAGCCTTTTCCTTATTTAACTAATGGTGTAGGTTAGTTCAATAAGAAAAAATGGATTATTGATATTTTCAAATGGAAAATTTATTTAAATTGGAATCACTTTTCTTTTCAAACGTATTTAAGTAAATAGGCAGTTTTGTAAAAAAAGAAGTGTTAAAGATGGCAATACAAATTAGGGGAATATTTGATTACAATGAAAGAATTTGCATCAAGTTATTACTTATAGTCAGTTCGTTAAGTATAAAATTTAAATGAACGGATGTGGGTAAAATGGTGAAAAAGATTGCGCTGGTTTCTTGTTCATGCTACTCGCTGGTTGTGCTGTTATCGGCGTTAGTGCGTTGCACTTTGAAGGAGTAAGTGACCATTGGTTAGTGAAATATAAAGTAGTGGATAATGGGGATTCTCAAACAGCCAGCTACATTATTGACTATATCGGTGAAGGGGAACCCCCTGAAACATTTGATTACATAGTCTCCACTAGGATAGCTAAGAGCGAACAAACAGTGACTGGTGCTAGTTTTAAAGGGAGGGGCATGCTCGAAGAAGGGAACATTCAACATGGAGCAAGGGTAGCGGAAGATGAAGTTATTGTAGCGGAATTTTCCTGGGATGGTAAAACGGAAAAAGTCGTATTAGAACTTAAATAAATGGATTCATGAGTGGTAAGTAAGGTAAGTCTGGATTTTAAGGGTAAAGGCAATTAATAAACGGCTTACTCAACTAACGGGTGCTTTACTTAAAGATAGTTGAGCTGCTAGATGGCTCTTTGTGAAATACAAATAGGCAGATTTAGGGGGAGTTTTGTGAAGTTATTGTTATCCATTCTATTAGCTGGACTTTTAGGTATCTTGGTTATCTTCGGTTCTATTGGAATGTATATCTTATGTGCAATTATTGTCGGAGTCATTTTCAGATCATTTATTTTAATTAATGAGATTCATAAACAAGTAGTACCATCCAATAGCAATGTCAGGGTGAAAGAGGCGTACAAAAGATATATAAAAGAGAGAGTCGAAAAAGAACAGAAAATTAATGTATGACGTTTTTCAACTAACGGGTGCTTTACTTCAAGAAGGAGTATAGCCTTTTATCTTATTAATAAGTGGGTGATTAAATGCTAATAACTCCTTTAGGTGCTATTAAATTATTTGTTAATGATGAAGAAGTGGGATTTACTGCGATAAAATTGGATTTTGAATTGCATTGTCGAGATGTAAATGGTAGGTATTTAATTCAATATGAATATAAAAGTGAAATGAAGAATCAAGAAATTAAATGTTGTATACCTTCGCTAGATGTTAAGGGAGAAATTGAGAGTGGAGAATCGCTTGAAGCGGTTTCTTATTATAGAAATGATATAAAACTCACAATTGGGGTAGAAGGAGAATTCACAGATGAGGCAAAATATATTGATTATGGTGGGGGTTATTTAAGTAACGGAATTCAATATGTAACAAATCACACTACTTCGGATAGAAAATTTTATTTTGGTGTTTGTTGGATTCAACCATTGACAGAAGAAAATGATATCCAAACTTGGTTTGGTGCTGACCCAACTTTAATGTAAAATTTATAGTTTGTGAATTGGTACACTTAAACTAACGGGTGCTTTAGTTAAACAAGACCATCATTGCGATGGTCTATTTTTTTATTAAAAACTTTAAGTAGATCTCAGAAATCCATTGTGAAATGTTACACTTAAACTAACGTGGCAGTTTAGTTTAAGAAGGAATCATATTCACAGTCAGTGTTTTCTATTGGCTTTTTTATTTTGCAGTAGAAGGGATTAAGTGATGAAATAGGATCTTAATCTTAAGTTACTACTTTTAATATAACTTTAAAAGGTATATATCCTTTTTTGTCGAATATTAGTAATAAAATACGATAAAAGGAGAGGCAAATGAGTTACTTGATCTTTATAGATACTAATGTTGTGCATAATGATTTTTTCTTTAAAAGTAGCGCTATTAAAAAATTACTGAAGTTCACTAATCATGAACCAGTTAAACTTTGCATTACTGAATTTAACTATAATGAAATCTTAAAAAAGTATAGAGATAACGTCAGACCAGCAATAAAAGAATTGAGACAGGTTAAAAATAGTGTAAGCAAAAGAATGGAAGAATTAGGAATTGGCGAATTGTTTGATATGGAGAAACTAAGGGCAGAAAAATATGTTGAGAATTATAAGCAATTTCTAGATGAGACGATTGAAAATAATAATATACAAATAGTTGGTTATCCAACTGGAGAACATGTTACTGCTCAAATATCAGAGAAATACTTTAACGGAATTAAACCTTTCGGTGAAAGTAAAATATCCTTTCAAGATGCAATCATTTGGGAAAGTATTGTTGAATATTGTAAAGATGAAGATCCGGAGACTGTAGTCTTCATTTCAAACAATACTACAGATTTTGCTGATAAGAGCAAAAATAAAATACACAGTGATATAGAAGACGATATTTGCGGACTGCTTTTTTACAATTCAGTTGGTGCATTTCTTGAACACGAAGAAGATAACTTACATGATTACTTCATCGATAATTATGAATATGATAAAGAACTGTTGGAAAGGGAATTAAGGACCTTTTTCGATGGAAATTCTTCTTTAGATTATACAATCCATGATCTCCTAATGAATTCAGAGTTTGAAGGAGAATACTTTAGCGGATGGGGTACCGACGGTTACATTGATGAGATGGACTTCGAGATACTTGAAGTTACTTTTGATATCGAAGAGAATGAATTATTAATCTCATTTGGCGTAGAGTTAAGTGTTAGTTTTAGTATAGAAACGATAGACCCATCTTTCGAAAGAGGTGATTCTGGAGACGGGATGCTGTCGGAAAGCAGCAGTACAGATATATATCTACGAGGAGATATAACATATTCTCTTAATGAAGGAGAAATGTCTGACTATGTAGAGAAAGAAATAGAATTTCTATAAGTATCCTAGATAAGCAACATGAAAAATTCTTGGGTCCAATAGAGAGTCCCTTTGAGGCTGACTTTATTTGAAGGTAGCGGAGACTTGTCATATTGAAATGAAACAGTCAACAGTAACGGATTTTTGATATTTGTGCTAGTGGTTGCTTATATATCGGTGTCATTAAAAAGGATAGTAATGAACACAATGCAAGTATTTAATTGTTTACGTTTTTTATCTCCTTTCAATGAGAGTCTCTTTTTTTATTTCATTTTCTATTCATATACGTTGTTATGCTAAAGGGTGCGTTTCTACAATAAGTGGAGACGCATTTTTTTATTGAAGTAACGGGCAGTTTTGTTCAATAAGAAACCACAACGGAAGTTTGATAATTAATGTAGAATATAACTAAAGGGGATTTAAGGCTAGATTTATAATATTTAACATTAGGAGGCAGGGGAAATATATGAATAATTTTATTACAACTGGGGTTGGTTATTTTTTAGAATTGTTTAATTACTTTATTGAAATTGAGCCTATCTCTCTTGGAGAATTTTTAACTTTTCTATCTTCAATAATACTATTAGTAATTACTTGGAAATCAGTATCAAATGCAAAAAAAGCAAACGAAATCACTAAACAATCACAGCAACTACAAAGCAAACAATTTAAACTAAGTATCAAACCAGACTTAATTTTTGATATTCCACCTATAAAATACACTCAAAGAGATAATAATAAATCAAAAGGTAATACCATAATAAATCCTGATCATACTTACTATATTAAAAATTTATCAAATAATATCTGCTACAATATAAGTGTAACAACTTTTATTTATTTGCCAGATGATGGTTGGAATAAATATTATTCATTTTTAAATAACGAATTTGGCAAAGAAAAGGCCAGACCAAATATAGTTTCATATAGAAAAACATATGCTCTACACACTACAAATAACTTAGAATGTACTATACCCTCTTATTACCTTAATTTGAATATTATTTCTTATGATGGAACAATTAATTCTCCGGAATTATATGTGTTTTTAAAATACGAAGACAAAACAAATGAAATTTATGAAGATTGCTTTCAACTAGTACAGAATGGAAAAATCTTTGGAAGATTTGATGGACCTGATGATATAGAACTTCACTTTAGTCCAGTACAAAGGAAAAATGAAAAAATAAAAACAAAACTGTATGAGCAAAAGAATAAATTAGAATCAGACTTCCCTGATAAACCAGAATTACATTATTACAGTTTATAAGCTATTTAAGATAAATGAAGATTGTGAATAAATATACTTAAAGTAACGGGTGCTTTAGTTGAATATACGGTTTCCGAAATAAATAATTATTAATATAGAGTTATTGCTTACTGAAAAGCCATCGACATTATAGTTGGTTGTTATTTGTACTAGTTTCAAAGAATGTTCGATATAGAATAGTATTATACAAATCGTATTCGAGAAATTTATTTTCTTGAATACGTTTTTTTCTGTCTGCCGTTTGTCGTGACCTATGGGTTTGTAAGGTGTTTGTGCTCAAACTTTATTACAAAGCTACAATACATATTGGTAAACTATAATAGAATGGAATATGAAGGTGAAGGAGACCATTGAAGTGACGAAAATAAATCCAAATCTTATTGAGATCTTATCTGTAAACAAAATAACCACACTTGCAGCAAGACCAGGTTCAACTTTGGAAACTTCTATTCCAACAGGAGACAAAGGGGTTTCATTTGACGGTCATATCGCAGTTTATAAAGATGATTCTTTGTCGAAAGCATCGTTAATTGGAAGAATTCCTGTACAAGTGAAAGGAAAAGGTGTTGAAATATTCTCCCCTTTACAAGCAAAATATTCTGCTGATATCGACGATTTAAGGAACTACTATACGGAGGGTGGGGTTATCTATTTTGTTTGCGAAGTCAATGGAAATGCAGAAGTAGTGGTTTTTGCCAAAGTTCTGTTGCCACTTGATTTAAAGCAAATTATAAGTCAGTTTGGACATCAAGGCACCGCTACCATCTATTTATCTCATGTAAAAGATAATAAAACACTAGAATTTATTTGTAATAATTTTCTTAGGGAGAAAAATAGACAACCCAAAGAATATATCGAAAAACATGCATTTAATGCAGATGAATTTGAAAAATTAAAAATTACAAGAGTTTCTTTTGAACCCAATAAGGGTCCGTACGATATTATTAATCAAGATATGTATTTATACGGATTGAGGGGGAATATTGAATTTCCAATCAGTATTGTTAAATTTGAAAAGATCAGTCATAAAGGGGATACCTATATAGATATTCAAGGTGAGCAGATCCCATTCCAATATGAATTATCAGAATCAAGTGAAATAAGCCAAATTACATTTGAACACTCTTTTCGAATTACATTTAACCGCAAAATAGATTCTGTTACTTTTAAAGTATTAAAACACTATTCATTAGAATCCTATTGGAAATCACTAAAACTCTTGGAAAAGATAATATCTGAGGAATCTATAAACTTATTTGATGGCTCTATTCAGATTTCTGATTTAATACTGCATGATGGAGAGTTTGCAAATTTAGAAGAAGAAATTCAATGGGTAGAAAAGTTGAAGGATTTATATAGCAAAATAGGGATTCCACACGACTATGTATCAAAGGGTACTGATGAATCATTAGTCGATTACTCCAGTAATCTTTATAGAGCATTTATAGAAAGAAACTATGAAAAGGTTTTACTACCTACTAAACCAGAAGCTAATCTACTTGTAATTCGTTTAGGGAAGGACCACATTCTAACATTCTATTCTCCAGAAGAAGAAGAAAAGATAATGAGTGTTGCTGGAACAAGATTTTTACAAAAGGATATTGTTTTGGAAATTCATGAAACATTTGAAAAGTTCAATGTAAGCCCATTTTTATTAGCAGAACCAAGGGATTTATTAACTGCAGCAAATGTTTCATTAGAATTAGTAAAGGATTCTTTTAAACCAGACGTGCATATTTATAAAGAGGGTACTTTTAATATAACTAATAATTTCTGCTTAAAGTGTCTTAATGCTTATGATACAAATAAAATTACGGACTATCTTGATTTAGTAGAAGCTATTTACATTGAAATGCTTCAAGGCGAGTATAACGAAGTAGAAAGAGAGATTGCTACGATTAATTATCTGCAAACTTTGTTTCGCAAGAATGGAATGCTTACAGATGAACAGTTGGATAACCTTATTGAATTAAAAGAAAATCCTTCAAATACAGATAATTTTGTAATACGAACTTGCTGTAATGTTTTAGCTAGTAATAAGGCGGAAGCAAAATATTTTTTCAATAAAATGGACGCGGATATGAAAACCGATTTCGAATGTTTTCCAATCTACACATTATATAAGGAACTGATTGAAATTGAATAAAATTTATTACTTAACATATAAAGAAGAAAGAATCTATTATTATTCTTTCTTTAAAATATCTAATACGTAGATTGAGTTTAATACCAACTATGAAAGTCTTTTTCAACTAACGGTGTACTTTAGTTGAACAAGTGACTACCTGTATGGGTAGCTTTTTCTTATTGAACTAAAGTAGCAGGTTAGTTGAAGAAGGGGAAAATCTAAAACTTGCTCTCGATTTTGTCCAAGACCCTAAGAGGTTGAATTATATATCGATGATGTTATGGACAAAGGAAATCTCATTAATAATTATATTATTGCGATCTTGTCTCAAAATAAAATATAATTTGTCTCTGTATCAGAGAAAATAACCTAATGAATTGAAAATTTTTTGTCTCATTTATAAATATAATTCACATTTTGTTTGCATACAACTCAGTCGTGACGTAAAAACTGGTTAGATTAACTAACCAGTTTTTTCATTTTCTATTGGTATTTATAAATAAAAAGTGTCGTGGGCAAGAACAACGAAGTCGTACATAATACTATTGTTATTAAACGAATTAGTTGTGCATAGAAACGGGTTAAACTAATATTTATAAATAGGGATATATTAAAGGTAAAGGTTGATTTATCTAAAGTGATTTTATGACCGCTACCCCATATCTAATAGAATAAGTTTGTGAAAGAATGTACTTAAACTAACGGGGCAGTTTAGTTTAAGTAACTTTAAAAGGGATTATTGCGAATTTAATAGAATTATTGACATAGGTTGAGTTTTTACTAACAACGGCTTAGTTGAAGAAGAAATTATAAACATATAGGTAAGATTAATATAATATTTGGGGGATTTAAATGCGGAAAAAAAGGACTTTATTATTAACAACTTTTAGTATTATTCTTTTGTTATCAGGGTGTATAAATAAAACAGTGGAAAACAGTGGTAAATTGGATGAAAAAAACGATATGAAACAACTTATTGAAGAGCAAGAAATTCAAATAAAGGAACTAGAAAAGAAGAATGAGGAACTTCAAGATACATTGTCTAGTATTAAAACTGATTTAAACTATACGAAAGAGGAAGCCGATTATTATAATCAATTGATTGATGAACTTATTAGTGATTATAGTGAAGCTCAATTGGAAGACCTAGCGAAAAAGTTATGGGATTATGAGTTAGAAGTAAATGGATTAGCTGTACCGAAAAACGGTATAGTAGAGGTACAGAAAAACATAATTGAAATTTCTTTGATACAAAGTCAACCAGCTTATGTTGTTTTATCAGATGACATTTTTATTCGAGGAAAAATCAGTGACAATTATAATGACCATTTAAAATTTAACTCTAATCCTTCTGAAACATATTACACTGATGGGACAGTTGTTACTGGAGTACATCACAAATTTGTCAATGTGGAAAAAGGGGCGACTATTTCATTCTCCATTACAGAAGAATTAAAGAAAAGATTGGGATTAGATATCTCGGAGATTACTATAAAAAAGAATTAAGTATTTTATTAAGTTTCTTAAGCTAACGGGTGCTTTACTTCAAGAAGGAGTAAAGCCTTTTTTCTTATTGAACTAACGCAGCAGGTTAGTACAAGATGAAGGAACTTTGGTAATGGTGTTGAATTAGATAATTTATGTAAATTGTTAAATAAGTGAAAGAGGAGAGATTGATTTGAAAACTATTTATCGGTGGAGTATTTTTGTTTTTCTTATAGTCGTTACTATTTTATTGTTTAGCAAAGGAATGGATTTAAGGTCTATTGGAGCAGAAGATGTTGATGGAGATGGAATTGGAGTGTATTTTTTAGTTTTTGAAATAAATGACCGAGTACCAACGCAAAGCATACCGACATATGCATATGGATTTTTTGTTGCTAGTATAATTACTGCTTTAGCTGCAATATTTACTGCAATAGCTGCAATATATGTTGCTGGGAAAAAAGGCATAATAAACACTCAATAATTGAAGTTTCTTCTTCAACTAACGGGTGCTTTACTTCAAGAATGAGTTAAGCCTTTTTTCTTATTGAACTAAAGCGGCAGTATTGTTTAATAGTGAAACCTTTATTCTTTTTATTCGTACGAAATGTATAGGGAACAAATAAAGTTTGGGGGTTTAATAGTAAATGGAATACATTCTTATAATCATATCTTTTCTTATAATAATAGATTTATCGGCTAAGGTGGATAAATTAAAAGGTCGCATAAAAAGAATGCAATATACCTTAGACCAATTAACCAAACAATTGGGACTGCCTGAAAATCCAATAAATGATGAACTTCGTAAACTAATAAAAGAGGGTGAGGACGTAAAAGCAATTAAAGAAGCAAGAGAAACTTTAGGTCTTTCACTGTTAGAAGGAAAAGAATATATTGATAAGTTGAAATCCGATAACAGATAATGCTTAACTTACTCGTAAAAGTACAAAACGAGAGACCTAATTAGAGATATTGTGAAATATTGTACTTAAAGTAACGGGCGCTTTAGTTAAACAAGACCATCATTTCGATGGTCTGTTTTTACGTCTAAAACATCAAGTAGATATAGTAGATACATTGTGAAATGTTACACTTAAACTAACGGGGCAGTTTAATTCAATAAAGAAAATTTAAAGGTGTTTTATAGGTTACGGGGTATCCTTTAACAAGGGGTCATTATTTTATTAGGGGTGTGTTCATAGTGGAAAGTGAATTATTTGCTATCGATGTTTTGTGGGCTTTTGTTCTCGTAAATGTAGTATATTTAGTATCTATATTGTTTTTCAGAAAACATAAACAATTGATTTCAGTAATTCATATTTTAATTTTATTAATAATGGCACAATATTTTATCATTGCTCAGCGAGATTATATATTTGATGAATACCCTACCATTGCATATCCAATGATAGCGGTGGTATTGCTATCGTATTATGTCTTTTTTAGAGATTTGAATTCATTTATAAAAACAAAGAAATTTGAAAGAGACGCATCATCTAAGGAAATTAAATGATATATAAAGAAGAACCTAAATACAATCAAAGGTCTGATTGGCCTTATTGAACTAACGGGGCAGTTTAGTAGAAGAAGTAATGAAATAATTTGTTTAAATATTTTATAATATTATATAAATAATCTTAAATAAATGATTGGGAGAAATGGGGTAATACAATTGAGTATTAAAGAGATAACGATAGAAAATAGAGAAAAAATTGTTTCCTTTTTTAAGGCAAATTGGGGAAGTCCTGAAATGGTAATTTCAACTGGTATTTATCAATGCGATACATTAAACGGTTTGATTTTTGAGGAAAATAATCAGATTATTGGTTTGGTTACTTATGTCATTAAAGATGATGAAATTGAGGTTATTTCATTAGATAGTCTCCAAGAAGGAAAGGGCATAGGCACCTCCTTAATGAAAAAAATAGAAAACATTGCAAAGCAGAAAAAACTACAAGTAGTCAGTTTAGTAACAACAAATGATAATTTGAATGCTTTAAAATTTTATCAAAAAAGAGGTTACAGAATTACAACTGTTATTCCTAATGGTGTAAATAAAGCACGAAATTTAAAACCTTCAATACCTTTAATAGGAAATGAAGGAATTCCATTAAATGATGAATTAATATTAAAGAAAATATTGTAGGTATATAAAAATTATTGGTGTTTGTAAAATTTGGGTTATTCAACTAACGGGTGCTTTAGTTAAACAAGTGGCTGCTTGTAAGGGTAGCTTTTTCTTATTGAACTAACGGGGCAGTTTAGTTTAATAAGGTTTTACATTATTGCATACAAAAAAGCTAAGAGAAAAATACTCTTAGCTTTAACTAACAAATGAAACAATTGTTATTTGTGACCTACTTCAAGGTAGAGAACACCCGAATTAGTGGATACTCTAGAGTGGACACTTCTGCCACCAGCAGTAAAGTCTTCAGGAATATCACTGCCTTTTTTGACTCCATCGTTTAAATAATTCCAAACACGAGTACCATCTCCTTCAAAATACAATTTGAAGACTTCTTTTGCGACAATCGGAATACGATAGGCTTGTGGCATTTGACCATTTGCGTCTCCATCCCACATAGTAAATCTGATACCAACTTCATAAGGAGCGTCAGGAGCTTGATAGATAACTTGAATAGCTCCCATTTGACCAGCAATAGTGTAACTTCTACCACCGTCGACAAATCCAAGTTCGTTTTGAAGTGTTTTATAGTTTTGGGCATAGTCAGAACTCCATTTAGATCTTAATACTGGAGCTACCCAACCATCAGAATATTTTTTGCCATTCTCTGGACTCGAAGCAAGTGGATTATTCTCTAACAATGCAAGTTTGCTTTTAGATGGGGTTTCATATTTAACAACAGTTGATTTCTTCACGAATAAACCGCCACCAAGTCCATAAAGACCACCATCTTGACCTTTATAGCTATAGACTCTAAATTCCTCACCTTTTCTCAGAGATCTAGTGCTTTGTTTGAATATGCCTTCATTGTTATTTTGATAGATTTGAGTTGTATTCAACACTGTCACCTTACCAATTTGTCCTTTAACTAACTCGGTTTTCCCCCACATTAATTTAGTTGATGCTTCCGTTATTGTAACAGTTGATAAAAATAATACCGGGATTATTAATGCAGATAAAAAAACTTTCTTCATATGTATCCATTTACCTCCAATATATTACTCAATCAATATATCGGTATAATATATTAATTATTTACTCACTCAAAAAGATTGTGAAATAATGTACTTAAACTAACGGGTGCTTTAGTTAAACATGACCATCACTTTGATGGTCTATTTTTACGTCCAAAACATCAAGTAGATTTCGGCGATCCATTTGAATAATAATCTTAATAAGGGGGGGATTTAGTGTTTAAGAGAAAAATATTGGCATTTATTTGCACAGCTATAATATCTGAACCTATTATTGGGTTGTTTTTTATGCTTATAGAAAGGAGTACAATATGGGAGTTACCTGCGTTAATTGCCTTTACTAGTATATATGCAATTCCTGTTATTCTTTTATTTGGGATTCCTATATCAATTCTCTCGGCTAAGATGAACAATCGTTTTGATGGCAATAAACGAGTATTCTTTTCATTAATTGTTCATTTATTTGTTGGCACCAGCTTTGTAGTCTTATTGATTTTGATTCTTGATTCAAGGTTTATTTTTACAAATTTCAATGCGTTTGACTCATATTTCTTAGTTGCATCAACACTTATCTCATTAATTGGCTGGGGTATGGACGAGATTTTAAGAATATATTTCAGGAAAAAACAAGAGACTTAATTATGATAAGAGTAATTCGGAGGTTCTTCAACTAACGGGTGCTTTAGTTAAACATGACCATCATTTCGATGGTCTATTTTTTTATTTAAAACTTCAAGTAGATCTCTGAAATCCATTGTGAAATGTTACACTTAAACTAACGGGGCAGGTTAGTTGAAGAAGGAAATGTTTTTAAACGAAGGGAAGATAAACTTAATGAAACAAATATATGCTTTTGAAAAGAAAGAGGAATATGAGAAGTATCAAGATATTATTCATAGATTTGGTAAGAAGCTGAATGAGTACCAAAAAATACTCGAAAATCATTATTCTCTTACAGAACTACCAAAAGGTATTTTATGGACTACCGAAGAATTAGCAACTAAGGTTTTTTCCGATATACCTATACCAGCCTACACTAATAAAGATTTAATTTATATGTCACCAGATATAGAAACTTGGCGGAAACTTCTAGTAAGACAATTAGAGGGAAAAGCACTTCCTAATGTACAAAAATTTTATGAAAGCTACTCTGAAAATCAGATATTTATCATATTAGCTCACGAACTTACTCACCATTCTGATTTATTTTTAGATGAATTTGAAGATGAAAGAGAAGATAGTATATGGTTCGAGGAAGGAATGTGTTTTTATCTACCTCGAAAGATATTATTAAGTGAGAAGGAATTCAATGAAATAACAAATGCAGAAGCCGAGTTAATTGAAGCTTTCAAGGACAAATATGGAAATCACTCATTAGAAGACTTTGGCAGCAGTTCATATCAAGGTAGCTTATCCAGTATTATGTTTGACTATTGGCGAAGTTATCTTTCTGTAAAGTATTTAGTAGAAGTTCGTGCAAATAATGATGTGAAGATGGTATTTGATAAATATCATAGATGGCATAAAGAAGGTAGGAAAGTGCCATTAACGGAGTACTTTGAATTAAATTCCTTACTCAACTAACGGGTGCTTTAATAAAGATCATGGGTTGCTAGGCAACTCTTTTTTCTTATTGAACTAAAGCGGCAGGTTAGTTGAAGATTAGGGATTTTAAGAGTAACAAAATAATATACTTGTTTCTGTAGAACAATGATTCAAAAAAACCTTGCATTTGGCGAGGTTTTTTTATTGGAGAGATGCAAGTAATATTAATTAGTCGAATGAGCATTGATGACAGGGGAAAATAAATGTTTATTCGTAAAACCATATCTAATTAACACGCCCAACAAATTCGTCACACATTGTTCATAATGTTATATAAAAAATTCACAATATGAAATGTATTTGTAGTATTATAATTATGTTATGCATAATTATACCTATTTTTAAATAAATACTAGTAAATAGGTAATGTGTTTTATTTTTTGTTGAGTGGGTGAATGGAAATAAAGTAATTCAATTAAAAAGAAAAGGATTATAGATGAAAGAGGTTTGGAATTACCCAAATTGAAAGAAGAATTATCAGATATTATTGTCCATTTTATTGCTGCAATCCCTTGGATCATATTGTCAGAGATTAAAAACTCTTTCCGACCTCACTTAATTTGAGGATAAGAGGTGTATGATTAAAACAAAAGAGAAAAAGGGTAACGAACGTCAACAAGTGCAAGATATCATCATCATAACCGAGTTATTTCCCAAACAACAAGCATTGTTGATATAGAAAGGAAATATTAGTGAATATGAATACCAAGAAACTAATTGTAGAAAAATTATTGTATTGTGAATACCAACCACTGACCAATTTACAAGATGAAACCTTTGCCTTTGAAGCACTTATGCGAAGTAATCAAAGAATAGATCCGTTAACTATTATCCAAGATGCACGAAATCGGGGTATTTTATATGAATTAGACACACTTTGTATGAACAATGCGATAAGAGAGTTTCCAATCTCTTACGTAGATAAATATTTTTTGTTTGTGAACGTTTTCCCTTCCACAATCATTCATCCCAAATTCATGAAATTTATCCAGAACTTAATATCGAGGTATCCTCACATAAAGGAACGTGTCGTATTCGAAATTAATGAAGATAAGAAAGAAGATTCTCTGTTAAATCTTCCACTCTTTTTTGAACGTCTCGTGTATATCAAATCAGTGGGTATACGAATTGCATTAGACGATATACCAATTAGAAGGACCACATTTGAAAGAATGGAGAAGTTTGTCCCTCATTTTGTGAAATTAGATCATACATATTCAAAAGACTTAGCGCACTCAAAAGAAAAACAACAACTAATATCTCTTATGTTGGATTATACAGATGAAAACGTTGAGTTAGTCTTAGAAGGTATTGAAACCGAAGTAGATTTATTAATTGCAAAAGAACTAGGGGTGCCTTACTTTCAAGGCTATTACATTTCAAAGCCTTTTCGGATAATGGAAGAAAGGTTTGTCCATACGCTAACAGTAACGAGCTAAAATTTTATTTGTTTTCCCTACATTTTTTGTAAAGGGATAATGGTAAATTTAGTGTTGCAAAAACTTAAAGTTTTAGGAATGAAAATAATTAGGATAGAGGGTAAAATAGTGAATTTCTTTTTAAACTTAAAGACTTCGGTCAAATTGATTACAGCATTTATTTTAATGAGTATTGTTTTAGGTGTAGTAGGGATATACGGGTTTACAAATTTAGGTAAATTAAATGAGCAACTTCAATTTATGTTTGATGAACGGATTGTACCAATAACAGATATATCGAGTGCTGAGACAGACTATCAACGTATCCGAGTAAATATTCGTGACATGGTTTTCGTGATGAAAACGCATGAGCAAAAGAAAGAGCAAGAGAAAAAATTAGAAGAAATTGTTTCTGAAATCGACGAGCATGTAAAAAAGTATGAAAACACTTATGTATTACCAACAGAACAGAAACTTCTTGATGAATTAAAACCTGCTTTAGATGATTACTATGGTTATCTAGACCAAGCTAAGAAATTAGCTTATGTTAATGATGTTGACGGATATTTGAAAATGGCTCCAGACTTTAAAGTGTCAGGAGACAAAGTACAAGGTATTCTTGCTGAGTTAATAACTTTAAACGTTGAACTTGCCGAAAAGTCTAATAATGAAGCGAATGCTTTATATGCAACTAGCAAAACTATTACGATTACTATTCTTGTTATTTCTATTCTATTCAGTATTGGATTAGGTTATGTAATTGCTCAAATGATTTCAAGACCATTAAAAAAGGTCGTTACTTTAGTAGAGCAA
This sequence comes from Psychrobacillus sp. PGGUH221, assembly GCF_042055255.1. Taxonomy (NCBI): domain Bacteria; kingdom Bacillati; phylum Bacillota; class Bacilli; order Caryophanales; family Bacillaceae; genus Psychrobacillus; species Psychrobacillus sp. PGGUH221. Next base: position 17,723 of record NZ_JAQMHQ010000016.1, read on the forward strand.
GTTGCGAATGGTGATTTAACACAAACAACGGATATTGATAGTAAGGACGAGGTAGGAGTTCTAGCCAAATCAATGAATGTAATGGTAGAAAGCTTACGTAAGCTGATGCAAGACGTAACGAATACATCTCAACAGGTAGCCGCTTCATCAGAAGAGCTAACTGCAAGTGCTGAACAAACAAGCAGAGCAACAGAAGAAATTACAAATGTAATTCAAGGTATAGCTGAGGGGGCAGAGACTGCTTCAGTTAGCCTAGAAGAAAGTTCAACAGGTTTAGAAGAAGTGACGCTAGGTATTCAAAACATTGCCGAAAATTCGAATACTATTACTGAAGCTGGCTCACATGCAAGTGCTCAAGCGAAAATGGGAGGTGAATTTGTTGGAAAGACTGTACAACAAATTCAAGCTATCAATCAATCGGTAAATGCGAGTAGCGAAGCGATTAGGTCCTTAGATAAACGTTCCCAGGAAATTGGCGAAATCACAAAGGTTATTACTGAAATCGCCAATCAAACCAACCTTTTAGCTTTAAATGCAGCAATTGAAGCCGCAAGAGCGGGCGAACATGGGAAAGGATTTGCTGTAGTTGCCGACGAGGTTCGTAAGTTAGCTGAACAATCTCAACAATCTTCTACGCAAATTTCTCAGTTAATCAATGAAATTCAAGTCGATATGTCTCGTTCGAATGATTCTATTAATCAAGTTAAAACGGATGTTAAAGAAGGACTTATTATCATTGGAAAAACAGAAGAAAGTTTTACAGTCATCTTAGATTCCATGGATAAAATGGGTATGCAAATTGATGATATGGCTGCGACGGCTGAACAAATGTCTGCAAGTGCACAAGAAGTTACTGCAAATGTAACGAGTAGCGTTTCTGTGGCAAGAGATGCATCCATGCACTCTCAATCTGTAGCAGCAGCTACGGAGGAGCAATTAGCATCCATGGAGGAAATTTCGTCAGCATCTAACAATCTATCGGAAATGGCGATGAATCTCCAGGAACTTGTAAGTAAGTTTAGATTATAAAATACACCGTCTGACTTAAGATTGATAGAAGTCAGACGGTTTTATTTTTTCAAATTAATCTTCAGAATATTTAGAAATGTCATTCGTGAGATATCAGGTTCTTTACTTCCAGGAGGAGTAATGCCTTGTTTCTTATTGAACTAAAGGGGCAGTTTACTTCAATAAGCAAGAATGGACTTTTTAAAATCGAATTCGTTTTATTAAATCAAAGAGGAAGAACTTATGGTGAACAACAAATACCAAGCTAAATTTTTTTTTGCCAAGTAGCCCCTTAACAACTAAAAGTAATCCCGCGAATAATATTAAGAAATACCAAAAGCCCATACTCTCACCCCTCGCTTAACTTAAATAATGACGTTATTAGGGTTATTATGTATTTCGTTATCAATATTTATGTTTTCTCCAAGAAGTGCTGAAATCATTTCGGAATTATTCAATTTGAATTAGAGTATAAAATTGATTTTCACTAACGGGTGCTTTAGTAAAATATGGCCATCATTTCGATGGCCTATTTTTAAGTCCAAAACATTAAGTTGAACTCAGATATGCATTGTGAAATGTTACACTTAAACTTACGGGGCAGGTTAGTTTAATAAGTAGTTGTTTCCGGTATGGCATTATTAGCTCCAAGAGGAAATATAATAATAGATTATATTTATATTATCTAAGTGAAGTGGAGGTTGAAAGATATACATTGTATGATTATGAGTTTAATACTTTTTACTTTTTTTCTTACGGCATGTCAATCAAATAGTAATGATGAGATTGTGGAAAAACAAGGTTTTAATCATGTTGAAAATGTAGAACGCCTTAATAAATTTGTGGAGAATGTAAACGCTGGAAAAGATGATGAAATTGATTTTATAGTTTTTGGAGAAGAAGGAGAAAGAATTGTTACGACATTGGAATTTAAAGATAACAATATTGATTTTACTCGTACACTGGATAGAAAACTTCTGTGGAGTAAATTTATTGAAGAATTTAGTTGCCCAAGTATTTCAATCGAAACAAAGGATATGGTTAGTAAATATATTCTAGTTCAATGTACCGATGAAGTAGGAGAATATGTGTTAGCAGAGCATAACAATGAATGGGAACAGTAATTTCCAAATTATTTAATACCTATAAATCATTGTTCTAAGATGATTAACGCTTCTTTTTGTTGAACTTATTGAACTAACGAAACAGTTTACTTAAATAACAGAAACCTTTTTCATACACAGTCGTAGTAAATATGAGGGGGGATAATTTGAAATACTTATTACTTGGAATTATTCTATCTCTAGTAGGTGTCTTAGTATCTATTGTGATATGGAATATTGACATGGTTACTACGATTACAGGTGGAATTGGTTTATTTTTATTGTGATATCCTTCGTTTTTTCGGGTGTTTTAGTAAGTGGAGATAGAATGAGGGCTAACTTAGCAACTGAATCAGTCAAGGATAGAAATCAAAGGAATAATGTTAGTTTTCGTTCAGCTTTGATTGCAATTCCAAGTTTTGCAGTAGCAATTTTGTTTTACTTTCTATTGAACTAACGGGTGCTTTAGTTGAAGATTCTGGGTTGCTTAGGCAACTCTTTTTTTCTTATTGAACTAACGCAGCAGTTTAGTTGAACAAGGAAGACAATAAAGTTGTGGCGAATACATAATAAAATAAACTAAAAAAGGAAGGTTATATGAGAATACTTATTTTAGGAGCAACTGGCTTTTTGGGCTCGAATTTATTCCAACTGGCTACAGAGAACAAAAATCTAACAGTGTTTGGTACCTCACGTTTTCAACATGAGAACTCTAATATTATGCAAGTAGATGTTACAAACAAACAATCAATAAGAAGTGCCATTAGAAAAATAAATCCAGAAGTAGTTATATGGTCACTTATGAGTTTTGAAGAAGAAACCAAATTAATTAATTTAGGGCTCGAAAATTTATTATCAGAAATAGAGAGTGCAGCAAAACTTATATTTCTATCAACGGATGCAGTTTTTGTTGAAGGAATTGGTGGTTACAATGAAACGGACCCAATTGGTACCTTGCCTAAGAAAGCAGCCCTAGCTGATTATGTGAACGGTAAATATACTGGAGAAAACCTAATTCTCAATAAACATCCAAATCACGTGATACTTCGTACTGGCCCACTATATGGTAATAATGGGGATCAAGGTATTGAAAAACGAACCATACAAATAATCGAGAAAATAAAAGAGAATCAGTCATTTGATGCATGGACAAATGTGTATAGAACTTTTGTAAATGTTAATGATTTATCAAGTACGATTATTGAATTGACTAATATAAAATTTAATGGAATTTTGCATGCTGGACCCATACATAAAGAAAGCTACTATACGTTTTTTAAAAAGAGATTGGAACAACTTGGATGGAATAATAGTCTTCTCCGCCCAACTATAAGATCTAAAGAAGATGCCCCTTATCTATCTTTTGATACGTCTCTAAATACACAAAAAGCTCACCAATTGCTTAAAACCAATTTTCGCACAGTTGACTAATTATTGTTTTTTCTGAGATTGAAAGGACAAGGTGATTGTTATTCATCTACCGGGTGCTTTAGTTAAACAAGACCATCATTTTCGATGGTCTATTTATTTATCCAAAACGTCAAGTTGATCTCAGAAATCCTTTGTGTAATGTTACACTTAAACTAACGAAGCAGTTTAGTTGAAGAAGGGAACCTCCTAATTTCTAAGCAATTATCCTTAACCAAGGAACAGAAGAATTCTTTATTTTTTTGTCAATTCAAATGGAACTGCTAAGGTAATTTTGTTTTCTTCAGAATATGGTTTACTTGAGTCAATAAACGATATTAATACACGATATTTGCCTAGAGAAAGTGCTTCTTCAAAAAGATCAAGGGAATATGATTCTTTTTTTGACTCATATGGTTTTAAGGTAAGACCTATATCATTAAAACCCACGCCATTCTTAAAGGGGAATTCATACCAAATACTATCTATGTTTTGTTTAATTTTAAAATAAGTACCATAAGTAAATTCTTGATTGGAAGTATTCTGAATAATTATATTGATTTCATTTTCTTCAGGGGTATGAAATTGGTGTTTTTCCACCTCCAATACTATGCCGTTACTCTCTCTATTTATCTCTTGAGATTTAGCTTCGGTTAATGACTGATTTGGTTGTCATGCTGCTAATATAACAACGTTTATCATAAATAACAAAGATAAGTACAGCTTTTTCATTTTAAACACACCTCTATGAATTAGACGGTACTTATTCTTTGAAGTTACAGTGGGATATTGAACTAACGGGTGCTTTAGTGAAACAAGACCATCATTTCGATGGTCTATTTTTATGTCCAATGTGAAATGTTACACTTAAACTAACGCAGCAGGTTAGTTGAAGAAGGAAAAAATGTTTGAGTATAGAATTCATCTATAGTAATATTCTTACATTTCTGAAATTAGTAAAGGGGATGCACTTAATGACGGAGGTTTTTTTCAAAGTTCAAGACGTACTTGAAAATTACAAAACAGCAGTTTACGAAAAAGATGTTGAAAAATTCTTATCCATGTATGCTTCCGAAACGCATATTTATGATTGCTGGGGGAACTGGGAGAGCACGGGGATTTCTTCATGGAAGGAAAGTGTGCAAGGGTGGTTTAATGGATTGAGGGAGGATGGTGTTTTACTTAAAGTTGATTTTAATGACCTAGTAGTTGAAGAAAATTCATATCTCGCATTTGTACATTGTGCTGTAACATTTGCTGCTCACAAAGAAGAATCTGGTGAGAAACTTCGTCAAATGACAAATCGGGTTACATATGGATTAAAAAAAGTGAATGAATCTTGGGTCATAGCTCATGAACATTCATCATTCCCTATAAATATGGAAACTGGTAAGGGAATTTTTAACTTGAAGTTAAAATAAATTACTTTGATTGAAGATAAAGGGATCGCTGCTGCAATTCCTTTATTCTTATTAAGCTAACGGGTGCTTTACTTCAAGAAGGAGTAAAGCATTTTTTCTTATTGAACTAACGAAGCAGGTTAGTTGAACAATAGTCATTAGCTTTTATTCAACAATCGGGCCATTTAACGGAATAAGGAAAAGAATTATTAGTGCAAAATCAAAGTGTTTAAACAGGGAATATTTTAGTTCATAAATCGGACTGAATATTCCGAAAATTATTTGCGATAGGAACGTGCGTTTGTTAAAATCAAGTAAACGACAAAGGGGGAGTATGATGAGTAACATTATTCTTCGAAATGTGATTGAGGATGACCTTCCTATTTTTTTTAAGCACCAACAGAACCGTGAAGCGAACTATATGGCTGCCTTTACGAGCATAGACCCCAGTGATTGGGATAGCTTCACTACACACTGGAACAAAATTCTTACGGATAAGGATATTATGAAGCAGACGATCATTATCGAAAATAATGTGGTTGGGCATATTTCACGTTTTGAGCAGTTCGGAGAACCAGAAGTTAGCTATTGGATTGGAAAGGAATATTGGGGCAAAGGAATAGCAACCAAAGCTTTAAGGGAATTTCTAAAACACATTACAATTCGTCCTCTTTATGCTCGTGCTGCGAAAGATAATGCCGGATCTCTTAAGGTTTTAGAGAAATGTGGATTCGTGATTACTGGTGAGGACAGTGGGTATTCTAATGCACGTGGAGAAGAGGTGGAGGAGTTTATTCTCACCCTCAAATAAAGAAATCTAGAAGTTTAATGTTAATTACTTTATAAGGCGCTTTTCTTTAGTAAGAAGGCGTCTTTTTGATATGCCCCTACACATCAACGGATTAGATTTCGTTATGATAAAAAACATTGTGAAGATTTTCACTTAAACTAACGGGTGCTTTACTTGAAGATCGTTGAGCTGCTTAGACGGCTCTTTTTCTTATTGAACTAACGAAGCAGTTTAGTTGAAGAAGGAGAAGTACACTCTTTTGTTGAATTTGAAGAGTATTGATTAAGAGGATTTACTTGTTCAATAGAATATTGGGAATGGAATATGGACGGAGAGTGATTTAGATGGGAATCAGTAATTTGGCAAAAAAAGCTATCGTTAAAGTATTTAAAATGGGAATTAGAAATTCAGCTAAGGCAGTGATAGTTAAAGATGGGAAAGTATTGGCCGTAAAAATACATGAAAATGGTGGGACTTATTATATTCTACCTGGTGGTGGTCAAAAACATGGTGAAAATCTTCACCAAGCTTTAGAAAGGGAGTGCAAAGAAGAGTTAGGTGCAGAAGTTGAAATTGGAGAGTTGTTATTTGTACGAGAATACATTGGAAAAAACCATGAGTTAGCTGCCTATCATTCTCATGCACATCAAACTGAGTTTATGTTTTTGTGTAATGTTAATCAAGATACATTTATTAATGGCGAAGGTCCAGACAAGGGGCAAATAGGTACAGAATGGTTACCAATTAACGAGTTGTTAGAGTATAAGTTATTTCCTCAATCATTAAGAACTCATTTAATTTCTTATTTTGACAGTGGAAAAGCTAAAACTTATGTAGGTGATATTAATTAATTTCTAATACTTCCTTATTCAACTAACGGGTGCTTTAGTTTAAAATCAGGGAGCTGCGAGGACAGCTCTTTTTCTTATTCAACTAACGCAGCAGTTTAGTTAAAGAAGAGAGTACTTTCTCATCAAAGACTATCTTAATCGAAGGTGAGCATTATCAGTCTTTTTATAAACAGAAATGATAATAAGATTAAGATATCAAAACTCAACAGGTGTATGTGAAAATCTTAAGAAAATATCGATATTCTATAAGGTATGGGACGCCGATAAAGTTAGGATTCCTTTCAAACATTTCTCTGAAAATAATTTTGTGTATTACCTTGACCCTTACGTTGCGTAATTGTTTATAGTAAAGACACCGGTAATTAATATTCGCGCGAAATGAGGGGATGATTATTAAAGGCAAGGAATATTGGCAAGTTGGGGAACTTGCCAAATTAACAGGCTTAACCGTTCGAACACTGAGATTTTATGATCAAATTGGCTTGTATTCTCCATCTGGATATTCTAAGTCAGGATATAGGTTATATAACGAATCTGATCTTTCACATCTAAAACAAATACTCGCATTAAAGGAACTAGGTTTATCACTTGATGAGATTAAATCGATTCTAAATGATGACAATTACAATCCATGCGAAATTGTATCGCTTCAAATCGAGCGACTTAGGGAACATATCAGAATTCAACAGAAGCTTTTAAAAGAATTACAAAATGTATCTAGTCTGATGGAAATGGAAGAGCCTTTGGCGGTTGAGGATTTCGCAAAATTATTGAGCATGATGAAAAAGAGCCATGAAAAATTTTTTGCTGAACGACGATCAAGCATGAATCACCACTTCGACAAGCTTGGCGACTTTCTCGACAAGTATTAAAGTGAACCACCTAAAGGGAGGAATAAATGATGGATAAACGCTTTGCAACACACGACACTTTTGTCATTGAAAAGACCTATAATGCTCCACCTGAACGAGTGTTCATCGCCTGGTCCGATCCCGAAGCCAAAGCTAAGTGGTTTCCGAAAGCTGACGAATTCAACTTTCGAGTTGGCGGGCGCGAGTACAGTCAAGGTGGTCCCAAAGGAGGGCCCATCTTTACCTTTGATGCTTGCTATCAGGAGATTGTACCGGATCAGCGCATCGTCTATTCCTATACGATGGATCTTGATGAAAGACGTATTTCGGTATCCGTGACAACTGTAGAGTTCAAGTATGCAGAAACTGGCACTCAGCTCATCTACACCGAGCAAGGAGTCTTCCTCGATGGCCATGACACAGTTGCTCAGCGTGAACACGGAACCAAGATCATGCTTGACAAACTGGGCGAAGAGTTAATGAAAGAGTCAACAGTGGAAAAAAATCAATGACGAATGCTCTGTCTAACCATCAAGAGGGCATACGGGAGTGGATGGGGTTGGCAGTACTTGGGTACTACGTCATATTCAGATCCGTTCCTGGTGGAGGCGAGTAAAGGTGAAGTAGAAACTCCTATACTTGTTTGCGTTAAGTTTTCAGAGTATTATAAAATATTATATAAGTTGATAGTGTATAAAGTTTATGAAAACTACATGCTTATAACTTGTCTCCTTTCAGATTATGTTTTTGGTTTTTGCAAACATCAAATACATGAATTTTAAGTGTGTTGTAAGTTATGTGTAGTTAGAAAAATCAAACAATTGCTGTCTTAGAAATATGAAAACTTTGACAGTACTATACTAAGATAAGGAGTGAAGATATGAAATTTCTACTTACATCTGCAGGCATTAATAACAAAAGCATTCATGACGCGTTGGTTGACATGCTGGACAAACCGATTGCCGAGTCTAACGCCCTCTGTATCCCCACCGCGATGTATGGTCACCCCTGGGTCGGCCCTGGCGTTAAAACTTGGCAACTCATCAGCGGGAATTCCGACAATACCTTTGTCGGCCTGGGTTGGAAGTCCGTCGGCGTGCTGGAGCTCACAGCGCTACCAAGCATCGACGAAGACCGCTGGGTGCCGCTGGTCCGGGAGACGGACGTCCTGCTGGTGGCGGGCGGCGACGCCCTTTACCTGTGCCACTGGATGCGGCAATCCGGGCTGGCAGACCTCTTGCCCTCGCTGAACGCAGTATATGTGGGAATGAGTGCTGGGAGCATGGTGATGGCACCTAACATCGGGGAATTTTTTGTTGGCTGGACTCCACCCAACGGTGGTGATGAAACGCTGGGTCTGGTCGATTTTGCAATGTTTCCGCACCTGGGGATGTTGCCGTATAACACGATGGATGCTGCAGAGAAATGGGCAGCCGGGATGCAGGGGCGGGCGTATGTAATGGATGATCAAACTGCCATCAAAGTGATCGATGGATCGGTCGAAGTTGTATCCGAAGGGCATTGGAAACTGTTTTCGCCCTGATATATTTCCTCCTCTAAAACAAATCAAAAAACGTAGGCGAGATTCATTTGATCTGATTTCACTTGACTAAGTGATTTTTATGAACGATGTGGACCAATTTTATTGATTTGTTACCTTGTAAACTTAACCAGTGCCACCCAAAACATTTAATGTGGTTCATCGAAAAGTCAGTTATCTGCTTGTGAATGTACTTAAACTAACGGGTGCTTTACTTCAAGAAGGAGTAAAGCATTTTTTCTTATTGAACTAACGGTGCAGGTTAGTTGAACAAAGACTTTGCATTTTTTTATACAAAAAAAGCTAAGAGAAAAATAATCTTAGCTTTGTTGTTTATTCAACTAACTATTTATTTCTTTTTGCCTACTTGGAAATAGACGCTTCCATTTACCTCAATGTAAGATACTTTAACGGTTCTTCCATTTGCAGTGAACTGCTCTGGAATATCATTGTTGTTGCAATAATTCCATACACGTTCTGCATCTGCACCAAAGTAGAGCTTAAACAGTTCTTTGGCTACAATCGGAATACGGTAGGACTCTGGAAGGTTTCTATCAGTCCATGAATAGAATATAAAGGTAACTTCATTTTCTCCACTATCACCATTGACGATGATATTACGAGATTTTCCTTTAATACCATAGAAGTGACCGCCTTCATAAAATCCAAGTTCGTTTTGAAGTGTTGCAAAATTTGTAGCTGGTTTCGGACTCCAAGCTGATTTCAATACTGGAGCAACCCAACCATCGGGATATTTTTTTCCCTCTTTAGGAGTGTTAGAGAAAGTGTTGTTCTCTAACAATATAAGTTTGCTTTTAGACGGGGTTTCATATTTAACAACAGTTGATTTCTTCACGAATAAACCGCCACCAAGTCCATAAAAACCACCATCTTGACCTTTATAGCTATAGACTCTAAATTCTTCACCTTTTCTAAGAGATCTAGTGCTTTGTTTGAATATGCCATCATTGTTATTTTGATAGACTTGAGTTGTATTCAACACCGTCACCTTACCGATTTGTCCTTTAACCAATTCGGTTTTTCCCCACATCACTTTAGTTGATGCTTCCGTTATTGTAACCGTGGATAAAAGTAATGCCGGGATTATTAAAGCAAAAAAAAAATTCTTTTTCATATGTATCCATTTACCTCCAATATATTACTCAAACAATATATCGGTATAATATATTAATTATTTACTCACTCAATAAGATTGTGAAATAATGACTTAAACTAACGGGTGCTTTAGTTATACAAGACCATCATTTGATGGTCTGTTTTTTACGTCCAAGATAACAAGTTTCATGGTAAATTAATGGTATTATGTTTAGATATAGTAGGGTAACTGCATTAATGTAACAGTAAGGGTAAATTTATATTGTGGAGGGTTAAAATGAAGTTCTTCAGAAAAATGTCTAAAATAGAGTCATTTAATGCGAGAAAAGGACTAATACTTGGTTTTTACACCTATATGTTGCTATTATTTTTAAACTATATTTACTCTCTAATATATGGAAATGAACCTATTACTTCCATTGTAATTTTTTGGACTGGATTGTTAGTAGCTTTTGGGTATGAGCTTATCTTAAATTTAAAGCCTAAGATGAAAATAAAGAAATAAACTAAGAGAGAAACATTAACAGGATTTAACCTTTTTCCTTCTACAACTAACGGGTGCTTTAGTTGTAGAAGGAACAATAGAAATGTTAAAACTTTTTTATAAAAACGATATAACTAATATCAAATTAAGAGCCAAATTTTTATAAGAGTAGGAGGTAATGAGAGAGATGGATAAATTACTACTTCAGTATGCTGAAAAGTTTGAGGATAATTTTCCTATCTTCTTTGTCAATCATCTAGGAGAGGCAGAGATTAAAGAGCTAATTAAGAAAGCTATTGAGGATAATAAACCTTATGAGGTGGAATATAAGGAGAAGGTAGACTACTAAAATCTCTCTTTTTCAATTTAGTAGTCAAAAAACTAAATTTGTTACTCTTTTACTTTATAATTGTATGTGAATTATTCATCTTTTTTATTTCACTTACTTAACTAACGGGTGCGTTAGTTCAAATAAGAGGTAAACAATTTTATTAGTCATTTTTCAAGGATTATTTAAGCAGATGAATAGAATTTAAAACACCTTTAACAAGCCTTACTACAACCTATTTGTAGTAAGGCTCTTATCTTTTTAACTTAAAATTAAATAAATTTATTATCTCTATACACTAAAAATAAATTAGTTTTGCCCTAGTTAAAATGGGCAAAACTAATACAATCCAATAATCAAAAGGTTTTAAATTATTTTGCCTATATTTTAAGGACTATACAACGAGTGATCATTGGTTATACCCATATATGCAAGATAATAATAAGGACGGTATGGTAGGTGAGTAAGGCACCTAGAACTTTGAGGCAAAATAAATGAACGAAAGAACATTTTCTTCGTTGGACGATTTATAACAATTTGCGAATGGGTGTCTGTACAGGAACAACTGAAGTTAATGGTCATATCATCTAAATTTGTATGGTGAAAATAAACTATTTTTCACTAACGGGTGCTTTAGTAAAGAACATGGGTTGTAGGCAACTTTTTTTTATTGAACTAAAGGAACAGGTTAGTTGAAATAGAAAGCACATTCAAAGAAAAAAGCACGAAGAAGCTTATGCTGTAAAATTCTTCGCGCCTTTAATTTTATGGAAAAGGAACAATCGTCCAGCCTAATCCAAAGATTGTTACAAAAAACAGTCCAATAAAGATACTTATACTCATTCCCCACAAACCCAAAGTTCTACTTTTTTGGTTGAATACTGAAATAATTCCAAAGACAGCAGAAATTAATACCCATGAAGAGAAAGTATTTGCTAACGGTACATCATATCCGGATAGCAGAGAGACATTGATAATCGCTAAGGATAGGAGCCCCATAATGACACTTAGCCATCCTAATCCAGGAAATATAATTTTTTTTATTGAGCCCAATTCCATAATTTAACCTCTCCTAACTTCAAATAACGTACCATACCCATTTCTCTTAGTGATTCAATTTCACTTTTTGGGCCAGTAACGACAACTCCGTACGTTTTATACCCATTTTTCTCGATGTAGTGTATACGCTCTTCCAGTTCGAGATTTTTATGGGAAGAGACTTGTACAGCTATATCTTCATACGGTTGGAGGTCCTTTAACATTTTCAAAAATGTCTCCTCGTGGGATTCAGAGTCCCGAAAAGGGGACCAGTAAGTTTGATCGGGCTGAACGGGATAACCAATTGGAGAAACAACATCCCCGTCGGAACTAAGCATTTTATCTTCTGTTCCTGTATAGATTGCTGCCCAAGTCACATCAACATTTTTCATCTCATCTTCTACTTCTTGAACTAGATAAAGATCGTCTAATGAGATATAAGCCTCCACAACAGTTTCCTCCGGCAATCCGGATAACACACGCCACTCATTATCACTATTGAATTCAACGGATTGGTTTGGATGAGTAATCCATTGGTTTGTTTGTGTTGGGTACTGAGGATATATTTTCTCTAGCTTAGAAGTTGTTTTGTTATTTACTAAGTCATTGAGAACAAAATGTAAATCATAGTCTTTTGATGGGTAAAACTCATCTCCAATTTGTTTATATTGTTCAAATGACAAGTCCATCGAAAAAAGAGAGAAGTCCATTTCGAATTCCATTTCCTCGAGCGTTGTATTTGGCTCAGTAATATAGAGAGTAGTACTTGCGACGTCCATTAAAGTAGTAGATTTTGTTCCAAAAGCATAGTATCCAAAAGTCAGCATATAGCAGGTAGGAACAATTAGAAGGATGACTGTTAGAGTAGAAAGAATCAATTTCCATTTAGACGAGTTGATTGCTCTTTTAATCTTTTTAGTGCCTTCGTTACTATGCGGAAGTTCTTCCTTCTTCGAATTATTTATTAATTTTTCATATGGATCCATTATGATTCCTCCTGTGATAACATTTCCCGTAACCTTTTTCTTCCACGTGATAAATGACTCTTTAAGGTATTTAACTTGATATTCAAGATATTTGCGGCTTGCTCATTTGACCAATCATGCACATCACATAATAGAATCGCCTGTTTTTCTATCGGTCTTATATAATCTAAATAACGTAATAGTTCATTGTAAGAATCATTTTCAACTACTATATTTTCTGGACTATTTAAATCAGAAATTGAAAATTCATTCGTCATTACATAACGTTTATCTTTTCTGAAATGATCAATGTATGTAAAATAACCTACCTTAAAGAGCCAAGGTTTTATTTCCTTGATATCATTGGTGAGTAATGCAATATGTGCCTTTGCGAAGGTTTCCTGAAGTAAGTCTTCTGCTTCGGCATGATTTCTTGAGAGAGAATATAAATAGCGATATAAGTCATTGAAATGAAGTGCATATATTTGTTCGAGATCCATCACTTCCCACCTTTCACTCTAACCACGGATTAGAGGCAGAAAAAGTTGCAATATAAATAAAATATATTATAAATGAAATCTTTAGAAGTAATATGGAGGATTTTTATTCCTTTTGTGAACCATTTTACTAAAGGTGCAGGTTAGTTGAATAAGGAACTAGATACCAATGCATAAGTTTTGATATTTTGAGATAATTAAAAGGTATCAAGGTAGGGGAAAAAATTTAATCTATACGAACCTTATAGAAACGTAATGATTAAAATAGTAGGGATAATGGTGTTCATTTGTGGTATTTTTGTATTGAAAAAAATTGCGAAGTTCGGAAAACAAAAGCCATATTGAACTAACGCGGCAGGTTAGTTGAATAAGTGTCAATGTGAATTACTTTTGATTAGAATATTATCAATATTTTTCTGGTTTGGGGGAAGATGAAAATGTATGTTGCAGTTCTAATATGCGGTATTGTTGGCTTATTAATGTTCTTATTTGCGTATCTAATTTGGGCAAAGAAAAAATTATTTCTAATAGCTGGATACAATGACGAAACTTTCGAGGGGGACAAAGAAAAATTAGGTAAAGTAATGGGTATTTATTCGATAATTATAGGAATAGTCATTTTCCCGTTACCATTTGCCGTAGAATATATTGGGACATATATTATTTATTTCTTTATAATTTTTATTTCATTATCAACTATACCTCTAGTAATTTATATAAATATTTTAAATAGGAAGAAGGTTAATTAGCATTACATTATGATTGTCAGTAGGATTAACTTTCTGTAAAAGAAAATGGCGGATTCCCCATAATCAAGCATGACCATAAACAAAATGTATTTGCTGTTGAGGAAATCCTAATTGCAATAACGGGTGCTTTAATAGAACATAGATTGCTTAGGCAACTCTTTTTTCTTATTGAACTAACGCAGCAGGTTAGTTGAACAAATTAACACAAAATTTATTGAAACGAAAACTATGAAATTCTGTCTAATTATAAAAGGAGTGATGGTATTGAAGAAACTTAGCTTAATTTTGTCTTTAATATTTTTATCAATAGGGTTATTGGGCTGTCAACAAAGTGGTAAAGAGAATGAATCCAACAACGAGATTTCTAAAAATGTAACCAACTCTCCTACTAAAAAGATGACAAAAGATATGCCTAGTGATTTTGATTTTTCTATTCAGTTCGGTGTTCAAAAAAAGAATGAAATTAGTACTTTCGAAGGAACGGTGACTAAGGATTTAATAGCAGATGGTACTGCAACCACAGAGTTAATCTTAACAGAAGAAGAAATGAAAGATATTTATGAGAACATGCCAGAAATTAATATAGCCGAAACGAAGGAATTTACACCAGAACCTATTAACGGAACGGTTTGTATGCAACAACCGTACGGAGAAGATGAGTGGAAAATTATTATCAACGGTGAAACGTTAACACATTTAATTTCAGGGGAATACTGCGAACCAACGAACGATGCAAAACAACTAATTGAGTTAAGAAATTATGTCTTTAATATAATTAAAAGCAAGGATGAATATAAATCACTCCCAGAGTCCGATGGTGGGTACCAATAATTATTCAACTAACGGGTGCTTTAGCAGAACATGACCATCATTTCGATGGTCTATTTTTACGTCCAAAACTAACGAAGCAGTTTACTTGAAGAAGTTGAATGTTAAAATAGCGAGAAAAGGAGTTTGTGAAATGAGTTTAACAAGTTATATTGGATGCAATATAGAAATACCTCTTAGTAATGAAGAGTCAGACGATTTAATTGTTATTGGAGATTGTTTTTCGAACAAGTATAACCGTCAAGATGTGAAAAAACATCAATTTACCACTCCTGTTGTTTACGAAGTATCAAGTGACTGGGGAATAGAGATTTCGGAATATATGAACCTAAAAACGTGTGCCGAATCAAAAGAGAAACTAATTGAACTTTGTAAAATTATGGACAGTTACATTGATAAAGGTGATTATTTTGAACTGTATAGTTGTTGGGTCGGAGAAGAAGCTGATAAGCGGGAAGGTGAGATAACTCTTCGAATCAATAACTTTGACATTGAACAGATAAAAATGCCGGAAAAAATGTTAGTGAGATTTGAAAAATGAGTTCTTCTTCAACTAACGGGTGCTTTACTTGAAGAGCATTGAGCTACATAGGTGGCTCTATTTTCTTATTAAACTAAAGCAGCAGGTTAGTTGAACAAGGATAATAATATAAATAAGCAGATACAGGTGTGAATTGGAGGTGCCATATGGATAAAGCTGAAAAAACTGCTGCTTTAAATGTGCTGAATTTTTTATGTAATGGTGTAAAAATAGAAGGGCTTAATTTTTATGGATTAAAGTTACTTCTTTCTGAGAATGAAAATAATTTAAATCGAATTGAAGGGCAGATTTACATTAATATTGAGAGTCAATTTTCTTTATTAAAATCGTTGCCGAAAAGTATCCCCTCATTAGAGGACCTGCCTGAACTCGATTGGATTGAATCTTCTAAATTATTATGTGAGTTAAGGTTGAAACAAATTATTGAAGTATCACTACATCACCAAAGTCCCCATTTATTTTTAACATTTGAAACAGGTGAAGTTCTATTCATTTGGGGACATCACGAAAAGTACGAGAGTTGGCAAGTAGGTGTATTAGTAACAGATGTATCAGAAGCAACTGAGACATGGGACGTAGTAGCGTGTCCTAATAATAGCCTAGCAGTATGGGGTCCTGAAGATATTATTGGGAAGAATATCTAATAGTCGCTTATTGAACTAACGGGTGCTTTAGTAGAGATCAGAGGGTTGCTTAGGCAACTCTTTTTTATTAATGAACTAAAGCGGCAGTTTAGTTTAATAAGAAAGATGTTTAAATATTTAAAATTTGGGAAAATTAATATAATAAAATTAGTGGAAGAACGAACTTCGAACATTCATGGAGAAGAAACAACCAGAGGTGGTGGAATTAGTGAAAAATGGTCGTGATGGTGGATTTAATTATTGGAAAATGAATTATAGAACGAAGTTTATTCGAACTTTGTGGATGATTCCTGTTGCTATATTTTTATCTTTTCTACTGTTTGTAATGGATATTCCTTCAAAATTTAGCGTATTTTTGTTGGTACTTTTACTAGTTACCCTAATAGTTCAATTAATTTATACGTATATTAAGTGGAAAAGTGAAAGACAGACGGAAACTCTTAAAGATATTTAAATATGGGGTGTTTCTTTCAAAGAAGGAAACACTTCTTCTTATTTAAGTTATTTCAGTAAATCAAAGAGATAATAAGTTTGTGAAAGATTGTACTTAAGCTAACGGGTGCTTTAGTTAAACATGACCATCATTTCGATGGTCTATTTTTATGTACAGAACAACAATTAGACTTCTGAGACCCATTGTGAAATGTTACACTTAAACTAACGGGGCAGTTTAGTTTAAGAAGAAAGTCAGAAAAATATGTTAAGTTTGTTTAAAACAAATGTGATAATTATATTTCAATTTCTGAGTCAAAAACTTGTTTGTTTGGAACATAAAAAGTATAGGGAGATTCTTTATTTCTTTGTTTTATTCCCCCTTTAATCTTTTATCAAGATCAGGATGAATCCAAACACTTTCCACTTCGTATCCGTTCAACTGATTATCATCCGTATTATCTGATTCATAAGCTTCTGCATTTTTTAACCCCTTAATAAAACTTTCAAAATCTTTAGCTACAAATGTGATATTATAATCGTTTTCTTGATCTACATGTACAACGCTAGGTTCTCCTTTTGGCCCACATTTTCTATAATCAAGAAAAATCATATCATGGCCAGCCGAAGGGCAATCACAGATAGCAATTCCTATTTCTGGATACTCCCAATCTTCAATCCAAAACTTGCTACCAAACTCTCCACCTAATGAGCATTTTTTTTCAAATCCTATCCCATAAATGCCGGATATAGATATGTGGTCCTCCGCCCAGCTTGTTGGAATGCTTGTGGAATGACAGTCTTTTGTTGGAATGCCGCCATTCCGTTGTTTCATTAACCAGATATATGACGGAGGCAATTTATAGCCTAATTCGTTTTCAATGCTATGGATAACTTCAGCTGTAGGTGGATTAGAAGTATATTCGTTTTTTGCGTATTCACCCTCATCCCAAAAATTGTCGAAATTAAAACCCTCAAAATAGTTCATTTTCATATTTCTCCTTTCTCCTTTCTCTTTAACTAACCTGCGTAATAATAATAATTTTGTCTCCAATTTAATAGTAGTTACTACTATCTAAACTTATTCCGTCAGTTTGTGTATATCCTATCAGCATATCAATGCTTATATTAACATAAAAATTCAAAATATTGCGCAACTAAAAAAATATATAGATGAAAACCAACCTCTTATTAAAGTAACGGGTGCTTTAGCAGAAAAAGATCATCATTAATAAGATGTTTATTAACAGAGTTCTGGGCAATAATTAATTGAAAAAGTATTAAAAAGCATGCAACTTTTTTGGGGTAAATGTAGTTAAATTAAGTTTTTTGAAAGATAGTTTTTATCTATAATAGTGGCTACTGAATGAGCGGCATGAAGTAATCTGCCCCCAAGGCACTTTACATCGAAGTACTATTACTGAAGAAGACTACTTACTAAATTGGAGGTAGTCTTCTTTGTGTTTATGAAGCAATTTGTGGAACCAGATTTTTCGGGGAGTGACAGGCACGCAGAATATTCTCCCTTAAGAGAATGGATGTTTTATATCTCGGCGATATTGGACTTCAACGTGCTGCAAAATGGCTATATAATGAACAAGAAGAAGATGAGAAAATCCTATTACAACAAAAATCAATTCTTTGGGAACCATATAGAACTATATCATCTTTATATCTATGGGAAATTATTAATTGCGGATTAATAAAAAAAAAGCTGCAAATGAAATTTTATGTTGATATTGTATAAAATCTAATGCAACGGGATAAAATTAGCTCATGAAAATAACAAACTGATTAATCCCGCCGGTGATATATTAAGCATGCACTAAGTTAGATGCAGAATAACCTAGAATAACGCCATTTTCATATAAGAATTTTAACATGGTATTACTCCTTAAAGTCACAATTTTTTCATTATATATTATAACAAACAAACCAACTAAGAAATTATAATGCTTTTAATGCATTTATAATTTTTAAGCAAATGGCTATGACAAATAATCATTTTACATGGAATTTTATAGTTGAAAATTTTTAAAAGGAGCATTTCTCAAATGAAGGTGCTTTCAATGATTCAACCTTGGGCCACCCTTTTCATCTTAAATGAAGCTCAATATGAGACAAGGACATGGAAAACTAACTATCGTGGTTCTTTAGCAATCCATACAAGTAAAAAGATAGATAACAGTGTTTGTAATAATGAGAATATTCAGTGTCTTCTTAGTAAACACGGATTCAACAAAGAGAATCTACCTAAAGGTATGATTATTGGTGTATGTAACCTAATTAATTGTTTAAAGGTAACAGAAGACGCCCAGGGATGTGTAGTATTGGAGGATGGACGTATAGTCTCGGGTAATGATTATTTATTAGGGGATTTTAGAGTAGGGAACTATGTTTGGGAAGTTTCCAATAAGGAAATGTTAATCAATTTTATACCAGCAAAAGGAAAACTGGGTTTATGGGAATACGATTTAAATTAGTTGATTAAGTTGGGAGAAACATACTAATTTTTAATGAAAAACCAAATGAATAAATTAATTTCCATCAACTGAATGCCAAGAAATTAAAAAGGAAAAATAATTAAAAGGGACATTATTGTTTAATTAAATACAAAATCAATGTTTGTTTTGATAGGGAGAGAGGAAATTGTCAATACCAGCAGGTTATTTAGTTTATCATCCAAAAATCATTGTCCATTTTGATGAGCCTAAGCATAATCAAGACCCTTATATTTGGAATAAACAATTTTTAAATTCAACATGTCATATCACACTCAAATGAGGACGGAACCGGGACAAATTAACTTCTGGGTAAGTGGTAATGCCTTTCCCAATTTTACAAATCTATTTTGTAATTTGGTGTTTGTGGTTGAAAGTAAACATTATTTGTCTGAGAAAAATAATATAGCTTTTGTGTCCAGTAACACTAAAGTTGGTAACTTTACATTAAAGTCGGTTACTGATATTTATAAAGAAATTTTTAAATCATCTCTCTAGTTTAACTGAGAGGTGATTTTTTTTTGGATACTTATGTTAAAATAGCTAATGATTGTGAAGGGATTCACTTAAACTAACGCAGCAGGTTAGTTGAACAATGACTCTGACTAATTAAAGAGAAATGGTGGCAAATTGGCTATTGAAATGAGTAATAAACTCAACATGTTGGCTGATTATGGTGGTAAGGAATTATTTATGCCTATATCCCTGACAGATGATAAGATTGAATTATCATCTTAAAAATGGAGGCACTCTTTTGAAACCAGAAAATAATAACGAATGGAACGAAACTTACAAAAATTTTAGCTTTAGTAGCTTTAGTTATCTCTACGGGAGCCATTGCGTATTGGCTTGCTCAGATTGCTGATTTGCTTGAAGTAATTGCAAATAAATAAGCATGAACAAAAGAGGGGGTGCTCCCTCTTTTGTTTTGCCCATAAAGAATGCTTCCCCTCTTTAGGGATCCTCATATTCTTCAACTAGGTTGGGAAATGAAGATTTGAGTAATGTTTTATTGAACATCATTTGCATATTTTTAATTTTAGGTTCAATCCTTTGGACTACCTTTATTATCATTGCTGGATTATCTGGAATGTAGGCGTCTTTGTTGTTGAATTTCTTATTTAACAAACGGGTCAGGTTAGCAAAAGAAGGAAATTTCTCAAAGGTAATAGAATTAAGTCAATAATAAGGAAAGAATCCGACATATTTGTCCATTAAATGTCGGACAAATAAATACCTTTTCCTATAAATTAATAAGTGGAAGGAGAGGAAAAATGGATTGGGTAGATAGAATGAATAGTGCTTTGGAGTACATTGAAAACAATCTAGAGGAAGATATAAATTATAAAAAAACAAGAATATTTTTGGAGGATAAGACAAGATGACTAATACAATCACACCGATTATTAAGAAATCCGCTAAAAAATATAAGAGGTGGAATGAAACAGAGCAAATATTTCCCTATAAAATATTCATAAATGAAAAGAATTATATATTTATTAATTATTTTAGGATGTTTTCGAATAAAGTCGTTGGAGCTATAGTTTTAGAAGAAAATGGTGAGGTTTCTGAGCGGGAAAAAGCGATTGAAGTTGCTAATTATGTAGCATCTTTTAATGCGAAGATGGGAATAGTTAGAGATCAATTGTATTATGAAAAAGATAGACCGGATCATATTTTGAAAAATTGTACTAAATTAATTGATCGAGTTTCATCAATTTTTGATATTTCATCAATCCAGCAGGATGTTAATATTTTTAAGGAATTTTCAAGTTTTTATATAAAAGGACAAGAAAGACTCAAAGAAATATTTCATGCTGTAGAAAAACTACTAAAACAAGTAAGATTCGACTTAAAGTGTCTTACAAAGCAGGACGTTAAACATGCTGAAGATTTAATTTTTGAATATTATTTAATTTTATTTAATCAATCTAATTTACATTATAAGGCACTAAAACATGTTCCCAATATTTTAGAATTTATACGTGTGAATAAAGAGAACATTGAATCCTCTTTAGCAAAAGACTATAAGAATTTAGAAAGTATTCTTGGAGAATTGATTTCCCCAAAATCTAAAAAAACTCTGATGGAATCGGCTGCAACGGCTTTTCCTGGTTATGGAAGTGTATGGGATCTTCCAGAGGGTAAGGAAGGCGAAGAAGAATTTATCAGATTAAAAAAGCTTGAGGGTTCCGATTTATTTAATAAACTCACAAGAGAGGTTTTGAGAAATTAATTTTTCTCATGCAAAATGGAGGTGTCTTAAATATGTATCTTAAGGATTCCCTTGAAATTTATACAAAAAATATAGAAAAGATTTTATTATTGACATCACGATAATGCTACCTTTTTTAATAATTAATAATTATATAACATCGATTAATTATATAATAGGGAGTATTTACGGAAACCCTATATTGGACTTAAACAGATAACTATCCCTACTTTCGTTTACTGTGGAAGATCTGACGCCCAATGTCCTTTGGTTTTTTCTGAAGAAATAAGTACGGGTTTAATAAACTCATATTTGAAAAGAGTAATCACATTCCATATTTAGAAGAAAAAGAAGTATTCTTAAATATGGTTTATGATTTTAAAGAACTAACAGAGAAAACATTCTCTTATTGAACACGGTGCTTTAGTTAAACAAGACCATCATTTTGATGGTCTATTTTTACGTCTAAACAACATGTAGATTTCGGTGATTCATTGTGAAATGTTACACTTAAACTAACGCAGCAGTTTAGTTCAATAAGTGTAAAGGAGGATTATGAATGCAAAATGGAAGTGAGGACTATCAGTTTCATGATAGTAATTTTATTGTTGTTGGTGAGGGATTTATCTATATATTAATTGGGGTATTAATCATAACGAGAATTATTACTTTTTCTGTTGTTAAGAAAATCTCAAGCAAAAGAAAAGAAAAGAAGGAATGAAATGGCTCTTCAACTAAGGGGGCAGGTTAGTTACAGAGGGTATAAATTAAGGGATTTGGAGAAGTAGGATGGCAAAGAAAAAAAAGAAAAGCAGGATGGGGTTTTTTAAAGAAATTTTAGGTGAGATTGGTGGTTCTATAATATTTGAAGTGGTCTGGAACATTATAATGTTTATACCAAGAATGTTAATTCGCTTGATTTCAAGCATTTGGTGAAGTCATTAATTCTTATTGAACTAACGGGTGCTTTACTTCAAGAAGGAGTAAAGCCTTTTTTCTTATTGAACTAACGCGGCAGTTTAGTTGAATAAGGATGTAATTCAAATTTGTTAAAATGTGGTAGAATAGTGATTATTAAATGATAGGAAGGAACATTTTAGAGTGAATATAGAGTGCACACGATTTCGAGTGAAACAAGGTAAAAAAGAAAAAGTTAATGAATGGTTAGGCTTCTTAAATGAACATATGGAAGATGTATTAGTAACTCTTGAAGGCGAGAAGATGTACGTAGAAACCATTTTCCGAGAAGTTTTAAATGGAGAAGAATATTTATATTGGTATTCTGTTCAAGGGACTGGTGGAAATGAGGTTGATGAATCCGAACATTGGATTGATAAACAACACCTTGCATATTGGAATGAATGTATTGATGACACTTATAAACCAGTTGATTTACAAACTGAAGTAGTGATGATTCTTGATAAAGTTCGAGATTCTATGAAGTAAGATATTAAAGTAATATGGTCTTACTTTAAAAGCAATGAGCTGTTAAGACAGCTCATTTTTATTAAGCTAACGGGGCAGTTTAGGAGAAGAAGGAAAAACGAATATCCCTGTCGAACTAGAGACCAATAAATAAAAGTTAAAAGTTAGGTTTTACAATGCTTGAATTACAAAATTGCTTAAATGAATTTACCAAAATGCATGATGAATTTATCAGTGATTGGAACCACGCAATGAGTTCAGGTGACACATCTTCAGTAGATAGAATGACAGAAGATTATTATGTTGCTTTTTTTAATAGTGGAAATGAAAAACCGATTATATTCACCAAACAAGAAGCTATAAATGGTATGGAACAATCAGTTAGACATTTTTCAGGTGCGAATAAGAGGTTTGAAAATAGAGTTATTCGACTAAGGAATAACTTAAATGCTGTAGTGTTTTATGAACAACTAATTGTAAAAGATGAGGAAGTATTAGCACGATTATTTACCATTGAAAATTGGAGATTAATTAACGAAAAATGGATGATTGTAAGGGAAACAGAAGAACCAATTAATTAGTTTTTGTTCTTCAACTAACGGGTGCTTTAGTTAAACAAGACCATCTTTCCGATGGTCTATTTTTATGTCCAATACATCAAGAAGACTTCGGAGATCCATTGTGAAATGTTACACTTAAACTAACGTAGCAGGTTAGTTGAACAAGGGTTGGTAGGAATCAGCCTGTAAAGGATATAAATATCGAAGAGGCAATAGCAATTAAAGTTAATGACAAGTTAAATAAACCATATATAAAAATTTTGAATGAACTTAGGATAAGGTTCAGAGATTGAGCTACCATGAAAATAAATTTCTCCTTCTAAATCGTTAAATAATGAGGAGAGCGTGCATTAATAAGTCTATGGGTTTCGGTGGACTATTATTATAGACACCTTTTAAACTTTCATTCTCTGTGGTGCAGTACTATTTTGAGCTGCATGGAAAGGTATCAACAAGGTCGACTTAAAAGAAGCAGTTAATAAATTGTGTTAACAAGTAAATATTCAGTGATTGAATCGAAACAGGTAATTTATGAAGTTGAATCAGTAGGTTGAAAATACTGTCTCTTAGTTTATAATTGTAAGTATACATAATGGTTATTATTGGGAATGAGGGGATTCTGATCAGTGTTATATGGGATAATATTTGTCGTTTTATTTGCGTAGTTATTGGTTTAATTCTCCTAAGTGCCTTTGTAGGGGTATTTATGAATGGACTTCAATTGGATTTTAATTCATATATATACATAGTTCTTCTTATCATTAAATCATTAATTCTTCCACAAACTATAGAATTCACAGGACCAACAGGATTTGAGTATTCTATATTTACAAACTTCTGGGATTCCTACTTATATTCTGCATATATATTTCTTGCTGCATTATTCTTATCAATAGTACTAGGTATCTTCGTTGCTTATCTAACTACATTATTACCTAAAAAAATTAACTTATTTATTATAAGAATTGCCTCACTATTAGAGTCGTTACCAGACTTGTTTATAATTATAGTAATTCAGTTTTCTGTTTTATTTTATTTTAAACAAACTGGGATCCAATTGTTTTCAATTGTTGGTACGGCCCAGAATAGATCCTATATACTACCAACAGTAGCTTTGACGTTAATCCCATCTTTAATGATTTATAAAGTTGTTCTTTTCCTGGTGAATGAAGAATTGAAGAAATCATACGTACAATTAGCAAAGAGTATAGGTTTCAACAAATCTCAAGTATTTTTCATTCATGTTTTAAGAAATATTACTCCAAGTATTATTCTGCAAAGTAAGTCTGTCATCATAATTTTGTTATCTTCCATGGTAATCTTTGAAAAACTTTTTAATATAAATGGAATTTTCACGTTTTTAATAACTTATCCAGAACCTGAAATCATTGCTTTTACACTTATTATGATTTATTTGCCTATTTTTATAGTTAATACATCGCTGATTGAATATATTCATAGAAAAACAGGGCAAAGATTGGAATGGTGAATTAAATGAGTATAGCGAAGAGAACTTTTCGAAATAAACTATTCCTATTTGGATTTATCATAATCAGTGGCCTATTGTTAGCTAGCATTTTATATTTTATAATTTATCATGATCGTATACCTACGGCTCCATTATTGTTTGATAATAATGGGAAACCAATACCAGCACCGTATAGTGGAATACTTTATCCACCCTTTGGTACTGATAACTTTGGAAGAAATATTGCAATAGTGATGCTTATAGGTGCGAAATATACTATATTTGCAGCTTTTGCTATTACACTTATAAGAGTTGTCCCTTCTATATTTTTTGGATTCCTTATTCATTTTTACTTAGGAAAATTCAAGAAACCAATTAAATACATTGCTGATTCTATTAATTATTTTCCAGTTACCCTTTTTGCTTTTTTAATATTAAACTGGATAAGTTTTGAATCGATATTAATGCAAGAAGGTATTTATTCGTTTTGGGAATTAGTATTAATATATATTTTAGTTCTATCTGTTTTTTTTATTCCTTTCAATTCAGTATTAATTGCAAATGAAGTCCAACTAATAAGTAAGATGGAATTTATTGAATGCTCTCGAACTTTAGGGGCAAGCACATGGCATATCATTTCAAAGCATATTAGAACTTTTTTAGTTCCAAAGTTATATCTAATTTTAATAAAAGAGTTTATGCAGTCACTCATTCTCATGGCTCACTTAGGTGTATTGAAAGTATTTATTGGGGGAATCACTTTTAAAGAAGATTTATTTGGGATATCTAGACCTGTTTCTCCATCAAGTGAATGGGCAGGTACCTTAGGAATGTGGTGGAGTTTCCTATGGACTTCATATCCATGGATATCGTTAATACCTATTATCCTATTAACTGTTTTAATATTAGCTGCTAAATGTATATTAGATGGATTACAAAATGTTTTGTTAACAGTTGAGCGGGTAGCAAAAACTGTAGATGAAGACTTAAATGTGAAATTTAAAAATCTGAGTGCATTTCAGTTACTTAAAAACAAAAAAAATTCAGAATGATTTTTCTAAGTTAAAAGCAACAAGTAGAGCTCGTAATCTTTCTTATGTCTAAGTTGTTAGCATGTTTTTTCAATATTAGTGGTGACTTGTATATTCTTTATCCTTAGACGCCTATATATTGGCGTCTTTCTTTTGAAAAGGTTTTTAAAGGAAGTTTGATTTATTGTAAATGGTATTATTGCTGTTGTCTCCCCTACATCAAATAAAAGAAGTTTCACCTCAAATAGATATTTATATTAAAATAACAATAATTTTTGTGAAGGAATATACTTCAACTAACGGAGCAGTTTAGCTGAATAAGAAAATTAGAGTTAAATTACATTAACGCAAATAAACAGTTTTACTTAAAACAGTAAAAACCCTTATATAACAAGGTTTTGGCTATTTTTTATTTTCCCCTAAGGTTAAGGAAAGAAGGATTAACGCAAAAACGAGTGAAAATCGAAAAATCGACCAAAAATGAAGAAATAAATGAAGATAGGGTAATTTTCAATCGAATTGAACCTGAATAAAAGGGTTTTTGAAGAAACTGATGAAACAAATAGAAGTGTTGATTCTAGAAAAGGAATTAACCCTCTTTTTTTGAAATTATTGTACTAATGGGTGTTTTATTCAATTAGAGCAACGTCTTTTAAGACGTTGCTACTTTTACATTTAAAAGTACTTTTGATAATACTCTTTCCTTAGCCTCCCACTCAATTGAGCGTAGATCCTGGTGGTTTCACTTTTCTCATGCCCCATAAGACTTTGTATGACTTCAATAGGAGCTCCATTATTCAACAAATTAGTTGCGTAGCTGTGCCTAAGTTGGTGTGGATGAATCTCTTTATTAATTTCAGCACGATTGGAGATCCGCTTGATGATGTATCGCATTTGGGCGACACTCATTTGATGTGGCTGTCTTGCTGTAACAAAGATAGCAGGATGATGGTCATTACGGCTTTCCATATAGCGTTTAAGCCATATGTCGCAACGTGTATTGAAATAAACTTCCCTTTCCTTATCGCCTTTTCCTCTAACGATCGCGGATTGATTGGACCAATTGATATGGTTCTTTTCTAACGCAACTATTTCTCCAATTCTACAACCAGTAGAAAACATGAATTCAAAAATTGATTTTTCCATTGGGGTATGACAGGATTCACGAAGATGTTCAATCTCTCGTTCGGTTAAATACTTGGGTATCCGTTTACCTACTTTT
>NZ_JAQMHQ010000017.1:0-43618 GCF_042055255.1 Psychrobacillus sp. PGGUH221
CCCAAGTAGATTGTCAAAGGCTCTTTTCACTTTGACGATCTACTTGGGAATGTGGAACACTCCATGAATGGTGGTTGTGCAGAAAAAACTTAATCTTTTTGTGTCCAGAATCTTGACGTAGATCCATTCATTTATTATTTCTTATTACTTATATTTCCGTTCAATAAGAAAAAGAGTTGCCGAAGCAACCCCCAAGACTTTAAACTAAAGTGCCCTGTTAATTGAAGAAGATTGTAGTAATTATTGTTTGCAATCCCGCATATAAAAAAGCGACTACTTTATACAAAATTTGTTGACGAAGAGACTTTCTTCTTTTTTTTCTATCCTATAGGCTTATTATTTTATTCATACAACGGAACTCTCCATTTTTCCTCTAGCTCATTATAGCTAGTTGCAGTAAGCAAATGTAAAGACATTTCCTCTGGGATTTCATCTAAACCATTAGTTTTGAAATAGATGGATCGCATGTTACTTTCTTTTCCCTTTGTTGTAGTTTCATTATCAATTCTAAAAGACTTTCCAGTATCGTCCCTCAACACCCATATACCAAGTTCCGCTGCACCACTTTCTTTGTTCACCTCCATTTCAATTTCAAAAAAAGTCGGATCACTTGTATTAGCTGCACTCTGTAATTCTGCCTTTTTTATTGTTACTTGATTTTCCATATATTTAAATGAAACAGGTTTTTCCTTTATTTTATTTGGATTGAACTTAATAGAAAAATCAGTGGGAACTACTTTATAGACACCATCCAATACAAAAGTGAGTTTACTGTCAAATTTATCTGGTACAAAAGCTTCCTTCCAAGCTGCATGACCAAATTTTCCTTTTCCTCGTGCAGAACTAATGATTAGTTTATCGTCCATTGGTTCCTCCTGAGTAAAAGGTGAAAATTTCAGAATAACTTTCTTTTCTTCATTTTCTATATGATATTTAATAGATGTTCCAAAAGTAGCGAACTCAGTTACGTCAAATCCAAACTGTTCATTTAAAGATTGAAAATTTCCCTCTACTTTTACTTGCTCTGATGATTCATAAGAAGTTTCATACAACAATGTATTTGAAGTGGGAGCGTACTGTATTTCCTTTAGATTAATTGCTACTCCATTAATATTTTGGGTAGCATTATTTAGAATTACATTTTTAGTTTTATCACTGCTATCTGTTAATTCAACTGGTATCTCTAACTCCCAGTTTCCCTGTTTGCCGTTTAACTCGACAAGATGAAAATTGATAGTTACTTTTTCCAATCCAGGTTCATCACTAATAAAAACTTGAAAAGAATTATAATCTAACCCTCTATCCATTCTGTAACCCATGGAGTAGGTGTACTCACCATTATAACCATTAACTGAAATTCGGTTACCTTTATTTGATTCATTTATGTTTGGTCTTTCTGCTACACCATCTTCATTAATAACTTGTAAAGATAATGCCACTCGTGATGAATCTACAATTATATCTTCTACTTTAAATGTAAGATCCTGATCTGATACTTCCAAATTAACCCTTTCGCTCAACCCTTCATCTGATGCCATCTTTAGTCCTTCATCTACCTGTTTTGTACTAAACATGCCTTCTATAAACTGAGCAAAGCTAGGGCTTAATGTAGCAGTCAAACCTAAAGCTAACACAATGCTAGCTGCTAATAGAAATATACGATTCCAGATTTGTTTTTTTCTTCGTACATCTTTCTGTTTGTATGGTTCCAGTTGTTCCAAAACAAGTGATGCAAAATCATCCGGTAATGTTGGTGATTGTAAATTTTCTTTTAAAAATTGTTGTTCCTCTTTAAAGAGTTGAACAATACTTGTACATGTATCACAAGTGTTTATATGTGTAAGTATTTGAGAATGTTCTTGTTGTGTTAGTAGGTTATCAGCGTACTGGGAAAGTTTATCTACCTTCGGACAGTTCATAAAAATAGCCTCCTTCCCGATTTACCGTTTCTCTCATTTTTTTCTTTGCTCGATGAAGTTTATTACGAACCCCTGAAAGTGGTACTTCAACCAGTTCACTTATTTCTTCATAGCTTAATTCATTTACATATCGTAATAGAATAATCATTCTTTCATCCGCTGGAAGAGTTGAGATCAATCGTTCTAACTGTCTACTTTTTTCCTTTTTCAATAAAATAACTTCTGGATGAATAGAATCTACAACTCTTTCTTCGTCTATTTCTACTTGTTTCATTTGGTAGCTTTTCTTTCTGAATTCATCCATACAATGGTTTATAGTCACCCGGTAAATCCAACTCGAAAAAGAACCCTTATTATCATACTTCCCAAGCTGGTGATATACTTTAATAAATGATTCTTGAACCAAGTCTTGAGCAATTTGCGGATTTTTGGTCATCCGTAAAATAGTCGCATATAGCAAATTTTTGTATTTATTTATAATGTGAGTATAAGCCTGCTTGTTGCCAGTTAATACTTCTTGAATCCACTGCAGCTCTTCTTCCATATGAACCTCCTTGTAAAACGATTATGAGCATATCTCGTTTCTTTCTCTCTTCACTAATAACGAGTTATATAGTTAAATAATTTCATGTTCTTGTAAAATTTTCAAAAAAAGCTGAAATCGATAGGTTGAATTCCTAAAAAAAAATCGTTCATTTAATGTGAACGATCTTTTTTCTCATCTTTAACTAGGCAACCGTTAGTTGAACAAGATTGGCAACTTATCAGCTTATAAACTATTCAATTCCTCAAACCAATTAAGAAGCCATTCTTGTGGCAAGGCAACTTGAGATAAGTCTAATGTTTGCAATACTTTATCTGAATATGTATTGATTAAATATAAATCCCATTGACATTCTATATCTCGTGCAACACCTAATGCTAATTCATCTTTATCATTCAAATCATCAGCATCATGCTCATCGTCTTCAAAAGCCATTGTAAGGTTATCACACCACTTTGCAAACTCGTATTGTGAGAACTTATTTTCTCTTTTACAAATGTTATTTAACAATTCCTTTAAGTTATCAAAAGTATAAGGGAGGTTAATTGAGGTCTCATTCCAATTCCAATTCATAGAATAATCACCAATTTTTTTTACTACCTATTTTATCATAATTATTCAACTAACTTACCCAGGTAGTCCAAAAGAAAAAGAGTTGCCTAAACAATCCACTATCCTCAACTAAAGCACCCGTTAGTTTAAGTGTTTGTTTCACAAACATCCTCATTTTATTGATTTTATTTTATGATGAATAAATCTGGATGTTCTTTTAACAATTTTGAAAGAAATAATAGTTGAGGAAAAGGTATTAAAAATAAATCTCTGTTTATATTTCCTTTTAATATCACTTTTCCATTTTGTTTAATAAAATCATTTAAAGTAATTTTATTGTTACAGATAAAATGAACATCTTCTGGAGTTAGTAGTAGAAGTCCATTAGTTTCTGAAGAGGGATTTGGTTCATTTTCAGAGTAGGAAAGATACATTATTGATAAAGATTCCTGCTCATTTCCTTTAACTAAAATTGGAGCTATTTCCTCGCCTAACCGTATTATGGAAGCCTTTTTTCCCCACTCACTCATATGATAAGTTATTGGAGAATTTATTGGAGTTATTTTCATTGAAGCCTCTTCAAAAACTTCACGCCTAGCTGTCTCTAATGCGGTTTCTTCAAATTCTTTATGCCCACCAAGTCTAACTACTCCAAGGTTATCTGCCTCTTCTGTAGGACCAACCTGAAACATAAACAGCCCCCGATATAAAACGTAAGCACCCGACGTTTTTACATTTTGATTAATATTAATGTCACTGACTCCCCTAAAATAATTTAATGTTTATTAATTAATAAGACTCCTAATCCTCAATGTTTATATTCTATTCTCGTTTTTTATTTCCTCTTTCACTAACCTGCTGCGTTAGTTTAAGTGTAACATTTCACAATGAAACACCGAGATCTACTTGTTATTTTGAACGTAAAAATAGACCATCTTATGATGGTCTTGTTTAACTAAAGCACCCGTTAGCTCAATAACAATGGCCTTATTCCTTTTGAAGTAAAGCTCCCGCTAGTTAAATAAGAGAATGCCAACTACAAAACAACTGTTTCATTAGTGCTTACTAATTTATCCGCAAGTTTTATATTTTCCTTTAAATAAATAGGTATAGTTGAATTCTCAAGAATTTGCTTGGTTGTCATCCAAAAAACACTGTCAACTTCATCAGGACTCTTAGCAAAGGCTTCTCCAGATTCGTGGTCACATAGAAAGACGATATCTACAACACTTATTCCCGCGTCTGTAACAAAGGAAGAACTATTAACATATCTAAGATTTGAAACCTCTACTCCAATTTCTTCAGCAATTTCCCTCTTAAGTGTTCTTTCTAAAACATCTGTTGAGTTTCCTTCGTTTTCTACCTTACCACCAACAAGAGATAGTGAACCTCCTGCGTGTTCTTCTTTTTCGCTACGTTTTATTAAGAGCCATTTTTCATTTTTGTATATTGCACCTTCAACATTTACGATAAACATATTCTTACCTCCAAAAAAGAATCTTATGGTTATTTTCTACACAACAAAAGAATTCTCCTGTATTAATTGTTCAGTTATTACCCCAACTGCATTACGTTACCGTTCCTTACTCATTTCTAAAGTCGTATGAATCATCAATAGCGATTTCTATACCATTCACAAAAATCTTTTCATTATTTATCCATCGAACATCTTTTACACTCGGAGCTACTAGAAAAATATTCTTTTTAAGATCCGAAGTAGAATCTTCATACACCCCTAAATATGTTACGTCGTTATGGAATATGAGCCCTCCGTTAAAATAAACAGTTATACTTTTCTCTCCATCTGGTGAAATATAAATACCTTCTTTATTTTCCTCATTAACATGAATAGTATTTAGTTTAGGGTTTAATAACTGAAACATAAATATTATGCCTAACAAAATAGTGACTGAAAAAAACGAAAGTAATAGTTTTAACTTACTCATTTTTATTAATCCTCTCATTGAAATTATTCAAAGTAGTAATTCTATACAAATAATTCATTGATAAAGTAACTAGCATTCAATAAGTTCAAATTTCTTTCAATTAAGCAATGCTCATTGAAATAACCAATTTATGTCTCACTCCCTTAACCAACTCCCAATATATAAAAAGACAGCATGACGCTGTCATTAGAGACTATTTTTATGTGGTTAGGAATTTAAAATTGGATTCACGAAACAAAATGTTTTCGATAGGTTAACGATGCGATGGCCAGGACCCTTGCATTTTTCGAATTTGAATAATTTGACCAGTATGATAAGCGTCGTGAAGAAATATGTCCAGTAGTTTTCCTTCAAGGGAATATTGGTCAAGCTCTTCAACAGAAGTTTTACTCAATATCTTTCTTAAATTACGTTGTGCGGTTTCAGCACGTTCAACGACTTTCTTCCATTCATTGTCTTCAATTGATTGTTCGGTGAGATAGAAATTCTCGTCACCACTGAGGTTATGTGTCCATTCTCGACCTTCCAAGTTTGCTACAAGTCTCTCTTTATAATAAATGAGATGATTAAGGTTTTCCCAGATGGTTTTCGTTACCTCTCCAGTTGGTCTCCAGCTAGCTTGTTCTGCCGTTATTCCTTCAATCGCATGTTTGAGCGGAGCATACCAACTCTCCTTATCAAATGTTGAATCTAGCACGTTTATTAGCAAGTCAATTCGATTCAAATTAATCTCCTCCTTGAGTAGTTGCCGTAAATACTGCTGATTTAATTTGAGTTTTAGAATCCAAAAAGTTAGTCAATAAGCAACTGGATTTTTGTGCTTTAATAATTATTAATAACCCTCAACACAACATATTAACCAATCACCTATTCCTTACATTAGCCACACTAATTCTGTCGATGGTCATATTTAAATTACCATCTTCAACTAATCTACCGCTTGGTTCTATAAGTTCAACACAAATAGAGGCTTTCCCTTCTTGGATCAACACAAAGTTAGTAATCTGCGTACTTATTAATCTATTGGATTCCATAATTTGCTGCTTCTGAATTTAAATTACCTTTTTCTCTAAATCGAGGATATTAATTTCCCCTTCTTTTGAATCATTTGCACTTTTCCAGAACAATGTTAGAACTATCCCGAGAGCTAGTATTACAGTCGCAAAATAGTAAGGATAGTTAATATTTATATCAAATAACATCCCCCCTAAAATTGGACCACAAATGTTCGCTAAACTTGTAAACATAGAGTTCATTCCACCAACGAAACCTTGTTCATTCCCTGCGATATTCGAAAGATATGAAGTAACAGCTGGTCTAAATAAATCGAAACCTACAAAAACAATAAATGTAACAAGTAAAATGGAAAAATAGGAATGAACTACAGTCATTAAAAAGACAAGTAAGGCTGATAATATTAAGCTGTAACGAATCAGTTTAATTTCTCCCCAAATTCTTGTTAGTCTATCAAATAATATGACTTGAGATGCTGCACCAAAAATTGCACCACCTGTGATAACAATTGCGATATCCGATGGTTTAAATTGAAATTTGTGGTCCACAAATAAACTAAAGAATGATTCAAAAGCTGCTAATCCAAACGAGGCAATAAAAATTAAAATAAATGCTAAGAAATATTTTGGTGCAATTATACGTTTGAAGCCCTTCTTACCTTCTAATACTTGTTCATTACTTTCTTTTGTACGATTTGGCTCAGATAATAAAATTATAGAGAGTATAGCAGCAATTGTACCAAGTGCTCCTGCAAAGAAGAACGGTATCCGTGTTCCAAATTCCGCCAAAAATCCACCAATACCTGGGCCAATAATAAATCCTGTACTAATTGCAGCTGACATATAACCGAGTGCCTTTGGGCGAGTATCCAAATTTGTAATATCAGCAATAAAAGCCGTAACAGCTGGCATTATAAATGCAGCACCAATACCACCTAAAATACGAGAAATAAATAACACTTCGATTTCTTTACCGAGACCGAATAAAAATTCGGAGATGCCGAAAATAAACAAACCAATTACAATCATAATTTTCCTACCCAATTTATCTACTGCTTTCCCTGCAAATGGTGAAACAATTAATTGAGCAATTGCAAACGCCGCTGTTAAATAACCAATTGTTGTTCCAATTATACCTAATTCATTCATCAGCGTAGGTAAGACTGGAATTACTAAACCAATTCCCAAAAAGGCGATAAATAAATTCATTAATAATAATCCTAAGGTAACTTTATGTGTTTTCATTTTCTATATTCTCCTTAACATACGAATTGCTGTAAACTAACTTGTATGGTTTCATTTGTTTACAATTTTTATCCTAGTGTATATAGTAACTATATAGTCAAGGGTGGTGTTGTAAAAAAATGAATAAAAAGAATGGAAAATATTTAACTACAGGTGAATTTGCAAAGCTTTGTAAAGTAAACAAACAGACACTCTTTTATTACGATCAAATCGGTCTTTTTTCTCCGGTATTGAAAAGCGAAAAAGGATATCGATATTATTCAATTCGCCAATTAGAACTATTCTTTGTTATTGATTTATTAAAGGATCTTGGTATGTCGCTAATTGAAATTCAACATTACATGCAAAATAAAACACCTGAAAGTTTTTTATCCTTAATGTATCAAAAAAAGGAAGAGATAGTAAAAAAGCGTCAGGAGATTGAGACGAAGGAAAAAATTATCGAGGCAAAAATCGCATTAATGGAAGAAGCAGCAAACATAGATTTTCATCAAATTACACTAGAACAATTACCTGATGTAACACTTTATATAAGCAGAAATATTGAAAATATAACTGATGAAGAATTTGTAGAGGTTTTTTCAGATTTTATTAATGAATTGAACGAATCACATCTTGATACAGGATATCCAATAGGCAGTATAACGAAACGAGAGCATGTATTAAAGGGAGAATTTACTAATTATAGCTATTTATATATTGAACAACCAAATCCACAGGAAGGACATCCTTATTTTCGAACTGTTAAGGGTGATTTTCTCATTGGATATCATATTGGGGATGAGAAAACAATACATAAAACATATAAGCTACTTTTTTCAGAGATGGAAGCTTTAAATTTAACCTTAGGAGATTATATTTTTGAAGAGTACATTTATGATACAGTCGTAAAAAATCATAAAGAACATTTCGTCACCAAAATTATGATAAAAGTCGATAAGATAGAGAATTAATTGTATCTTTAAATAACCTCTCATAAAACTTCGTAAATGAATTTGAGAAATTGATACACATTATATTCCATATGTAAACAAAAAAGCCAACTTAATGTTGGCTTTACTCGTTATATTAACTTAGTGACTATTTATATTTTTCCATTCTTCTTTGGTAAGAGTGTAATGATAATGCGTTTGGTCTTCAATTTCAATATCTCCATTAAAACGAAAACCGCATTTTTGACTAACTTTACTTGAGCTTACATTGCGAGGCAGAACAACTGTATTAAGTTGTTCTACATCTGTATTCTCAAACAAATATGTAATCAATCCTTTTACTGCTTTCGTTATGTATCCACGATTTCTGTATTGTTTTGAAATAGCATAAGCTATTTCTCGGTTTGGTTCTTTTAGTTCTTCTTTAATACCTGTATTGCAGAAACCTATAAATTCGCCAGTTTCTTTTAAAACAATTCCCAATTTCAAATAATTTTGACTACCTATATTAGGTACAGCTAACAAAAACTCCTTATTAGATGGTATTTCATAATTTGAAACCCAGTTCAATCGTTGTTCCCTTGTAGAACGCCAATCAGGCAAAAACTCATACACTTCAGGTTGTGAGGTAATTTCATAAATGCTTTCTACATCTTCAATTCTAAACTCTCTCAGATATATTTCACCACAGTCAATTGTAAATAAATTGTTCATTTCCATCCCCTATCTTCCCCCCTCTCCTAAAATTCATTAAGCACCCAATTACACCATTTATTTGGATATCCATTCATATTGAATATCTGGTAAATTTTCTTCATTTTCGTGTCCTCTACCTATGATTTCAAATCCATGTTTTTCATAAAATCGTTGTGCATTTACATTTACTTCAAATGTGTATAATGTTAATCTTCCACTTGATTGTGCTTTTACTCGATCTAGTAATGTATGACCTATGCCGATTCCTTGATAATCTATGTGAATATATAGTTGGCTTATTTCCCTTTCATTATAGGAAATCATTCCAACTACTTTTTCATCAATTATCGCTATATCTACTTGATACTGTTCGTATAATATATGATTTAAAAAATACACGTGATTTTCAAAACTATGAATTTCTTTCTGATTAACAGCCTGTTCCTTACTATCTCGCCACATATCCACTGTCTGCTTATCGTATTTCGGGGTATATTGAGTAATTATTATTTTGTTTTGGTTCATTAAAATACCACCTCAAGTCTATTTAATTATGTTATTTTCCTGTTAGCTATTCGATGCATATTAACTGGTGCAAGTTTTATAGCTTTATAAAATTCATTCCTAGTTTCTTTCACAAACCAGCGCAAATAGTTGAGTAAGTTTTTTCTATTTTTATGCATTTCGTAAGTTTATAACATTATTTGGATTAACTGACCATTCAATCATAAGCTCTTTTTGCCTATACTTTAAGTCTTCATATGGTTGTTCAATCATTTCTACTACACTAAACCTTTCATCGAAGACCTTAGATTCTTTTATTTTTCTATAGCCACCAAATCCTAAATCGTCATTTAGTATCCAAACTACTCTTTTTATATTTGCAGATAAAATCCCACCCGTACACATAGGACAAGGCTCTAACGAAGTGTATATGGTGAATTTCTCTCTTTTTATTTTTGCGTTAAATATTGCTTGTCCCGTATTTCTTATAGCATCAATTTCCGCGTGGGCAGTTGCATCTTGTGCTGGATGTACTCTATTACGTCCTCTAGAAATTAAGTTAAAGTTTTCATCAACAATTACTGCTCCTACTGGGTATGTATTTTCCATTAATGCTTGCTCTGCCTCTTCCAACGCCATTTCTAAAAAAAACCTATCTATATCAGTATTCATAAATTTCCCCTAACTCAACTATTGGATTTGTGTAATTTTTATTCTTCAACAATAGTGCACTTTTGGTTTTTGGAGAATTTGGATGAAATTCAAACTTCCAACCAATAATTCATTATCATAAGCTTTAAAAGTACATAAATTATTGTTGTTTAAGCCACTAAAAAAATAATGACATGTGAAATCATCATCCCACCCAAATCGACAATAACTCTTTGATAACCTCAATATAGAATTTTTAAACTTTATATCACAATCACTTCTAAACATTGCGTCACCTACATTAATAATTCTATACAGTTATTAAACTAACCTGCCTCTTTAGTTCATAAAATAAAAAATTCAAATTCTCAATTGATACAAGAAACAATAAAAGATGGAATGAAAGTTCAATTTCACACCATCTTCTCTCTTCTGAAAGTACTTATTTTCAACAGCTTTCAAACTATTTAACCAAAGCCTTATTTTATATGACATATGATTTACGACGCCACACACTAAGTCCGAATCCAGTCATCATTGCCGCAATAATGGTTGGCATTAAGCCATAACTAATAAAAGGTAATGATATCTCCATTATCGGCAAAATACCGAAAGTCATGCCAATATTCACGACAACTTGTGTGGCAAATAGAGTCACATTGCCAGTTAGTAAATAGCGACCAAATGGATCACGAATCTTTTGAATCATCACGAGTAAACGAATGATACAGAAGAATAATAAAACAGCGATGAATAAAGCGAGTCCAAACCCGTAAGAACGAATAATCCCAGCAAAAACAAAATCTGTTTGTAATTCTGGTATTCCTTCAAATGGAATAGCACCAAACCATTTCGCCTCACTGTTTAAATGCTGCAGACGTATATAGAGATAGCCAAAGCCCTCTGCATAATTGGTCGGATTGATAAACCCATAAATCCTCGCTAACTGATATTCCATAGCATTCACTAACATAAAAGCAATAAACGAACCACCAACTAAAGCACTTGTCACTATGGTAATCATTTTCGTTTTGATTGTATGTTTACTACATAAGAAAATGATCATGAACATTATTGTATGTAATATGAATGCGATTAAATGTGGTTGCAACATAAATAATAGAGAAATGAAAGCAAATACCGCGAACCCACCGAATAATGAACGTTTTTCCGCAAAGTGGCCAGCCCAGCCCATGACAAGTATCGGTAACGTCCATAAACTATCTATACTAAAAGCACCTAATTTCAGCTCTGGTATGCCATTTATATGATACGTTGGAAAATACACAAGTAATAACAACAACACGATAGACGCTACGAAAAACCATTTTGAATGCTTTGCGATTTTTAGGTAATCATATTGGTAAAGAACAACGACTAATCCTACACCAAGAAGAATGGTAAAAACCTTTTTTGGATACGCTTGTACTTCAAGTGGTAAAAAGCCACATAATAATAATACACAAAATGCAGCAATGAGCATCCAATCTAATTTAGGCTTATGAATTTTATTCATTGATTCACCAAGAGCGATAGGACTTCCCATGTCTTGAATCGCTTTTATCATCGCTTCCTCTTTAGAAAGCCCACGCTCCATATGTTTTTTTTGCGCTAGTGTTAAATGTTGTGTTAA
This sequence comes from Psychrobacillus sp. PGGUH221, assembly GCF_042055255.1. NCBI lineage: Bacteria > Bacillati > Bacillota > Bacilli > Caryophanales > Bacillaceae > Psychrobacillus > Psychrobacillus sp. PGGUH221. The sequence continues at coordinate 11,636 of NZ_JAQMHQ010000017.1, forward strand.
TTCCTCCGCCACATTAGCTTTAGCCTCTTTGGATCGAATAAGCTTTGTTACTTGCTGAATAAAGCGTTCCATTTAACACCTCCGATTGGTTTTTCCGTCAATGCGAGCTGCTTTTGTCCTTTTCTCGTAAGGATATATACCTTCTCGCCATTCTTCCAAAAGCCATTAATGAGTTCGGCATTTTCTAATTCATGTAAGCATCGGTACAGTAACCCTTCATTTTGAAAAATGGTTTGCTCACCGCGCATATGCAGTAATTCTACCAGCTCGAATCCTGACTTTTCGGTTTTCGTGAGTCCAAGTAATGCACATTTTATGTCCTCGACAGAAACGAGCTGTTGAATTTTTTTATGAACAGCTCTCTGTTCACTTTCACCAAATTGCACTTCTTGGAATGTATGCTTTTGCATCGCCTGTTTTAAATTCTTTAAATCCACTCACTCACCTCCAACTGCTCTTTTAAAAATTGCTTCGCTTTACGGATTCTTGTTTTGACCGTATTTTCATTAATCGATAACACGCATGCTATTTCCTTGCTCGTATAACTTTCAAAGTAAAATAAATAAATCACTTCACGATACATGATGGGTAATTCCATCACCATTTTCGCGAGTCTTTCTTGCTCGTCTTGCTGAATAACCTGTTGTTCCACATCACTGCTTGCCTTCATGTCGACCCCAACATCCACCGTCACAAGAATATTCTTGTTATACCAGCTCTTTAAGTAGTCTTTGCAATGATTAATAGCAATCCGCCACATCCATGTTTTCAGCTTGGATTTCCCTTTATATGTGGGATATGCCTCGTAGCATTTCACAAAGATTTCCTGTGTTAAATCCTGTGCGAGTGCCTTGTCCTTTACATAGGTATACACAAGCTGTAATAAGTCTTGACCATAGAGCATCATGTCATCAATTGGGATATGTATAGATTCTATTGATAGTGATACATCATTCACTTTTTTCCCTCCTTTACAATGATTAGACGATTATTAAATGGAAATAGTTTGCACAAAAAATAAGTATCAACAAACACTTGCTATTTAAAATCCTTTTATATAAATACACTCTAAATTAAGTGCATTTCTACACAACAGTTGATTAGTAATGTAAAAATTAAGGTACACATCGAATTATTATCCGTTTTTGTTACATGCTATTAAGAAATTAAGGGGTGAAAAAATGAAAAAAGATGAGTTTTTAAAGATGGAAACAGCTGAAGCAAATATTGAATTGGATGAAATAAAGAATAAGGACAATAAAATTACCTCCAAAAAGGGAGCTAGCTCTACAACTGAGGTGAACATTGCCATCCAAGAAGATTTCTATGATGATAGCCATGAGGAAGTACTCTTAACATACATGCACAGTAACACTCCAGTTATTAAAATCACTGGGAAAGATTAAACAATTAAAAACTAGTTACATGTAATAAGTACTGTTGAAATGTTTCGGTTTGCACCAATTTCACAACTAATTAAAACAAATTTATAAACGAGTTAATCAAAAGATATTCTTATAAAGGATAAAATAGCTCCATACAAACAATACTAACTTTACATTAATGTGTTTGGGAGATGAAACAAGATGACCGTCCTAACAATGAAAGAATTGGCATTTATTGAAGATGAAATCCGTTCAGAAGTGATAATCGCAAAAACGATGAACTGGTGTGCAACACAATGCAAAGACCAAGAGCTAAGTAAAACACTGGAGGAGATGGCAGAAAAACACCAGTTAAAAATTGCCGACCTTTCCCAATATTTTAACCGAACTAACAATATTCAATAACTGCAAAAGGTGGGGTTCAAATGCCAAATAATATTGCGGAACGCGGTTTAACAGACCGTGAAATACTTCAGCTTTGTCTAGAACTGGAGAAAGGACGCTGCCGAAGCATCAGCAATACCATGTTAGAGACTGCACATCAGCAGCTACGGGAAATTTATGAACAATGTTTTGAAAATGCGAGCTCAAACCATTATCAGCTTTTTGAGATCTTGAGTAAGAATGGCTGGTATAAGACCGAGCTTGCTTCTACGGAGCAGGTTGGCAATGTACAGGAACTTATGCAAAATAACCTGCATCCAGATGACCAGTTGTAGAAAATACCTAAAAGCGTACAATTAAATGTACGCTTTACTTTTGTCAAAAAGAGGTGCTAATGCTAATAGCAAAATTCAATGCCACATTATTAGAAATTTAGAATCATGCATGAATTTAATGAATGGATTGGACTAAACCCTCCTTTAGTCTAATAAGAAAAAGAGTTGCCGAAGCAACTCTTCCTCAATGTATAAATTACTGTATTATTCTTGAGCGTCTTCCTCACCAAGGTATTCCAAAAGATCTCCAGGCTGACATTCTAAAGCCTTACATATTGCCTCTAAAGTTGATAATCGAATCGCTTTTGCCTTTCCATTTTTCAATATAGAAAGGTTAGCCATTGTTATTCCAACCCTCTCTGAAAGTTCTGTTACGCTCATTTTCCTTTTGGCCAGCATCACATCAATATTGATTATAATTGGCATGTTATTCACCTCAGACTGTTAAATCATTTTCAGATTTTATATTAATAGCTTCTTGTAATAGCCTTTGAAGAACGGCAGCAAAGACTGCAATTACAATTGAAGCAAAAATTATGACCATTCCAATTAGTATGATTCCTGGAGCGTCGTCTCTCTCAGCCACGAGATAGAAGAGTGGCATGCCTACTGCAAATATAGTACTGATTGCAATTGCACAGTATTTTATATTCTTTAGAGCACTTACAGATAATTCCGAGAAAGCTTTATTCTTGTCAATATAGCTTAAAAGTTTAAAAGCTTGATACAGAGCAAAGTAAAAGGGTATTGCAGCTGCATACAAATCGATAAAAACAAGATATTTCAAATAAGCTATATCTGGATACAATTCTGCTGCAAAATTTGCTATCTCAGGTACCAAAAATATGCATAGAGCTAGAATAGGTATACCCATAAGAATAACAGCTATCTTTAAAAAGAGTGTTGATCCACTTTTCATAAAAAGCACCTCACTTATTTATTTTCATTTTGATTTTATCATAGCTTTTATCGTTTTACAATAAAGTATTATTGATACTAATTATTTTTTTATTGATTTGTAAACATCTCCTTAATTTTAGACACGATATATAACATACCTCCATGTACAAGTTATAGTTGAAGAATGAAATTATTATTTTAAAATATATCCAAAAATCTTAAAGAAGTAATATGTATATATTTTTTAAGCATGCTACATTCGATATGTAGCAAACAAAAAATAAATGTAGAAAGGTTGAAAGAACTTATGAAGTTAAAAGTAGAAACACTTCCCAACTATCGCATCGCTTATATGCGACGAATTGGTCAATACGGTCCTGCAAATATGGAAGTAATGGAGAAGTTAAAAAAATGGGCAACGGAGAAAAATCTTCTTGAGACTGCAATTCTTCTTGCAATTCCGCAAGATAACCCTGAAACAACTCTTCCGGAAGATTGTAGATTTGATGCTTGTATTGTGATTTCAAAGGATTATCAACTAGATGATTCAATTAGCGAAGGTGAACTTTCTGGTGGAAAATACCTTATTTACGAAGTGAAACATACAGCAGACGAAATTCAAAAAGCATATACCGATATTTTTCATACTCTAACAAATAATAATGAATACGAAATTGAAAACAAACCTATTTTGGAAAGATACACGGCTGAGATGATCAATAGCTCTTATTGCGAAATATGTGTACCTGTAAAAATATGATATTTTATCATATATAGAAGAACAAGTGGATTATAGCTCCTACTTCTAATTCTTCTTTCATAAATCTGCCCAGTAAGTTGAATTAATTCTCCAAATAAAGGCGTTGAAAAAACAAAAAAAGAGGTACAAAGAACAAATTAATGTTAAAGTTAGAAAGTAAATTTTAAAAGTGAGTAGGAGAACAAACATGATAGAGGTAAAAACATCTCCAATAAGTGATGGAGAATTCAACAGAGGAGTATTTGCTACATGTGATATAAAAAAAGGAATGTTATTACATGAAGCACCTGTTATTTCATATCCAAACGAGCAGCATCAATTCATTGAACAAACCTTACTCGCGGATTACGCTTTTGAGTATGGGACAAATAAATCTGCTATCCTTTTAGGTTATGGAATGTTGTTTAACCATTCTTATGAACCTAATGCAACATATGAGATTAATTTTGAAAATCAAACATTTGATTTCTATGCTTATAAAGATATTAAAGCAGGTGAAGAAGTTCTAATCAATTATAATGGCGACGTTGATGACAAAGAACAATTGTGGTTTGATCAGGAATAAAAAGACATAGCCATTCTTGACGATTTCCCTTCCGAATTTACAAATTTTCAATACAAAAAGAAGCCATTTTGAAAGAAGTATATTCAAAATGGCTTCTTTTAATTTTTTAATTAATATTCTGTTTTATAAAAAAGTTCCAACACATATTGTGTTCCTTCTTACCCACTAGTTCGTACTTTCTATTCCAGATAACTTTTTTTATTCGCATTTGCTTCATTATTCTATTATATATTTATCAATTTCATTAATAGGATTATAATGTTTTAATTCAGATTTATCAATATTCATCTTTATCGCCTCATCTGTGAGAATATATTTAATTTGTATAACACCATCATGTGCATAATAAATATATTTTACATAAGATTCATCTTCAAAAACTACAACAGCATAGTATTTCGGCAATTTAAATCCGTAAAAACCTTCAACAGATTTTATTTCTGTTCTGTCATAACCTTTCTCTTCCAATAGAAAACAAGTCACCCTCTTTTCATACATTTTTTTATTGTTTTCTATTTTTAGATTTGCTACAAAGAAAGTTCCAAAGATAACTACAAGAAAAATGATTAAAATTAGTACTTTCTTACTCAAAATATTACCATTTTTAAACATAAAAACTCCTCTTGTCTTTTACCATTATTATTTTCTTCTTCAATCTACCCGCCAATATTTTCAATAAGAAAAATGAGTTGCCTATGCAAACCTGACCTATGATCAATTACTAATGCATCAGTTAGTGAAAGAAGCTATTGTCTTTTTAAAATATACCTTTGAGGAGGCCCGTATGCCTGTTCACCTTGATAGTATGCTAATTTATTTGGTATGCAAGAAATAATAAACGGCAGTCCTGACCAGATTAAATCCTCTAAAGCTTTTATTAGTGGCAATTCTTCTCCGTCAATATCACTGTCTGCCGAAGTCATTACATAGCACATATTTCCAGCCCCTTGTTTTTTCAACAGCTTCTCCATTTCTTCAGGATCTGAATTCGGTTTTGGAATTTCAAACATTAATTCTGTACGAATGAAATCGTTTCGTCTTCCAAAAGCTTCGTAGCGTTTTTGTGGTGAAGAAAGTTCGAATAGAACTCTCTGCTGAATTCTTTTTACGAAAAAAGTTTTAACAATTATTTCTTCAATTTCTTTATTCATCTAACCTCTCCCATTTTTTATTTAACGATAAATACTCACCCGTTAGTTTCAATAAGTTCATATTTTATTCAGAAAAGGTAACAATACAATTAATGAGATAAAGTTGTAAAGAGGAGTGTGGAAGAAAATGAAAAAGATGTTTATCGTTTTAATATTATCCTTTGTTCTTATTATTTCTTTTCAAAAAACAATCGTTTCATCAGCTAAACCAACTCAGGACTCCGAAGAGCTTAGGTTACAGGATATGCTTATGAACATGCTTACTCCTTATATTGAAAAAGATTTGAATAACTATTATTATCCGAAGATTTCAAAGGATTTTTCACCTGCGGTTACTCCATGGAAAATTGAAGTGATTGAAACAAGAAGAGTGAATGGTTTCCGTGGCTTTCTATTGGAAATTACAATTGAAATTGAGCCTACCGATGGTGGACACTGGGTTCCAATAGGGAAGGACCGAATGACCTATGAAATTCCTTCTGGACCTAGGGTTAAATTGATCCATCATACACACCTAAAGACGTATGAATTACCCCCCGAATAATAAATAAGCTTCCACTAAAATGCTTCCTTTGTTTTTTAACGAAAGCACCCCGTTAGTTTGACAAGAAAACACCTATCCTCAATTCAAAGATTAGTTCTCTGATATTAATCGTACAAATTCTGCATTACTCGGCAGAGAGTCCGATTCAGGAACTTCATTATAAGAATAATTTTTAAAACCCCCAACTATTTCTAGTTGACCATCCTCAGGTAAAGTCTCTAATTTATCGCCCAATGATTTTCTTAAATCTTCATTGTTTGTAATTTCAAAAAAGATACTTCCTTTTTCAAATTGCCATAATGTGTGTGGCATGGTCTCTAAATTCTCTTTGACTATAAAGGAATACTCTCTTTCACCACTCACATCATGTATGATGGAGCCTTTAACTTTAAATTCACCAGTGAAATTTATAGAGTAACCTGTTGCGTCATTAATTGACTCACTCTTTACATCTGAAACGATTAAATCGGCGATTTGGTTACCCGTTTTTACTTGATCAGGAGAAAAGATACTCAAAGCATCGGCGATGGTACGATTACCCGATTTGGAGAATCCTAGTACATTCTGATAACGATTAATTATTTCTTTTTGCTTTTCATTGTCGATCTTTAATGAAGTTATTTCACTAGTTAATTGTTCTTTTTTTCTAGATGCTTCCAAGCTAGCTATTTTCAAATCTAATTCTAATCCCTCTTTAACTACTGATAACTTTGCATTTTCTTGCTTTAATTGTTCATTTTCTTGTTTTAAATCATACCCAGACCCGTTATTAGAACATCCACTCATGATCATTATAGAGATTATGATCATCGTATAAAAATAGCTCACAGACACCCTCCCAGTTTTAACTACTCGTAATTTTTCATTATCAAATCGTATAACTCGTTAGTTCCATAAAAAAGTATCAGTTCCAACTTTAAGTAAAGTATGCCTTAAAACACCTTCACTTTGTTCAAATAATTTACATATATTAACTTATTCAACACCATCCACACATAAACCTTCTTATTCCACTAACCTGCCCCGTTAGCTCAATAAGAAATAGGGCTTTTTAAGTGACTAAACTCGAAGTCTTCCTTCATTTCAACCAAATAAAAATAATCCTCTTTAATAACAATAGAGATAATAGTATCTCCTTTTGTAAAAAAGTGGACGTGCCCCATTTGTTCTTTTTCCAACTCTTCCCAACCCCAATTTTTAATTTCTTCAAAATATTCATTTGGTGGATAAAGTCCTTGTTCTCCCCCAAAATTCTCTAAACTATATTTTTCGCCTTTTTTAATATTAGGATTATCAAATTGTGCTTTACTTGATTCCGCATTTGCTGGAACAGGAATATCTTCATTTATTTCTGCTATTTTATAACTGCCACTTTCAGCAGGGGAAGATGAACAACTGACCAACCACAATAACAATAGGCATATTGTAAATAATCCAACTTTTGTTAAGTTCATAGAATCCCTCCTCAAGATAATATATAAATTGAGTTTCTTGATTAAACTAACCTGCCCATTCAGTTGAAGAATAAAAAAGGCTTTACTCCTTCTGGAAGTAAAGCACCCCTTAGCACATTAAGCGATCTTATACAGAATATTCGCTTCACTGTTTCTGAAATCTATAAGCTTAATATATTTTTGAGTTTCTTTAAAACAAAGATTTCACGTTTTACCCAACCGTTCTTTTCAATATCAAAGCTATTAATAATTTTTTCATTTTGCTCAATTGCATCATGAAGGGAAACCCATTCTGGTCTAAACTCCTGTGCGGACTCATATTTATCCAATTGTTGAGCAATTCTTTTATCATTTATTAATTCACAAAGGTAGTAGTGTGAAGTCATTTGGAATAAAGCGTTATTGTCAAATTCGTCTAATTTCCTTTCAATAACTGAACCCAGCTTGTCTTTAATAATACAGTTAATATACCCAGTTTCTTCTGCCACTTCACGGATAAGACACTCCGAATGGCTTTCATCACCTTCAACCCCGCCGCCAGGACATTTATAATCCCCTTTATTCGAATGAACTAAAAGGATTTTATTTTTATGAAATATAATAGCTCTTATAGCTTCTCTGTAATTTACCTTAATATCCCCTTGAACGTGTTGTACTTCTATCACCTTATTAAAAATCATTATCCCTCCTAGGTGTTTCTATTCTTTATACTTGTACTTCAATAAAATAATCAATTAATCCTTTAATTACTTAGAACATTTATTTAAAATTCAATATTCTTCTTTCACTAACTTGCCCCGTTAGTTTAAGTGCATTTTTTCACAATCTTCATCATAGTATAATATCCAAAAAAACGCCTCTATAAAAAACTATAGTGATCTGACCCTATAAAGTTTGATCAAAAATACCAAAAACCAATATTTTACGATAAATAAAAAGTATCCATTTTGATAATAGATTGATCAAAATGGATACTTATCTAACAGATTTAAGTTCCGGTTATATTAAAAAGTTTGATTCTTTTCTATCTGTGTTGCTCCACAATTGGGCTCGATTGTAGAAGAAAATAAGGTACTTTTATACAAGAGCCACTCATTCTAAATACCGTTAGTTGAATAAGGAAACAGCAATACTCCTTTCTGAAGTAAAACTAATGTTAGTTGAAGATTTATTAAAATTACCAAGTTAAATCATTTAAGAATGTAAGAATATCTTTGTTCACGTCGTTAATGTCCGTTCCTAAGGTCATTAAATGTTTAGAGTTCGGATACCCCTTCATTGTTTTTCGATTCGTCGCAACGCTTTGAAAAATTACCTCTGCACTCTCTTTATACAATGGTTCATCTAATTCACCATATAATATACGAATTGGCGAGTTTAATAGTGCTAATTTATTCATCGTTAGATCAATTAGCTGTTGGAATTCATTTAATGAATCGATAGACATATTTTGAAGATGTTTCATTTCTAAATTTATTTGTTCTTCATTTTTCCCTTCAAGTTGTTTATATCCTTTTGCATAATGAAAGACACGCTTTTGTAGAAAAGTAGCTTCCCGATGTATTGGCACTGACATAGTCACAATACCATTTATCTCCAACTCTTGACCAACTTTTAATGCAAACACACCACCAAGAGAAAGACCAATCACAGCTATTTTTTCAAAACCTTCATCCTTCAACAACTGGTAACCGTTTAGTACATCTTGCCACCAATCTGACGGTCTATATGTGAGAAGTTCTTCAGGTGTTAAACCATGCCCACTGTATAATGGTGCATAGCAAGAATAATTGTTCTCTTGCAAATACTTCGCTAACTTTTTCATATCATTCGTATTGCTTGTAAACGAATGTAATAGTAAAACGGCTTTCTCTCCACCTTTATAGAAAAAAGGCTTAGGGGGTACTAGTTTCATCATTATTTTGAATACCTCACTAATATATTCTTAGACTTTAATTAAATAGCTGAACTTCGAATTTTTATAATTCCTTTAAAGTATAACATCCATTCGTTATTAACTAACCTGCTGCGTTAGTTTAAGTGTACATTTCACATATGTTCATCGAAATATACTTGATATTTATCATAAAATTAGAACATATAATAATGTTCTTCTTTAACTAAAGCACCCGTTTGTTTAAGAACATTTCTTCAAAAAATGAACTACTTCCCTCTAAAACTATTCCCAAAAACTTCTAAATTTTACTAAACCACCAACCAATTAGAAAAATACTCGCTACCCCCCAAGCTGTGGTTCCCACTATCCAGCAAACTATGGATTCGGTAGTTGAACTTTTCTTACTTTCCATATTTCTTTTGATAAAAACGAGAACAACAAATCCGATTATGATGAAACCAACAGTTACCCAAAGTAATAAATCCATTTTCTATCCCTCTTTTTTTGTGAATTACTTTCCTATCCTGCTACGTAATTTAAGTAAATCCATTCGCTATTTCTATTATATTTTAAACATAAATATCCAATTACCTTCTTTAACTGAGTTAGACGTTTGATATGAACGATTGTTTCAGTCTTTATTGAACTAACCTGCTGCTTTAGTTGAATAAGAAAAAGAGCTGTATAAACAGCTCAATACGGTTAATCGATATGACAATGCTGCATTTAAATACTCTTATACTACAACTTTAAATTCATAAAGGGGTACTAGTGATTACTCATTCTTTTTTACCCTCACTTTATAATCTTCATTAATATTCTTCCTAAAAAAATTAAGAGCCTTATGTTAGGCTCTATCTTATCGTAGTTAATACATAGGAAAGTATTAAAGCTGGCATTATGAAATCGGAATTCCTCTATTTAGTGTTGTTTGAAAGTATGGAGCATTTTAAAATCGAATTAGAAAAGTATATTATTTCAAAAACTATTAAACGGCCATAGCCCTATGGAAAATAGAACTAAAGCCGGTTAGATCACTTTTATTATTTCCACTATATTTTTTGCTGTTTCGATACTAAATATTTATAATAGCAACGACTAATTTGCAGCAATGACACTTTAGACTCTTCCATAAACCTTTAATCCAAAAATATATGAAATCAATATTATTAACACCATCCAACCGAACGACAGCCAAAGATCATTCCCAACAGCCTGCGAGTCTAATAGATTTCTAATGGTCTGAATAATCGGTGTCATTGGTTGATTTTCCGCAAATATTCGAACTACCTTTGGCATTCCTTCGACAGGTACAAATGCAGAACTGACAAACAGTAGCATCAATAAGATATAAGAAAAAGAACTAGCTCCTTCTATACTTCCCGCAGCTAAACCAAAAGGAACTGAAATCCATGTTAATGCAAGAGAAAAAAGAACAATCAACAACGCTACAAGTAACCATTCTAAAAATGTTGCATCACTTCTAAATCCAGCTATAAATCCTACTATCAAAACAACTAGAATTGAAACTATCATAAAGATAACTGACGCAACCACCTGACCACCTAATACGGATGACTTTGCGATAGGCATTGACTTAAATCGATCGAACATCCCTGATGTTTTATCCAAATTAATTCGTAACGAAGTGTAAGCAGAGCCAGTGGCAATCGTCATTAATAAGATTCCAGGAAGGATATAGTTAATATACTCATCCTCGGTTACGCCTGGAATTTGGATGGCTCCACCAAATATAAAAACCATACCCAATAACATCATAACAGGCATCGCAACAACGGTAATAAGCGTGTCGACACTACGTATATTATGTTTAATGATCCGATTTGCAAGCGTTAATGTGTCACTTAAATTTTGAAAAACATTCATAATTTTCATCCTTTCGTAAGTGTCATAAATACATCATCAAGAGTTGGAGTAATCATTTTGAACATCTTGAGTTCAATTTTTTCAGTTGTTAGGGTATTCAATACGTTCAAGGTCGTTTTGATTTCTTCATCTAAATCTATGGAAATCTCACAATCTGCTCTTTTGATAGGAGAATAAGATACCAAAAGTTTTAAAGCCCTTTCAGTATCTTGAAGATTATTAAATACAAGAAGTAATTTATCTGCTCCTGCCAAACGTTTCATTTCATCTGGAGTGCCATTGGCAACAATTTCACCTTCACGTAAAAAACCGATTTGGTCAGCCAAATAGTCTGCTTCCTCTAAATATTGAGTCGTTAATAAAATGGTTTTCCCTTGGGATTTCATTTCTTTAATCGTATTCCAAAGCTCCTGCCTGCTTTTCAGGTCCAATCCAGTAGTAGGTTCATCCAGAAAAATGATTTCTGGATCCCCAACTAAACTCATGGCTAAGTCAAGACGGCGACGCATTCCTCCTGAATAAGTAGAGACAGCTTTATCTTTCGCTTCTGTCAGATCAAATTTATCTAACAGACCCTCGGCGACCTTTCTCGGATTGAGTTTATGTCGCAATTTTGCAATTAGGTGCAGATTTTCATATCCAGTAAGCACGCCGTCAACAGTGGTATTTTGCGAACTAAAACTAAATAGCTTTTGTGCTGCCACCGGATTGTCACCAACATCAATATCTTTAATTGTTACCTTTCCACCATCGCTATTTAATAGTCCTGTAACAATTTTTAATAGGGTGCTTTTCCCGGCTCCATTTGCCCCTAATAAGGCATAAATCGAGCCAGCCTTAACCGTAATATTGACATTTCTTAAAACTTCATTCCCTTTATAACTCTTTTTAGTATTTTTGATTTCTAGGACGATTGTACTCATGACTATCTCTCCTTTATTTCATAGAATCCCTTAATTTTTTTCTCATTTTGTCCATCCATGTTTCTTCTGGAAATTCTGCTAATAAGGAGTCCGCAAATTCAGCGATATCATTTCCGACTACATCTCGCACACTTAAGCCATCCGTAACACTGTTCTCGAACATCTCTAAAATATTGCGTAAAAGCTCTAGCATGCTTCCTCCCTTTGCAAAATTCCACATATAACTTTCAATAGCTTTCATCGCTTTTCTGTATTCTTCCGGTAATTCATTTACTCTTTTTTGGTATGCACGAAATTCTCGTTTTTCTTGGATCATCTTCTTAAACATTTCTTTGCTCCTTTATTTCATTCATTTTTTCCTCTAAGAATATCCAACGTTGCCAAAACTCCTTTAATTCTTCCTCCCCTTTAGCATTTAGCTTGTAGAATTTTCTCGCAGGTCCAAGTTCAGATTTCTTCTTCTCAATCTCTACGAGCCCTTTTTTCTCAATTCGAACAAGAATGGTATAGACAGTTCCTTCCACAATATCCTCAAAACCCAAATCATTTAGGTACTTTGTTATTTCATAGCCATAGGTTTCTCCAGCATGAATCTTTTGAAGCACCACTCCTTCAAGAACACCTTTAAGCATTTCAGTTAAATCCTTCATATATCCTCCTAACACTCTACTTAGTAATACTGAGTACTACTATATAGTATTACAAAGTAGTTGATTGTGTCAAACCCATTTTTATTTTTATTTACTTCTTTTATGAATCCTTGGTAGAAAAGAGGATGAAGAACTATTGAAACAAAAAGACTGGACCCATATTGGATCCAGCCTAAGTTAAGATTACTATTATTTTTGTTGCTCAACTGAAGCACCCGTTTGTTAAGTAAAGTACGTCACGTATTTTAAATTATTTATTCTTTAAATGATAACCCTTCTACTTCTAATGAAGTTCTCATAATAGGTAAGGAAGCTGGTCCAATACCATGAATTTTTAAAATTTCTTTTTCAGTGTACTTGGATAGTTCTTGCAAAGTGTCAATCCCTTCGTGAACCAATGCATTTCTTGCAGGTGAACTAAGTTTCGAAAGGAAGCCACTTTTAGGCTTATTCTCTTTATCACAGGTTGGGCAACTTGGACATTCACTACTTTTGTAATACTTATGTCCCTTTTCACAAACCCTTAAACTTTTTTCTACTGTCAAAATTATTCCTCCAAACAAATTTTGTAACAAATTTTAACATATTATTTTTCGTATATTAGTTATACAATCTCGACAAAAACTATGCATGTCCCTAATTTAAGTGAAGTCATTCACAATGTTACATTTCTATTGTAGTATGATAACATTGTCATTTATTTTTAAACTTTAAACATGTATAACCCTGTCCCAAAATTAGGACAGGGTTAGCATAAAAATGTTTAATTTTGATATAAAACATCAACGTACTTAAAACTTACCAATAAAGTCGTTCAGAATATAGATTATTTCGTCATAAAGTTACTGCTGAATTATCTGAATAAGGTTGCCGCATGTATCGTCGAAGACAGCTATTGTGAATTCGCCCATTTTTGTCGGCTCCATAGTAAACTTCACGCCACTTTCCATTAATCGTTTGTACTCTGCGTGAATATCTGCAACGCCAAACATTGTAACTGGGATGCCTTCAGCGAATAACTTCTTTTGATACTCTTTTGCGGCTGGATGGTTATTCGGTTCAAGTAAAAGCTCGGTACCTTTTTGATCCTCGGAAGAAACAAGCGTTATCCACCTAAATTCTCCTGTGGGAACGTCATGCTTTTTTACAAATCCCAGTATTTCTGAATAAAATGCTAGTGCCTTATCTTGGTCTTCTACGAATATACTGGTAACAATGATTTTCATAATGTTTTTGCCTCCTTTGATAGTTGCGACGTATGGGACTCTGCTAACAATCTGGCAACAAGCAGAAAAAACCATACATTCTTCAGAAATATTTTATATAAAATTACTCTATCCATCCTTTCAGCAAATTTTTAAGTGGTTCGTTGTTGAAGATAAGCACACGATATTTACCCTTTCGTTTTGATTTTACGAGCTCTGCATCTTCTAATACAGAAAGATGTTTAGCTATCGCCTGTCGCGAAATGGAAAGGTCGTGCTTCGTAATAAGACGTACCGTTAGTTCATACAAGGTCTGCTCGTTGCGTTCGGAAAGTTCGTCTAATATTAGCCGTCGAGTCGAGTCGCCAAGTGCTTTGAATATAGCTTCGTTGTCCCAATTCATATATTTAGTATAAGCAACTCTACGGTTGCTCGTCAAGCATATGCAATTGCATGGTTGCGTGATAAAGTAACCATGCAATATTAACATGTGAAAGTCCAATAATTGTAGTTGTGCCATTATATAAATTGAAATTCAATAAAAAGTGCATTAATCCTCATTAGATCAACACACTAGTTAAATTTATAAGCACCTTGTACGTTTTTTTTATTTTTACCACGTTTCTTATTGAACTAACCTGCTGCTTTAGTTCAATAAGAAAAAGAGCCATCTTACCAGCCCAATGTTCTTTCTCTAAAGCACCCGTTAGCCATTCATGCAACACAAAATCGCGCTTCACCACAGAGAATGAAAATGGTTATGAGGTGTCAATGCTGATAATCCACCGAAATCCATAAGATTATTAATGTACGCTCTCCTCAATTAGTTATTAATAATCTCAATAATTTTTTGTTGAGCATCTTTAGCTTCAGGGATTGGCATTACAACAAACACATGATTCATTTTTGGATATACAAATGTATTGATTTCAATTCCTTGCTCTGTTAGTTTTTCATCAAGTTTCATAGCATCTGGATATAAACCTTCGTGTGTTCCAATAAAATGAGTGATTTTCCCAAGTCCTTTAAAGTTACCATAGATTGGACTAATTAATGGGTCATCTATATTCTTATCAGCTGCCCACATCTTTGTAATCACTTCCATTCCTCCAATAGCCAACATTGGGTCCTTTTTTTCATATTCAGGTATTAGAGGGTTATCAAGCCCCATATCAACACATGCAGATAACAAAATGATATCTTTTGGTTGAGGTATATTATTCGTCTTTAAGAGATGTGCCAAACCAAGTGATATATTTCCTCCTGCCGAATCCCCCATGATGGTCAGTTGTTTAGGATTTTCAACGGTTCCAAGGATTTCTTTATATAGGTTTAAGAGTTTTGGGTAGGTGTGCTGATAATTAAAATTAGGTACTTTAGGATAAATAGGAGCAATAATTTTTGCATTTAATGATTGAGCCATTTTATCCATGAACCTCCAGTGAAAAATTAAAGGTTGATTAGTCCAGGCACCTCCATGTATATAGAGAATCACTTTTTGTTTCAAAGATTTTTGGTCATTTAATGTAAAAACCTTTATGTCCTCAATTACTTGCTCCTTAATATCGCTGGCAAATTTAACATTTCCTATAACATATGGCTTAATATTTTCAGTTCCCCTTTGTTTTACGAACTGCGAGGTATGTTCAATAGTGGAAAAACCCTTTTTTGTATTTCGCAAAGTTAGATATTTTTCAAAAAGATAACTTTGTATAGAACGTTTTTTGCTATAAATTTGTAAACTCATTTTTATATCCCCTTTTTTATTGCTGATTCTGTTTAGTTTATGAAAAAACGTAACTAGTTACTTATCTTTTCATCAGAAATTATTAATAGATTTGAAAGCATGTTTTGAATAGAACGTAGTATTCCAATCTTCTTTTCAAGTTGTAGTTCACAACCTCCTTTAAAACACCAAACCTAATGTTAATTTACATATATTAACTTATTCAATAACATTTCAAAATACTCCTTTTAACTAAACTGCCTCTTTAGTTCAATAAGAAAAAAGAGTTGCCTAAGCAACCCCATTAACTTAAACATCCTTTAGTTAAATCAAGAAATCAAATTAAAGCTATCTATTTATATTTTTTGACATCCCGATAGTGAATTTCCTAAACCCAAAAGTTTCATAATATGGTTCTAAACTTTCCACACACATTAATTGAGGAATTACCCGATTTTGCTCACAATGTTGAATTATTCGATTCACCATTTCCTTGCCGATTCCTTCTGACTGATAGCTTGGTAGAACACACAATCCACAAACTAATCCAGTTATTACACCGTCTGAAATAACACGTCCCATACCGACTAATTGTTTTTCATCAAATGCGTAAATCGCATACCAACCTTGATTGCACATTCGCTCCAAATCATTACTTGTTAATTTAAGTGAATTCCAACCTAAAGATTCATATAAGGTTAGTAATTGCTCAAAATTATTAGGGGGTTCTATCGTGTAATTTATAGATTTTCCCATATAATTACCTCCTGATTTTTGTATATTATAATCAACACATATTGTATAAATGTTTCTCATACTTCTCCAACTTGTTTTTGTACTAATGTTCTTCTATTAAACCACTCCTCATGAGAATAGTTTTTAGCTATATTTCCCCAAATAGCAAATGCTTCTTCATCTTTTCAAAAGGTTCAACAAAAAGAGCGTAAAACATTAAGAACGCTCTTTTAATATAAAGCTGATTGTTATTTCTCCTTTACACGAATAAAAAATTTATTTAAGTGGTTAATTGAACTAATTAAGAAAAACATGGCAGGAAGTACAATTGATAAACCGATAATGAGGTACATGCTCCGAGTGCTAATATCGAAAAAAGCTGATGAAGCAAATAATATCCCAACAGGCATAGATACTCTAAATATAAAAAGACGAACAGCACTTAGTTGAGTTAAACGATTACGAGGAGCTTCTTGTTGGAAAATGGCGGCACTTTGTGCATTAAAAAGAGGAAATAATAGCCCTCCCATTAATTCACATAACCAAGCGAATTGAATTGTTTGTACAAAGAATAAAAGAATAAACGATAATCCTCCACCAAGTAATCCTAGGTACATAACCGATGGAGTTTTGGGTATTTTTAAAAGTAGTACCGTACCTAAAATATAACCCACAGGAAAAGCACCTTTAAATATTGCATATTGCCATGGTTGGCCACCAAGTTCCCCTTGTATAAAGGGTATGCTTAAAACCATCGTAGCTCCTACAGCAAATTGAACTGTTGATGATAGTACAGTTAGTCTAAGCAGAAGGGGAAAACTAAAGAAAACTCTGTATCCCTCTTTTAGTTCTTCCCACCAAAACTTTTTTGACCATGTTGCCATTTTATTAATACTCATAACAGGCATTCTGGAAAGTGAGATAAAACTTATCAAAAACATGAGAGAAGACACTAAATAGATATATTGCATCGGAATAATCAAAAGTAATAAAGATGTAATTCCTGGAGCGATAATACTCATAAGTCTGAGTGTAGTGTCCAACAAACCGTTTGCTTCAACAAGTTCATCTTCCTTACATATTTCAGGAATTAAAGAAAAGGAAAGGGTTGCGTATATCGGTTGCATCAAACCCAACACACATTGGAGCAAAACCAACCCAATCATTATTCCAATTTCTGAACCAATCAGATACCCCGCAAGAGGAATTAAGTATGCTCCAGCTCGTACCAGCTGAATATTTCGAAGCATTTTTTCTTTCACAACATGATTCAAGAAAGGTGCACTTATACTTTGTAATAGAAGAGATGGAATAAAATAAATTAACCAAATAGTTGCCATCCATTCTTTGGATCCCGTAAGTTCATACAGGAGTAACCCATTAATAATCCCGCCTGCAGCACCACCAAATTCAGATACAATTTGACCAACCCATAGTGCTTGGAAAGATTTTGAAAACTTTCTCATTGATTTTCACCAAGAAATTTACTAAGGTGACCAGAGAAAGCATTAATGTGAGTTTTATTGATTGTGTAAATTCCTTTGTTTACTTGAATAAATTTGGCTGCTTTCAATAAGGAAAGCTGATGGTGAATGGTTGTTTTAGAAACATTGAATTGTATACTTAAATCTTGTAAAGAAGTTGCACCTTTCGTCAATTGGTAAAGTATCTTCAGTCGTACTTCATCACCTAATGCTTTATGTCCACGAATCAATTCCATTGGAGGAATGCCTGGTTCCAAAAAATATTCTTCCTTCAAGGGATAAAAAAATAATTTCGTCTCAGGTGTTCGTACTGTTAAAGTCCAAGGACGATAAGACACTTGAGGAATAAGCTTTACCGTCCAAACTGATGGTTCAGGAAAATATTCAACTCCGCCGGTAATCATTTCAATGGCCTCAATTGGTTTTGTTTTATCTATAGAATGATATTGTTTCCCTTCAAAATCTATTGCTCTATTCCACTTTGTCCACTCGTCAAACTTCGATATCCAATCAAACCATTCGTTCAGTACGTTAATAAAATTCTCGATAAGTTCACTTTGTGAATACCGTTCAAGATTAAGAACATATCCTTCTAAATAATCGTGACCCTTAAAATAGGAAGCATATTCCTTAAAGTTCCCGCTTTGATCTTTCTTATTAATCAGTTCCTTTCGAATAATTTCACTCTTGCGGTCTTTATAGGGCAGTAGTGTTTCATAAAACTCTCTTCTATCCATATTTAACATGTTGTTAGAAAATTCCTCTATCGTTTGTGCTGAATACTTGTCCTGCAACAAGATTAAGCTGTACCAGAAATTAGTCTTTTGGATTTCCTTTAATGATTCTCTAAGCGTATTTGGCATTGTGGATGACTCCCACCTTTGATCTAAATCAAAAGTGTGCCTTATTTGACCATGTGTGTAACCAGCAATCCCAAGGATAGTTTCCCAAACAGGAGATGTTTCTACTATTATTGACACTGACTCAGGTTCATCTAAATTTACATACTTCAATTAAGTACCCCCAATTAGATTATTAGTCGACTTAATTTAAACAATACATACTTCGAATGTAAAATTCAATATTTTTCGAAAGAATATTCAAATTTTTTTCTTCTACTAACCTGACCTGTTAGTTTAATGAAAAATAAAGTGAAAATGTTTTTTAAAAAAAGGATAATTATTAATAGTGTAGAATACAGCTATTAATACCGAAAATAGGAGGACTAATATGAAAAATCAAGTTTGTGTTATAAGCATTTATGTGCCAAATTTAATCAAAGCAATTGACTTTTATACGAATACTTTAGGTTTTGAATTAAACAAACAGTATGGTACGAAGATTGTATCACTAGTACATGAGGAGTTACCACTTGTTTTAGAGGAGAAAGATAATGCAACCTATAATCAAGATATTTCTGGAGTTGTTTTAGGATTGCGAACGGAAGATATTTATGAAAAAGTTAAATTCTTAAAAGAGAAAGAAGTAAATTTTATTATAGATGAACCAACTAATTGTCCACCGGGAAAATATATTAGTTTTAGAGACCCCTTCGGAAATATTTTAGAATACCTTCAATTTGAAAATTTGTAACAAGTATAATAAGTTCAACATAATTGTTGGACTTTTTTAGTCTTCTTTCTAACTAACCTTTTGCTTTAGTTTAACTAGAAAACAGAGCCATCTTATAGGTATTTTCTATTTCTTCTTTTGGTAAAGTCATTAAAATTTGATTACTCTTTTCTCTATTCAACATTTAACACTCTTGCCATTCCCCAAGAATTTATTTTTCTTTCATTACACTTTTAAACAACTACTTAATGGAGCACTGAAAAATAGACTATCAAATGTTGGTCATGTTTTACTAAAGCACCACGTTAGTAATAAATCATTCATTTATTAAGGTAAAATCTTCGCTTTTTCCATTCCATTCTACTTTTATTACTAACTCATCTTTTATACTTGTAGATGGGCTATTAGAAATCGGTAGATCTCTTTGATATATGCCCTCTATATTTAAAGTAGCATTATTCTCACCAAAATCTATTACTCCGTTACTCTTTGTTTCAACATAGTAAGTAAAAGTTTCAATATCCTGTTTGTTATATCCTTTGTAGTTAATCTGAATTTGATATGTTTCGTCGCCGTTAGTTTGATTAACAGATACTTTGGAGGACCAATTTTCACCATCGCCAACAAAAACTAAATCGTTCTTATTTGTCTGGCATGCAAACAATAATAGAATTACCAAAAATAAAGTTGCTAAAATAAACTTTTTGACAGAAATCACTTCCCATTATCAACTAGTTTTATCAAAAATTTCTCTAATAATTTTTTTAACTCATGCAAAAGGTATTTTATGTTTTAGAAACACTTTGGTCGAACTGTGATTTAAGTATTGATTCTAAACCCTATATGAATACTTTTCTAATTTACACACATAATATTTTGGAATGAAAAATTATTATGAATGATAGGGAGTGCAATAATGGGAGTTCTAAGTGGTAACCCAAAAGATGAACCGTTACATTACGGTGAAGTATTTGCTTTATGGACAAATCTAGCTACAAACAACGGATTAATCGCTGCATATCAAACCTTTGCTAATCACACAGGTGATAAAGATTTAGTAAAGATTATTGAAGAATCGATTCAATGTATGAAAGACGAAAATAAACAAGTTGAAGTAATATTAAAAATTAATGGAATTGGACTACCACCTGCACCACCTGAACGGCCAGTTGCAAGACTAGAAGACATTCCTGCTGGTGCACGATTTAATGATCCTGAAATAAGTGCTGCACTATCAATGGATTGTGCCACAGGTTTAGTCGCATGCAGTAAGGCAATGGGTCAGTGTATTAGAGAAGATATTGCTTTAATGTATGGCCAATTCCATTTAAGCAAAGCCCAATTAGGAGCAAAGCTTTTACGATTAAACAAAGATAAAGGTTGGCTTATTCCTCCACCACTACACCTAAAGTTTCCAGATAAAGAATAATAATTCTTGGGGCAATCTAATTTTGATTGCCCTTTTATGTTTGATTAATAATACGTGTTAAGTGTAAAAAAACTCACTTTCTTCTATTTAATTAAACTGCCACTTTAGTTGAATAAGGTATTTTAGATGTTGCGTTAAAAATAAAATTTGATAATATCCACTCAAAATTAGTTAACTTTCAAGTTAATTTTTTCTTCATATTCGCCTGTATTAGTTCGCCATTTAATTTCTATATAAGCATGATTTAACGATATAATCGCGTCATCTTTAGCTGGAGGGTTATTACTGCTGGACCTCCCAAAATCTATAGCGGTTTGATTTTCTTGAGGTTTTCGTTCCCCACTACGTTCGCCTTCGTCAGTAACTAACGAATAATTGACATAAAGAAGTTCTTCATCTCCTGTATATTCAATTCCTCCTCTCTTATAGAGTTCCTCCTCAGTTACTTCGTATATGTAATGTACTTTCCATAAGTCCCCTTCACCAGTAGCTTTAATAGTTTCTTGATTAGAATAACAAGCTGTTAAAAGCAATATTGTAAGTAATAAAGTTAGTACATTTCTCAACATAACTCCCCCTCTCCCAAAATCTAAGATTGAATTATTTCTATATAATATCTATTTCAACACGCACCTAAACAATTCCCTTCTTCAACTAACCTTACTTTAGTTGAAGAATAAAAAAGGATTTACCTCTTCTTGAAATAAAACTCCCGTTAGTTAAATTAGGAGAAACATTATTATGCCTTTTATAAAACACAATCTTCTATTCAAATTTATCATCTAATTTCGATTTTATTTCTTCTAATAATTTATACTGCTTATCTTGTTTCTCTAAAATCTTATCTGTTAATTTTTCTAACGTTTTTGTAATAGACCATAAAAAAATCCATAAAAATAGAATAACTCCTAAGACTTCTATAAAAATCACCACCCTTTACTTTTTACTTCAAACTGATTAGCTAATCCAATTTAGTTGCCCCATTAGTTGAATAAGTTCAACAAAAAGAGCATAAATCCTGATGCGTATTTATGCACATCTTCCAATCATTTTCAATAATTCCCCTTAATACAAACCGTTCTTTTAAAAGATCCACTAATAACCCTTCATCTATGCTTTCTTATTAAACTTAACTGCCCCGTTAGTGAAGTAATTGAGATCCTAGAAAAAGTATTATTTATCTCTATCATTACTTTGACTATCCTTTATCGTTTTTGCCATAGCAAAAAAAACAATTATTATTAATATAGTACACAATGCAATTATAGTTGACATATACTTATCACCTCTCTCATTTCCGAGTATCTATTGTATTATTTTACCATATAAATTAAAACTTGTTAAACTAAACTTCAACGTTAGTTTAAGCGTAACTTTTAACAATAGATTGCCGAAAACTACTTGATTTTTTGGACGTAAAAATAGACCATCGAATTGATGGTCTTGTCCAACTAAAGCAACCGTTACTTTAAGTACATTTATTCACAATCTTTATATTGATATAACATAAATATCCATAAAAAAATAATTCTTATCTCTAAGAAACCTTAGAGGTTAGATGATTTTAATCAAACGTTAAAACACATTATCAATCTTTTTATAAATGAACAAACTTTATAATAAATAATCACTCTTTTTTACAAAGCTACACTATGAATCCACACTTTAAATAACAGATTCTATACAAAATATCTTTAGTGTCAATCAAATACCGTTTCTTTTTCAGGGTTCCTCAAATATTCGAAGAGGGTTTTAATTTGTGATTCAGTATTCCTATTAGTAGAAAGCTGCGGTAAATTGTGTTCCGAAAAAAAATTAATATTATTCGTCTCCGTACCCAGAGTAGGTTTCCCTCCAATAATTTCACACATTATAAATATCTTATAATAATGATAAGCTTCTGGAGGATGAGAGTGTTTATTTTTATCCAATAATGCAATTAATCTAATCGGTATTACATCAAAACCAGATTCCTCTTTTATTTCCTTCACAACATTCTCAGAGGGAGATAGCCCTATATCGCAAAATCCACCTGGTAAAGCCCATTTATTATCAATATTTTCTTTTACCATTAAGATCTGATTATTTTTAAAAACCACACCACGAACATCAACTTTTGGAGTTTGGTAACCAGTTTCATTTGTAAATAAATCCCTAACTTTATCCATATCCAGTTCAGTATGTTCTGCCATAATTTCTATACTTATATTACGTAATTCTTCATAACGCTCGATATCATAAATATCTTTAGAAAATGCCAATCCGGACTGGGACAAAGCCTGAATTCTTTTTGCCCACTCTAACCATTGTTTACTCATTTAGACACCTACTTTGAAGGAGATTTTAAATTCTTTTATACTTTTTACCATTAAATTTGGTTGTTCGCTAAATGTAGATGTTTGCTACTCCGGTAACCACTGAATAGAACATCGAATTGATGATCTTGTTAAACTAAAGCACCTGTTAGTTTAACAAGATTTGCATTATCCCAGACGTAATATTTTTTGAAACATTCTTGGGTGGTGTTTTTCAAACCCCTTTATCAATTCTTTTCCAAAAATAGTTATGGTTCTTTCCCAAAGGTGTCCTAAATATTCCCATTGAAAATCCTTATGTAAAAAGAAATAATAATCGCCATTTGGGAAAATCGGTACTGTCCATTCATCGAATTCGTTTTGTTGAATGTATAAATTGGGATTTATCCAATAACATTCATGTTGCCAATCTAATGCATAAATATATTCATCTTTTGACGTACATTTTTGAAAAACAAGTACTGCTTTTTCTTCTAAATCATCATACGCATCCAAATCTTCAGACTCTCCAAAATATAGAGAGACATCGTAGGTAATAAAATAACGACTTCTAGTAGCTCCCATAATAACATTTCTATTGAACTAAACTGCCACTTTAGTTCAATAAGAAAAGAGCAGTCTAATACCACTCTTTGATTTTCAACTAAAGCATCCGGTGGTTGAATTAGATTTTATTCCCTCGAGCTTTTAAATAAATACATTCCAACCGAACCAAATACACTGGTTACAGCAATCACAGTGACAGCAAAGATAACTCCTGAAGTTGAATGAGGTCTATTAGTCAATAATCCAAACCAGAGTAGCTCAATAAATAATATAAGCCCCCATAATATGAAGAATGCTTTTAATATATCATGTTTCAAACTATCATCATCCCCCAAAAATAATAATCTATCTAAAAGTGCGCCAATTCTCTACGCATGTCTATCTCCTACACTATATTTATATAGTCCTTGTTCAACTAACCTGCTGCGTTAGTTCAATAAGAAAAAAGACACTCGTTAGTAAGAATACATCATTCAAACCTAATCAACAAAAATAGCCCCATCAGAAATTGTTATAAAGTTTGCGTTAAAACCAATTATACAGATTATATATTCCCCATCCTCTTCTACATAAAGGTAATATTACATGTAATTTTTTTTTAAACTACATAAGAAACTGCGTTAACCAAGCAATATACTTTGCACCAGGAATGAATAACACCTGTGCTAAAAGTGTTCCTAACAATCTTGATGTTACCATCATAATAGAGGCACTTTTTAAAGTAACATAGTTCCCTTTTTGGTTGATTACATCATCCGCTAGGATTGAAATTTTGGGGTCAATAAAGACAATTAGCAAGATGGTAGCTACACCATTAATTAAACCCGATGCCATAACAGCAGTTGTTGCACGTTCAGGTGCAAGCAATGCTGCATATAGTGCAGATAAAACTCCAATTGTATAAATTGCTGTAATCAAAATATTAATACAAAATAATTTAATCGGTATATCACGCCAGCTCATATCTTTTAAATATGCATATCTAGGTAGATGAATATGCTTTTTTGCACGTCTAAAATATGATTTTGTAAATCCTTTTTTCAATAACGCTGGAATCGAACCGCGTTCTTCTGCTAAATGAATGATTGCCCTCGAAAAAACAGCAATAAATGTCGGTAACAATAGTAAACCGATTATCGTACCTAATGTTGCAGAACCAATTAGAATTCGATACTGACTCTCGACAAATTCTAAAGCATTTTCTTTTGGTGCATTATCAATCAAACTTCCTGTAAAAGGTTGTTGCATCATATTCGCTAGCCTTGAAACCATTACCATCACATTAAATAGGGAAAGTGCCGATGCTAATAATTTCACTCTTGACCCCTGATAAACGTACTGAATATGCTAAGGTTTCGATTGAATGAATTATTAAGATAAATAATGCAATCATTACTAATTGCGTTGTAAAAAATTCCAAAGACAATACCTACCCACTTTTATTTGTTTGAAATAGTATCCCGATATCTTGTCTATATCTCCCATTTACTTTATATAAACGCATTAGATATTGAAATTGTTTCCAAAGTGTTTTATAGGATAATTTTCAATTGATACCTTATAAAATTTTGCTCTATATTTAGGTTTTTTTTTCTATTTTCTTAACTGGTGTTATTATGATGCTGGCTAAGAAGAGGATCATACCTAAGATTAACATTGTATTCGCAAGTTTCACATTATTCATATAACCCGCCGGATAAAGAATATATAAAAAAAGTAATGCTAAACTGATAATTTCAATTATCTTTCCAATCTTTTGTTTTTTCATTTTATCCTCCTTACATGTTCCTTGTTGTTTTACTAAATAAACTTGAGGAAAATCTTGACGTTCGCCTGTTGGCCTAAATATTGTATATTCAAATTTTAGATTTATTTTTATTATTCTTCATTTTTCACCTCACCAATTTTGTAAAAGAACTGCCCATGGCAACCCCATGATTTTTAACTAAAGCGCCCGTTAGTTTAAAAAGAGTATTTCATTAATTCTATCCTTGGAAGAAATTGTATGAATATAAATACTCTCTTAACTATCTACATTTAGATATTTAGTGAATACAGACTCAAACTCACCGTTATCGATAAGATAATTAATCACTTTATAAATTCTTTCTTTGCTTGCACTATCAATTAAAACCATATCACTAGCCTGAAAGTATGCCCCGTTCATACATTCTCCCGACTCTGCATTCTTCATTCTAATGGTTTCGATGTTTTTGTATGTAAAAATTGTTGCCATCCAAACAGAATTGTCTGGAAGAGTTACCTTGACATCCGTATTTACATCCTCAACATCCCATTCTTTAGATTCCCACTCTTATGGCTTCTATCCAAATATTTCGATTGCTTTTTACTATCATAAGAACTCCACCTTTTAATTAGTTATTACACTTATGCTTGTTCAGCTTACTTGCTTCGTTAGTTTAATAAGAAAAAAGAGTTGCCTAAGCAACTCATGATCTTCAACTAAGCACCCATTTTGAATAAGGTTTTAATTCATTCTGTAGTTTCTTTGGGATTACGTCTGCCTGTTAAGAACCCTAAAATGAGCCCTATTAAAAGCAAACTATAGCCATTCACAGAAAAATCATTCGTAAAAACTCCCCAGATAAGCCATCCTATTAAAGAACCCAATATTAAATAGAATAAACTTTTCACACCTCTACCTCCTGAATATATTTATTAGTTTATATATCCAATCGTCTTCTGAACTCCTTTTTCAACTAATCTGCCCCGTTAGTGTAAATGTATCATTCACAATATTATTAAATATTTTAACATAAATATCCAAAAATATATTACCTTTAAAGAAACATAAAGGATATTAATCAATCTTCACCTTAAGTAAATACCTCTCGAATCAGTGCAGTAATTAATATGACCAAAAGTTGCTTTAGAATTTATTTTGTACTTATTTTAAGTGCTCTTTTGAAGTATAAGGAATATAAAAGTGCAATTTCTAAACATTTAAATTAAGAAATTGCACTTTTATCGTTACTTCGGAAAAACACCCGTTTTTTGAAATACAAGAGTTAATCGAGTGTTTTGGTAAAATATAGAAATGTAGTACACTTATTCTACTGATTACTCTAGTAGATTTGTAAAAAAACGTAAGGAAAAAGGTCAAATTTCGTTAACACAAACTTCATTAATCTATAAATATATCTACATATTAGTTTAACATCCATTTTCTAAAATAAATTTGAAAGATATTTTAGATAGGAGATGGAGAAAATGAGCAAAAAATTATTAATAGGTACAGGAGTGGCTTTATCGTTAATATTCAGCCCATTCAGTCAGGCGTTTGCAGTAGACCAAACAGTAGGTGAAAGAAAACAAGTTGAAAATGTAGCACACCGTGGTGCAACAGGTTATGCTCCTGAAAATACGATTGCTGCTTTTGATCTAGCAGTTGATATGAAAGCCGATTATATTGAAATCGATGTTCAAAGAAGTAAAGATGGTAAATTAGTATTGATTCATGATACAACAGTTGATCGTACAACAGATGGAACGGGAAAAGTAGGAGATTTAACATTTGAACAGCTTAGAAGTCTTGATGCAGGTAGTTGGAAAGGGGAACAATTTGTAGGAGAACTTATCCTAACATTTGAAGAGATTCTTGATCGCTACCATGGAAAAATTGGAATTTTAATAGAATTAAAGGCACCAGAGCTTTACCCTGGTATTGAAGAACAAGTAGCAGAAGTATTAAAAGAACGAAATCTCGATAAACCACAAAATGAAAAAATCATTATTCAATCTTTTAACTTTGAATCAGTGAAAAGAGTGGACCAGCTTCTTCCTCAAGTTCCAGTCGGTGTATTAACTTCTAACCGTGCAGATACAACATTTGAAGCTTTACAAGAATTTTCAACATATGCGGATTGGTTTAACCCAAGTTATGGAATTGTGACAGAAGAATTAGTAAATCAAGTTCACTCTCAAGGAATGCAAATTGGTTCATGGACAGTACGTAGTCAAGAAGCAGCAGACTTCTTACTCGAAATGGGCGTTGACGCAATCATTTCTGATTATCCGGATTATGTAGATCCTAGAAACTAATATTACTGTAAAATAGTTTAAGAAAAGGGGTATTTGCTACTCCTTTTTTTGTTTGGATTTTTGTTGTTGGTTTTTTGATAATGGTTATCAGAGGTTATTGGATAATGGTTTAAATGACTTGAGATTATGAAGTTCTGTACTTAAACTTACTTTAAGTATTAACTCTCACAATCTCTCCTAAACTTTAAGCTAGAGTTGTTATTTGTGTATCTAATTAATTAACGTTCCCCATAACATATAGGGTGATATAGACTAAACCTGCTTCGTTAGTTCAATAAGAAATAAGAGCAGCGTAGGCAGATTAACGATTTTACACTAAAGCACCCTGAAATTTTAATCTATACCCCCTTCAACTAACCTGCTGCGTTAGTTGAAAATGAAAAAGGCCCTACTCCCTCTGGAAGTAAAGCACCCGTTACTATAAATATATTATTTTACATAACTAAAAAATTATTTTCCCCTCTATTTAAACAGGAATCTGTTGTTAATCATAAGTTTAGTGCCTTGCATCTAAAAGTAATTTTATTTCTTTTATTTGTTCTGTGTGTCGCTGTTCATGTAAATATATCTGTTCAATCCATTGGTCAAGTGGTAATTCACCTAAGGCAGGATGCTTAAATGACTTTTCCGCCAATATCGATTTATCCTCTATTGTATTAAGGAAAGTCAAAAATTTTTTTCTCGAATCGTTTAACAAATCAAGGATTGACTGAACTTCAAATGGTTCTACATCTGGATCAACGATTTCGGGAGCGTTAAACTTTTTCGTTCGATCCAATATAAGATGAACGTTTTTACGTTCTGTCTGTGTATTATCAACCTTTTTTAATCCCCATTCTATAGCCTTTATTGTTGCCTGTTCCACTAAAACTAAGTGATGACAAACTTGTGCTATACTCCACATATCCATACCAAGCCTACCATTAAATTGAGAATAACTTAATGAAGTAATCTCCTTTACTAAGTTATTTCTCGTTTCATACAGTTTGTCATTTACTAAATTAATCATGAAATTCTCCCTTCACCAGAAAGTAAATATCTAGGTTCCTATTCTATTTATATTCTCCATGACGAGAAGTATTCTTTGAGTATTATTTTACTATCCTGCTTTCGTTAATATTTTCCTTCTCAAAAGCAACTTCTTCGTTACTTACATAAAAAAAGTCATCGATTGTAGAAACACACATGTTAGCATATAAGGAACGGTTTACCACTCTTCAATATCACATAAATAACCAAAGAATTCTTCTTGTAGTGACTCCTCCATTGAAAATTGGTATAACCCATTAATTCACTGCTTCGTTAGTTCGATTAGTATTCCAAAAGGTTTTAACGCTATTGATCTTTCTTTTATATCGGAGTTTTTTTCGAAACTATAAAAGGTTGAGTCCTTAAAACTTCTTTTCCATTTTCTGAGACAATAACTCGCACTTCTTTACCATCTATAATTCTTAATGGGTTCTTCATTGAAACATATAGTTCTCCTTGCTCATTAGGCTGAAATAAAGTTCCCCCAACCATAGTTCCAAATCGTATCTCTACATTTTCTTCAGGTCCAAAAACAACTCCTTCATAATTATCTCCTCCAAGTGAAATTTCATAGTTTGCAGTTGGTTTTAATCCTTTTGCTAATACAATTACATCAATAATTCCATCATCAATCGTACTGTCATCGATTGCCTCAAATGCAACAGTTACTCTACCTGTTCCATCTTCAAAAGGTATATCTTCTGCCATATAAGCTCCGACTTCTGTAATACTTGCTTCATTGGAGCAACCAGTTAATAACAGTCCAAAAACTAACAAATTGATAATAAAACTACGCATAAGTATCCCCCAATATTGATTAATACTCTTTATTCCTCTTGTCAGTAGAATTCCTTATTAAACTAACCTGCACCGTTAGTACAATAAGGAATGTAATTAGTTGTATTTAAAAATGCTAATGAAATAATCTTCTTCGGGAAAATCACCTAAATACTCGAACCTATTATTTAAATAGTAACCTTTTAACTTCTCATTTCCAGCCCAACAGTCTAAATAAATCGTCTTCTTTCCTTCAATTGCAAAAGAACGGGCAAAGTCCGTTATTTCTGATCCATAATTATTACCTTGGTATTCTGGTAGAAGGGCAATTTGAAACAAATAATTACTTTTTGGATCAATTGTTAATTCACTTAAACTATCTATGTCCTTTATACAAAAAGTCCCAACTATTTCCTCATTTGAGAATAATACATACGCATAATTATTCTTTATTTCGCTAACAATTTAATTTACATCCCAAGGATAATCCCACTGGCAAATCCCTTTTTGTTGCAAAGCCAACGTGGCCTTATTTAATACATTCACCACTTGTTGCCGATCGTTTGACGTGGCTAATCTTATTTTTATCAATTTTTACTCCTTTCATCTACATTATCACGTAAAGCACTCGTTAGTTGAATAAGAACGGTAATAAACTAACCCTCCCATTAGTTTTAATTTCGGGTTTTGTTTTAGAATACAGATATCCAATCCATGAAACCGAAGATACTATAATAGATAAAATCAACAATAATTGTAGCTGTACTATTACCATAAAGGGACTTATTACCAGAATAGTTAAGAACGACAAAATCAATACTACAAGGAAAAATTGATTGCATCTCTTTCTTTTTTCAATGGGAATAAAATAAAATATAGGATAAAAAATAATTGCGCTAATCAACATAACAACGAATATTATGACTAAATAAAACATAATTTTCCCCCTGTTTATATTCCTATTAATAAAAATGGATTATTTTTCATTAATTGTAACATTCTATCCACCCTAATGCTCTTTTCTTATTTAACTAAACTACCTCGTTAGTTAAAAGAAAAAAGAGTTGCCTGAGCAACCCATGTTCTTACTTAAGCCTCCATTAATTTAAGAAGAAATTACTTTTCCAGAGTTTGAAAATTTAAAGATTCCTATTATCAAACAAACCATACTAAATGTCCAAATGATTCCTGCAACCCCTATTTGAAATGAATTTTCTTCAGATGCCATTACGTGTTCATAATCAAAAGAAATAGCCTTTAAGAAAAAATATACTGCAACTGAGAATAATATTAGATGCAATAGTGTCCAGACATATGCAGAACTATTATTTTTCTTTTGTAACCAAAGTAACAATAAAGTTAAAATTGCAATCCCCATTACAACAGAAAAGCCTCCAATTAACAGTTCGAAAACACCTTCTTCTAATGGCATAAGAAACCCCTCTTTCAGATATTTTTAATATTAGTACTTACATTTACTTAAACAAACTTATTGAACTATCCTGCCGTGTTAGTTGAAGAGTAACATTTATCAATGGATCGTCGAAACCAAATTGATGTTTGGGACATTTAAATATGCCATCGAAATAATGGTCTTGTTTAACTAAAACACCCGTTAGTTGAACAAGAAATTTTTAATTTTTTATCTCTATTTTTTTTGCTCCAGCTTGAGAAGGATATGATTCATTAATACCACCATCATCCCATACATCCACTTTGTGACCTATCTTTAAGCTACTTGTATCTTTATAACTTAGGAAGATAAGTGAAATCCTTTCATTATCCAACTCCTGAATTTCGCCAATTGTTTTATCTTTAATTTCTTCATATTTTTCCGAAGTAATTTCTTTAGCAACCAATATTCTTCCTTCTTCAACTTCTAGTATATAACCTTCTATTTTTAAATACTCTTCTGTCGATGTAGCTTCATTTTCTGTACATCCAGTTATTAAAAGAAAAAAATTCAACAAGATTAAAATTGTATAAAAGTACCTTAAAAACTTCATATTCTCCCTCCTAAAGAAATTTGTTTTTTCAATAATAACGTTTTACTTTATTGAACAACCCACCACTTTAAGGACAATAGGCATTACTCTTGTTAACATATTTAAATCGTTTGAGCATAAGAAATCTTTAAGTAATGAATGTAGAATAGATTTATGGACACATCTTGGTTAAGTCAATAAAATTGAACTAACGAAAGGTCGTGTCTGTATTATGAGTCAAAAACGTTATAACCAAGAATTTAAACAAACAGTAGTGGAGCTT
>NZ_JAQMHQ010000018.1:0-43012 GCF_042055255.1 Psychrobacillus sp. PGGUH221
AACTCAAGGTCTAGTGATGATGGCGAAGAGGTCACACCCGTTCCCATACCGAACACGGAAGTTAAGCTCTTCAGCGCCGATGGTAGTTGGGGGTCTCCCCCTGTGAGAGTAGGACGTCGCTGGGCATAGAAAAGTCGTTACCGAGCAATCGGTGGCGGCTTTTTTCTTTTGTACTAGAAAAAAAGCCGAAGGCAAAGAATTGTAATAAACTTGCGAGAAAGTAGAGGAACAAAGAGTTCGAGGAAGCAAGGAAGAGAGACTCGCAGCGTATGATATACGCGAGAATCGAACGACCGCGGCTGACGAAGAAATCTGCCGTTCATCTGCTTTTGCAGCCCGAACACGGAAGTGAAGCTCGCGCGCCGATGGTAGTTGGGGGTCTCCCCCTGTGAGAGTAGGACGTCGCTGGGCAATTGAAAAGTCGTCACCGAGTAATCGGTGGTGGCTTTTTTTGTTGTACTAAAAAAGCCGAAGGCAAAGAATTATAATAAACTTGCGAGAAAGTAGAGGAACAAAGAGTTCGAGGAAGCAAGGAAGAGAGACTCGCAGCGTAGGACAGTAGAAAAAATGGGTCATCTCAGAGAAAGTGAACCCTTTATTGTGAGAAATGGTCGCTTTCATTATCAAATTGATTGCTTTTAGATTATCCTTAGTCGCTTATACGACTCATTTGGTTGCTCTCCAAGACAAATTAGTCTCCCTTATCCATATATAACAAGATTGGTCTCGGATTCACCTGAAATGGTCTCGTATCGAAAGAAATGGTCTCGAATCTAACTTTAATAGTTGTGAATTAAGCAAATTTAGTCTCGTTCTGCCATTAATTGTAATCCCTTAACCACTTTACAATTTATTCAAGCGATCTATCAAAATTATTTCTTAGGAAATAATTAATTGCATGAAAAAAGCTGAGAAATTGTTAGGTATTTATTAAATATATACTTGAAATTTAACAAAGGATTGCTATAATTATATTTGTACTTTAAATATCATCCGTTCCGAAGTAGCTCAGTGGTAGAGCAATCGGCTGTTAACCGATCGGTCGTAGGTTCGAGTCCTACCTTCGGAGCCATTTTTTTGTCTATGCTTCCATAGCTCAGTAGGTAGAGTGCTTCCATGGTAAGGAAGAGGTCAGCGGTTCGAATCCGCTTGGAAGCTTACATATGGAGTAGAAATTTTACAAACTACTTAGAACTACTTGTCTTAGTAGAATAAATATGTTACTATTATTCTTGTCCAGTTTTGACTGACCCTTATTCATAAATCAGGAGAAGCAAGCAGGTCAAGAATACAAATGAACGATAGAAACGCAGAGATGTGAAAGCTTATCGTGAATTTATATAACCCAGGAGGATTAGCTCAGCTGGGAGAGCATCTGCCTTACAAGCAGAGGGTCGGCGGTTCGAGCCCGTCATCCTCCACCATTTTATTTTTTATATAGCTTTGGAGGGGTAGCGAAGTGGCTAAACGCGGCGGACTGTAAATCCGCTCCTTAGGGTTCGGCGGTTCGAATCCGTCCCCCTCCACCAGTTTATTGGGGTATAGCCAAGCGGTAAGGCAACGGATTTTGATTCCGTCATGCCCTGGTTCGAATCCAGGTACCCCAGCCAACACTGTTTTAACTTCGGGGCCTTAGCTCAGCTGGGAGAGCGCCTGCCTTGCACGCAGGAGGTCAGCGGTTCGATCCCGCTAGGCTCCATCTAAAAAAAGGGTATTCCATTCATATGGAATACCCTTTTTTCTATATTCATTATTCTTTCCAAACACGGTGAATTGAATATTCATCATTGGTGAATTGCATTAAAAATACATCTGGATTGCTTAGACTCTTCCATTGCTCAAAGCCAAAATTATCCTGGTAGTGTCTCAATAGTAAGGACAGAATATTTCCATGTGTCACGATAACCGTATTTTCTATATTACTATCTAAGATTTCCTCCACAACTTCCACTATTCGTGCCTGTGCTTCACTACTAGCTTCGCCGCCTTCTAACTTTAAGTCCATATCATCAAAAGTATTCCTTAACTTATCAAGCCAGTCTGGCAGGTTACTCGTGCTTAATACACGTTCTGATAAACGTGTATCTATTTTAATTTCTAGATTTCTATCCTTTGCATATGGATCAATCGTTTGTCGAGCTCTTAAATAAGGGCTTGAAATTATTTGGTCTGCACGAATGTTATTCAAGGAGCTAGCAAGTTCAAACGCTTGCTTGTAACCTTTTTCGGTTAGGGGTGCGTCTGCTTCCTGCCCTTCCGCTTGGCAATGCCTAATTAAAAATAGTTTCTTTTTCATTTAATCACCTCGTAAAATTAATTATCCAAAATAGTAGTTAGATATTTTTTCTATAAACTCCTGCTCGAGATCTCCCCTATTTTTAAGTAATAAAAATGTTTTTACTTTGGGAAGTGGAAATAACTCGAAAGGTACATTCATCACACGGCCTTCGGTTAATTCTCTTTTGATAATGGATTGTGGAAGAAATGAAATACCTAAGCCTTCTTGAATAAAGCGTTTTACTATATGTGCCTGCGTAACTTTCATTGTTCGTATGTTAGTCACTCGCTTGCGCAGCTGTAAAAGAAGTGTATCCCACACAACTGGATGGTGATGAGTGAACAAATAATTGCTGGATAAGTATTCTTCTGGATTCACGATAGGTCCCGATTCCTCGTCATACCCATCGGAAGGAACAACAAATATAAGAGGATCTTCATAGAGCTCAATAGATTGTATTTCTTTCCGTGTAGCCTCTAGTGCTGAGATGCCAATATGAACATCTCCTTTCCATACTAAATCTTCAATGACATTAGATTCTTCAACTCTTATAGATACTTCCAAGTCCGGATGTTTGTCCATAAATGAACGTAATATGTAGGGCAAGATGGTTTCCGCCATTAAGGGAGAAATGGCGATAATCCACTTGTGGGTATATCCTTCAGTAAAAGCATGTAATCGATGCACGCTTTCTTCTAAGTTCTTTGTAAGTAGAACAGCTTCTTCATAAAACAATTTACCAGCATCAGATAAACCTACGCGTCTGTTTGTTCGGTCAAATAAAGAAATCCCTAAATATTCTTCTAATAATTTTATATGAACCGTGACGCCAGGCTGAGAAATTAGTAATTTTTCGGACGCTTTTCTAAAATTACATGTTTCGGCAGCGACAATAAAAGTCTTCAACCATTGATATTCCATTTTTCTTCTCCTTTTAATTAAAAAATATAATCAACTTCATTTAAATTATTTAATTTTATTAATTATAAAACTTTCTTATACTAAAGAAAAGGAAGGGGTATGAATATGTTTCAAAAAGGATTAAAAGGTGTAGTTGCAGTGCATACAAAAGTTGGTCTGGTCGATGGTGACAAAGGAGTATTGAGATATCGTGGGATGGACGTAAAAGATCTAGTACTAGATTATTCATTTGAAGAAGTTGCTTACTTCTTATTGTATAACGATTTACCTTCGGAGAATGAACTGCAGGAATTCCATAAAAAACTAATAAAAGGTAGAAAGTTACCGGAATATGTCTGTACAATCATCGATACTCTTCCGACAACAGTTTCTATTATGGATGCCATGAGAACAGTTATATCTGCATTTGGTACAACTGAATTTTTACAAAAAGACAAGATGGACCAAGCGATTTACTTAACAGGTGCGCTTCCAGTAATAATTGCAAGGCATTATAGAAAGCAACAGGGATTTCCGTTAATCGAGCAAAATAGTGATTTTTCGCATACAGAAAATTATTTGTGGATGCTCCAAGGTACTCCTCCAACTTCAGTGCAGGTTAAAGCACTGGAAACGTATTTAAAGCTAACAATGGAGCACGGATTAAACGCCTCAACTTTTGCAGCGAGAGTGACTATCTCGACCGAATCTGATGTACCTGCGGCGATTACTTCTGCCATTGGTACAATGAAAGGTCCATTACATGGAGGAGCACCAGCCGAAGTATTAAATTTGCTCGATGAAATAAAAGAGGAAGCAAGGATACGACCAGTTATCGAAGAAAAGTTAAAAAATGGTGAAAAGGTTATGGGTTTTGGACATCGTATTTATAAAACCGAGGATCCTCGATCTATTTTGCTAAGAGAAGCATGTGTCCGTTTGCAAGGCTCTGATCCTTGGCTAGATTTGGCGACAAAGGCTGAAAAAGAGATTACTTCACTATTAGAAAAATACAAGCCAGGAAGAAATCTATATACGAATGTAGAATTTTATGCAGCGGCTATTATGCGTTCAATTGACATGCCTGCTGTTTTATTTACTCCAACATTTAGCATAGCACGCATGGTAGGGTGGAGTGCTCATATACTAGAACAGATAGAGGATGCATCTCTCTTTCGTCCACAGTCTCTATACGTAGGAGATATATTAACAAAATAATTCTTTTCAACACCTCACTTTTTCTATTATGATAAAAGAAAAAGTGAGGTGTTTGGATTTGGCAGAAGTAATTGTATTTGGAGATGTGACATTACGTCCATTAGAACAAACAGATATACAACATTTATGGGAGTTGTATAACCCTAAAATCTTTGAATTTATGTTGAATAAAGTAGAAAGCTATGAACAGCTAGAGCAATGGCTACAAGTAGGAATCCGACAAATGAACATTGCCAAAACCGCTCTCGCATTTGTCGTAGAACATACCGACACAAAAGAAATAATTGGTACGACACGTATATATGGAATCGACACAGCAAATCATGCGTGTGAAATCGGTTCAACTTTCTATGGTCAAACGTTTCAACGAACACATGTTAATACGACATGTAAATACCTGTTATTAAAACATTGTTTTGAAAATCTCGGAATGATTCGAGTTCAATTTAAAACCGATGAATTAAATGTGAAGTCACAACGTGCGATTGAACGAATAGGTGGAGTAAAAGAAGGTGTTTTACGGAATGAGCGCTTGCGTTCAAATGGAACCGTAAGAAATGCAGTTGTCTACTCAATAATCGATAGTGAGTGGGCAGATGTGAAAAATCATCTCGTTCAGCTTATGAATAAATATTCATGATTTTGCTTGGTTGAGCCAACAGCCCTTTAGGATTTACAATAGGTATATAAATAATTGGGGGTATAAAATCATGAATAAATTAAATATAACTATTGTTGGTGTACCGATGGATCTTGGTCAAAATAGAAGAGGTGTCGATATGGGACCGAGCGCTATTCGTTATGCAGGTGCAATTGAACGTTTAAAAGCACTTGGCCATACGGTAAAAGACAAAGGCGACATAGTAATAGGAAGAAAAGAAATGTCAAAGAATACAAAGCTACGTAATTTGGAAGAGGTAGTTGAGGGTAATACAAAGCTTGCAAACGAAGTAAGGGAAATTATAGCAGAAGGTGATTATCCTTTGATTTTTGGTGGAGATCACAGTATTGCTATTGGAACGCTAGCGGGATTAGCAGATAAATATAAAAACCTTGGAGTAATTTGGTACGATGCACATGCGGACTTAAATACGGAAGAGACTTCACCTTCAGGTAATATACACGGGATGCCATTAGCTGTGAGCCTGGGATTAGGACATACTGACTTAGTAAAAATACGCTCATACACTCCTAAGATAAAACCTGAAAATGTAGTAATTATTGGAGCGCGCTCCGTAGATCCTGGTGAACGCGAATTAATCAAAGAAAAAGGCATTAAGGTGTTCTCTATGCATGAAATAGACAAACTTGGAATGACGAAAATAATGGAGCAAACAATCGAGTATTTCCAAGAGCGAGAAGTGGATGGAGTTCATCTATCACTTGACTTAGACGGAATAGACCCAATCTACACACCGGGTGTTGGTACTCCAGTTCCTGGGGGAATTACTTATCGTGAAAGTCATTTAGCTATGGAGATGCTTTATTCATCAAACCTAATTACTTCGGCTGAGTTTGTGGAAGTAAATCCTATACTTGATGAAAAAAATAAGACCGCAGATGTTGCAGTTGCCCTCATGGGATCATTGTTTGGGGAAAGTCTTATATAACGTGTAAAAAAGACATTTAGGTGTCTGCTCAGGCTGTAGAGAAACTCAAAAAAAAGAGTTATCTACAGCCTTTTTATAGATGTATAGAAAAAATAACATTTTTTTCTGAAGCTTACCGCAGGAGAGTGGCAGAGCCGCTTCGTCTATGGTCCGGTAAGGTGTCGGTTGTTTCGCTTTTTCTGCAGGAATGGATCGGACGTTCAATCTTTTGAGGTGTTAGCTTTTTCTTTTAGAAAATATCCCACAATTGGAAGATTTTTTGATAAAATTAAAATAAAGAAAAAATAAATGAAACCTGTTACTACCTTTAATCGTATAGGTAAGACAGCCGCATGGAGCGGAGGGGAATCACGATGGATGCGTTGGTGAACAAGCGAATAAAACAAGTGTTAAAAGGCGACAAAGACGCATTCGCGGAGATTGTTGACCTGTATCAGCATAAGCTCTTTCAAGTTTGTTTTCGTATGTTAGGGAATCGTCATGAAGCAGAAGATATAGCACAAGAGGCTTTTGTAAGAGCATATATTAACATTCACACGTTTGATCAAAAAAGGAAATTTTCCACTTGGCTGTATAGAATTGCTACGAATTTATGTATAGATCGTATTCGTAAAAAAAAGCCAGATTATCATTTAGATGCAGAAGTTGCAGGTACAGAGGGACTTAATATGTATTCTCAAATAGCGGCATCAGAAGAACTTCCCGAAGAAGAACTGATGAAGCTCGAGTTACAGGATCGAATACAATATGAGATAAGTCGATTACCAGACAAATATCGATCAGCGATAGTCCTGAAATATATGGAAGAATTATCTTTACAAGAAATAAGTGAGATATTAGAATTACCACTTGGGACAGTAAAAACAAGAATTCATAGAGGTCGAGAAGCACTTAGAAAACAGCTAAGTAAACAGCCTAATTTTTTATAGGAGGGAATCACGATGAATGCATGTCCAGAGCGAATTGTTCACTTTATGCATGAATACTTAGATGGTGAAATTAGCCGTGAACATGAGCTTGAACTTAAATCTCATTTGCAGTCATGCGTGGATTGTCAGGCCCATATGCATGAGTTAAGCGATGTAGTTGCCTTCGTAAAGGGAGCGGCTCGTGCAGAGGCACCTACTCATTTTACCAAATCAGTTATGGCAAAACTTCCAAAAGAAAAATCTCATGCTGGTGTTAGTAGATGGTTGAGACAACATCCCATTATTACTGCAGCAGCATTGTTCTGCTTATTTATGAGTAGCGCTCTATTCACAAACTTCAATGAGGAGCAGCAGTTCTCTTTCACCAAACAGGAAAATGTACTTGTCAAAGGAGAAACAGTTATAATTCCTAAAGGACAAGTCGTGAAAGGTGATCTTGTTGTGAAAAATGGAGATGTTCAAATTGACGGTGAGCTGGATGGGAATTTAACTGTCATTAACGGTTCTAAATATATGGCATCTACAGCAGTTATTACAGGAAAAACTGAGGAAATCAATGAAGTGTTTGATTGGCTATGGTTCCATATAAAAGATGCGGGCAAGCAGGTTGTTTCATTTTTTGAAAATGAGGAAACTAAATAATTTACAATTACCTTTTCAAATAGAAGTCTACCTTATTTTAGGTAGACTTTTTTGCTTCATAAAGGCGGAATGTTCATTATCATGTTATACTTACAGAGTATGGATTTGTTATGAAAAGTGGGGGATGCCACATGTCGTTTATGGAGCAATTTACGGATTTAATGCCAGTAAACGTAATTGTAAACATTTTAGATGTTTTATTTGTCTGGTTTGTTATTTATAAGTTAATTACCCTTATAAGAGGAACGAAGGCAGTTCAATTATTAAAAGGGATATTTGTTATTATTATTGCGCGGGTAGTGACTGACTTTTTAGGTATGGATACGTTAGGTTGGTTGCTTGACAATGTAATTAATATTGGATTTTTTGCAATTATAGTTATATTCCAGCCAGAAATCAGAAGAGCACTTGAACAAATTGGTAGAGGGAAATTGTTTGCAAGAAGTTCTCTACAAGAAGAAGAAGAGCAAAGCCGTCTTATTACTGCGATGACCAAGTCAGTTAGTTATATGGCAAAGCGTCGAATTGGAGCTTTAATATCGATTGAAAGAGAAACAGGTTTATCGGATTATATCGAGACTGGTATTCCATTAAATGCGAATA
Source organism: Psychrobacillus sp. PGGUH221 (assembly GCF_042055255.1). Taxonomy (NCBI): domain Bacteria; kingdom Bacillati; phylum Bacillota; class Bacilli; order Caryophanales; family Bacillaceae; genus Psychrobacillus; species Psychrobacillus sp. PGGUH221. The sequence goes on from NZ_JAQMHQ010000018.1 coordinate 8,181, forward strand.
TCACCTCCGAGTTATTGATTAACATTTTCATTCCTAATACCCCATTGCATGACGGAGCAGTAATCGTGCAAAAAAACAAAATAGCTTCTGCCGCTTGTTACTTACCGCTATCAGAAAGTCCTTTTATATCTAAAGAGCTTGGAACAAGACACCGTGCAGCAATCGGGCTGAGTGAAGTAACAGATGCTATAACCATTGTTGTATCAGAGGAAACGGGTGCAGTTAGTTTGACATCTAACGGTGATCTCCATAGAAATCTATCCATGGAAGAGTTTCAAGCACACTTGAAGCGACTTTGGTTTGGACCAACGGATGAACAAGTAACTTCTTCTAAATGGTTATGGAGGGGGAAACAAAATGGATAAAATGATGGATAGTCCATGGTTCTTACGAATAATAGCATTAACTTTAGCTATTCTGTTATTTGTTTCCGTGAAATCAGAAGAGAGTACAGGTTCAAGTACTAGTGGAACTCAAATTGATGTATTACGAGACGTACCGGTTGAAGTTTATTATGATGATGAAAACTCAGTCGTAACTGGTGTTCCTGAAACAGTTACAGTAAATATAGAAGGCCCAACACAAGTAGTATTATCCGCTAAAATGATGAAGGATTATAAAGTATTTGTGGATTTGAGAAAGTTAACCTATGGTGAGCATAGAGTTGCTATTTCAAATGAAAATTTTTCTGATAAATTAAAGGTTCGAATAGACCCTGTATACGTAAATGTAAATATTGAAGAAAAAATATCGAAGGAATTCCGAGTAGATCCGGATATGAATGAAGGCTTGTTAGCAGAAAATTACATCGTTAAGTCCTATGACGTCAATCCAAAAATGGTTACAATTACAGGTGCAAAAAGTGTCATAAATAGCATAGGCTATGTAAAAGCAACTATAGTTGGAGATCCAGGAATTACTAAATCTTTTGATCAAGAAGCGAGTGTAAGAGTTCTGGATCGTGATTTAAACAAACTAGATGTGACAGTGGAACCAAAACAAGTACAAGTAAAAGTAAAAGTGGAAGAACTTAGTAAGGAGGTCCCTGTTGTATTAAGACCAAAGGGTTCACCGAAGCAAGATGTGACGATTAATAGGTTGACTACTAATGTAGAAACGATACGACTATATGGGCCTCGAGCTGTTCTTGATAGATTTGAGCAGTTGACTGTTGATGTAGATATAAGTAAGCTAGAAAAATCTGGGGATTTCGACGTGAAGTTAGCGATTCCGGATGGAGTTACAAGGATGTCGCTCGACAAAGTAAAAGTTACCGCAGATGTCACGCCTGCTCCAGTAACAGAGGAGCCTACAGAAGAAGATAAAGATAAGGAAGAAAAAGAAGAATCTGTATCAGCTGTCAGTGAAAAAACTTTTGAGCAAGTTACAGTGGAAGTTAGAGGACTTTCCGATCAGCTAGTGAGTGAATTTCTAGCTCCTACAGACGGTTTAGTTACTGTGAAAGCTAAAGGAACACCAGAAGCATTAGAAAAGATAAATAAGAACAATATTGCTCTATATGTAGAAGCACAAAATGCACAAGTGGGGGAGAATACTTTTCCGTTAAAAATGGATGCCCCTACAGATGTTCAATGGGAAATGTCTGCGTCCGAGATAAAGTTAACAGTAAAAGAAGCTTAATACGCAGGACAACAGGTTTTTAAGGAGAGAAGATTAATGGGAAAATACTTTGGAACAGATGGTGTGAGAGGAGTAGCAAACTCAGAACTAACACCGGAACTTGCTTTTAAATTAGGACGCTTTGGCGGATATGTACTAACAAAAGAAACAGAAAATCGTGCGAAGGTTTTAATTGGGCGCGATACTCGCATATCAGGTCATATGTTGGAAGGTGCTCTTGTAGCAGGACTTCTTTCTGTTGGTGTTGAAGTAATGCGTCTCGGAGTAATTAGTACACCAGGTGTTTCTTACTTAACAAGAGTGATGAGTGCCGATGCAGGAGTAATGATTTCAGCATCTCATAATCCGGTTGCAGATAATGGTATTAAATTTTTTGGTTCAGATGGGTTTAAACTTTCTGATGAACAAGAAGAAGAAATTGAAATTTTACTAGATGCTGAAAATGACGAACTTCCACGTCCAACAGGAGCAGGTGTTGGATCAGTATCTGATTACTTTGAAGGTGGACAAAAGTATATCCAATACTTAAAACAAACAGTTGATGAAGAGTTTGTTGGACTTCATGTAGCATTGGATTGTGCAAATGGCGCAACTTCTTCACTAGCTGCACATGTTTTTGCAGACTTAGAAGCTGATTTATCCACAATGGGAGCATCACCTAACGGTTTGAATATAAACGATGGTGTAGGATCTACACATCCTGAAGAGTTGTCGAAATTTGTGCTAGAAAAAGGAGCACATGTTGGACTTGCATTTGATGGGGATGGCGATCGATTAATTGCTGTAGATGAAAAAGGGAATATTGTAGATGGCGATCAAATTATGTATATTTGTGCTAAGCATTTAAATACACAAGGACGTCTAAATAAAAATACAGTTGTTTCCACAGTTATGAGTAATATGGGCTTTTATAAAGCGCTAGAAACACATGAAATGACTAGTGTAAAAACGGCAGTTGGAGATCGTTATGTTGTAGAAGAAATGAAAAAGAATGGGTATAATCTAGGTGGAGAACAGTCAGGGCATATCGTGTTTTTAGACTATAACACGACAGGAGATGGCTTGTTAACTGGCTTACAGCTTGTAAACATTATGAAAATTACTGGAAAAAAACTTTCAGAGCTTGCTTCCGAAATGACCATTTACCCACAAAAACTTGTAAATGTTCGCGTAACTGACAAACATGCTGTAACGCAAAATGAAAAAGTAGCTGCAATCATAAGCGTAGTGGAAGCGGAGATGGCAGGCAATGGACGCGTTTTAGTTCGTCCATCTGGTACAGAGCCGCTTGTACGTGTAATGGTAGAAGCTGCAACTGAAGAGGAATGCGAAAATTATGTAAACCGAATCGTCGAAGTGGTAAAAGCAGAGATGGGTTTAGCTGAATAACATATATAAAAATCCGACATGATGTCGGATTTTTTTTTTTTTTTACTTCTTATTTGAATGTTTAGTTTAGATACTTTTGTGGAATAACAAGAGAGAGAGACAAACAGATAAGGAGTGACGAAATGGCTAAAGTAGCAACATTAGTTACAAATATGTTTGAAGACGTGGAATATACGAGTCCAGCACAAGCATTAAACGACGCTGGTCATGAAGTATTCATTATTGAAAAACAAGCAGGAAATGAAGTGACAGGTAAACAAGGTGAAGCGAATTTGAAGGTGGACTATGGTATCGATGATGTAAAGCCAGAAGATTTTGATGCACTATTTATTCCTGGCGGTTTTTCGCCGGACATCTTACGAGCAGATGATCGCTTCGTTAATTTTGCTAAAGCGTTTATGGATGATAAAAAACCTGTATTCGCAATTTGCCACGGACCACAGCTTCTCATTACCGCTAAAACATTAGAGGGGCGTGACGCTACGGGGTATAAATCGATAAAAGTCGATTTAGAAAACGCTGGAGCTAATTTCCACGATGAGGAAGTATTTGTTTGTGGGAATCAACTCGTAACAAGTCGAACACCAGATGATTTGCCAGCATTCAACAGAGAAATTGTGAAATTGTTGTAGATTAAATGGTTGAAAGGCATTCTTAAATGAATGTCTTTCTTTATTTTTTAATTATTCGAATATTCATATAGATTCCCTTTGTTAAATGTATTATAATAATTTATCTAATATTAAGGGGGACTCTTATGGATTATTTATATCATCCGTTTCAAGCAAAACGCCATACTGTTTTTGCTAAGAAAGGTATGGTGGCAACATCGCAACCATTAGCAGCACAAGCAGGTTTGGAGATTCTTCAAAAGGGCGGAAATGCTATTGATGCGGCCATAGCTACAGCTGCAGCTTTGACGGTAGTAGAACCAACATCCAACGGGATTGGTGGAGATGCATTTGCTCTCGTATGGACAAAAGGTAAATTACATGGTTTGAATGCATCGGGTCCAGCTCCACAGTCAATTTCTGCAAAAGCAATTCGAGAAAAGGGTCATGAAACTATTCCTGCATTTGGTCTTATTCCTATAACGGTTCCCGGTGTCCCGGCAGCATGGGCCGAGTTATCCATTCAATATGGGAAACTCCCTCTTCAAGAAGTGCTCATCCCGGCAATCCGATACGCAGAGGAAGGTTATCCTTTAACTCCAATCCTTGGTAAGTACTGGAAAGGGGCATATAAAAGGTTCAAAAGTACTTTTACTACAGAGGAATTTGCAGCTTGGTTTGAGACGTTTGCACCGGATGGGAGAGCTCCTGAAATCGGAGAAATTTGGTCCTCTCCAGATCATGCTAAAACATTACGAGCAATTGGTGAATCAAATGCACGAGACTTCTATGAAGGAGAAATTGCTACTAAAATAGAAGATTTCATGAAAAAACACGGGGGCTTCTTATCCAAAGAAGATTTAGCAACATACAAACCTGAGTGGGTAGAACCAATTTCTACGAATTATAAAGGATACGATGTATGGGAAATCCCTCCAAATGGACAAGGCATGATTGCACTTATGGCATTAAATATATACAAGCAACTTAATAAGCCAGAGTGGCAAAATGCAAATATCCTTCATGAACAAATAGAGGCGATGAAGCTGGCATTTACGGACGGGAAAGCGTTCATTACTGACTTAGATGCAATGCCTGTAAAAGTAAATCATTTATTATCAGATGAATACGCTAAATCGCGAGCAGAAACCATTTTGGAAGAAGCAAGCGATCCAGAACCGTATGAATTACCTAAAGGCGGTACTGTGTATTTGGCAACTGCTGATGAAGAAGGGAACATGGTTTCATACATACAAAGCAATTATATGGGGTTTGGCTCAGGTATTGTTGTGCCAGGGACTGGTATTGCATTGCAAAATAGAGGACATGATTTTACATTAAATGAATCACATCCTAACTTTATTGAACCGGGGAAACGTACATTCCATACAATCATTCCTGGATTCCTAACGCAAGATGGTCAAGCAGTTGGGGCATTTGGAGTGATGGGCGGATATATGCAGCCACAGGGTCATTTTCAAGTAGTGACCAATACAATTGATTATCTATTAAATCCCCAAGCTGCTCTTGATATGCCACGCTGGCAGTGGATAAAAGGAAAGACGGTTCACGTAGAACCTGAATTTCCTAACTATCTTGTGCAAAGCTTAGTTAGGAAGGGGCATGACATTCATGTCGCATCCGACACCGGATCTTTCGGTCGTGGGCAAATAATTTGGAGAAACCCTGAAACAGGAGTCTTGCAAGGTGGGACGGAATCTCGAACAGATGGATCCATTGCTGTCTGGTAGATTAGTAGTTTTCTTGATTCGTTTGAACCTTTTTTAACCATAGTTCCATCAACCTGCTTGCAAAAGAGTCCGTATACTGGCTCTTTTGCTTAGCAAAATATCGTTTTATAGCATATATAGATAGAGGTACTTAATTGACTATCATATGTAATTTAAGTATTATAGATAAAGTGCAGACCCAGAAAATTTAATCGTTTCTGTACCCGCGTTGAAATGGAGGGAAAAGAAAACGCGTAAAAATAAGGAAAACAATTATAGCGCCTGAGCTGAAGAAATTGGACGAAACAGATCTTCAGCAGACGAGGTGGAGGTTATCGAATTTTCGGCGGATGCCTCCCGACCGTATTTGCCCGGTTGTTATTCTTTTTCATAAACCATGCAAGTGATTGTATGACAGAGGGAAAAGAAGGCATTCTTAGCATAATGAGCTTGGTAAGACTTAGTAGAAACAAATTCTTCATTCGAATGTGGAACTAACCGCAGGAGCAAAAGCCCTTCTTTGCGACGAGTAACCGCAGGAGCAAGTAACGAAGAATGCGAGCGTTTCTCAACAGTCTGAAGCAAGTTTATTTTGACATGAATGTAAACGGAGGAAATGAAATTATGTGTGGAATCGTAGGATATATTGGTGAATCAGATACAAAGGAAATTCTATTAAAAGGTTTAGAAAAATTAGAGTACCGCGGATATGACTCGGCGGGAATCGCTGTGTTAAATGAAGAAGGTGTAGTCGTTTTTAAAGAAAAAGGACGTATTGCAGACTTACGCGATGTAGTAGACGAAGAGGTAGGCGCTAAGCTTGGAATTGGTCATACACGTTGGGCTACTCACGGTGTTCCGAATCAGTTGAACGCCCATCCACACCAAAGTACTACAAAGCGTTTTACTTTAGTGCACAATGGTGTAATTGAAAATTATCACCTTATGAAAAAAGCGTACTTAGCAAATGTAGAAATGGCATCTGACACGGATACAGAAGTGATTGTACAGCTTATTGAAAAATTTTCACAAGATGGTTTATCTACTGTAGATGCGCTTAGAAAAACATTGCATCTTATTCACGGATCATATGCAATTGCTCTTATTGATAGAGAAGATCAAAACACAATTTATGTAGCAAAAAATAAATCACCTCTTCTTGTTGGATTAGGAGATGGATTTAATGTAGTAGCATCTGACGCAATGGCAATGCTCCAAGTGACAGAGCACTATGTAGAACTTCATGACCAAGAAATCGTTATCGTGCATAAAGATTCTGTTGAAATTCAAAAGCTTGATGGCACAAAAGTAGAACGTGCTCCATACAAGGCAGAACTTGACATGAGCGATATTGAAAAAGGGACATATCCTCACTATATGTTAAAAGAAATGGATGAACAGCCAGCTGTTATCCGTAAAATAATACAAGCGTACCAAAACGAACAAGGCGAGCTTACAATCGACCAAGCTATTTTAGATGCACTGAATGAGGCAGATCGTCTGTACATTATCGCTGCAGGAACTAGCTATCATGCAGGATTAATTGGGAAAGAATACTTTGAGAAAGTTGCAGGTATTCCAGTAGAAGTGCATATTTCTAGTGAATTCGGCTATAACATGCCACTTCTATCAGCAAAACCAATATTTATGTTCATCACGCAATCAGGTGAAACAGCAGATAGCAGACAAGTGCTAGTGAAAATCAAAGATAAAGGCTTCCCAACTATTACGATGACTAACGTGCCTGGGTCAACCCTTTCTCGTGAAGCAGACCATACATTACTACTTCATGCTGGCCCTGAAATTGCCGTTGCATCAACAAAAGCGTATGTTGCACAAGTTGCGACATTAATGGTAACAGCATCTGTATACGCGCAATCTCAAAACAAAGAATTAGACTTTGATGTTGTCAAAGAACTAGGTATTGTAGCAAATGCTGTCCAAACAATTGTCGATTCCAAAGAAGAAATGGAAGAAATCGCAAAAGAATTTTTAGCAACAACTCGAAATGCATTCTTCATCGGACGTAACATCGACTTCTACGTAAGTCTTGAAGGTGCATTAAAACTAAAAGAAATTTCTTATATCCAAGCAGAAGGTTTTGCAGGTGGGGAATTAAAACACGGTACAATCGCTCTAATTGAAGAGGGTACACCGATTATCGCACTTGCAACTCAGCAAGCGGTAAGTTTAAATATTCGCGGTAACGTAAAAGAAGTAGTAGCACGTGGTGCAAACCCATGCATCATCGCAATGGAAGGCTTTGAAGAAGAAGGCGATCGATTCATTCTTCCGAAAGTACACGAGCTATTCGCTCCACTCGTAGCAGTAATTCCACTTCAACTAATAAGCTACTACGCTGCTTTACACAGAGACTGTGACGTCGATAAACCAAGAAACTTGGCGAAATCGGTAACTGTGGAGTAAGTAAAATATTATTTGTGGCTGTTTTTGTTTGTGTCCAGTTACAACATAGTTGGTAACTTTACAACATAGTTGGTAACTTTACAACATAGTTGGTAACTTTACAATATAGTTAGTAACTCAATCAGATATGAACATTAATTTACCATTTCAAAAAAACAATCATAAAGCATGAAAATGGTTATAAATCTATAAATCAAAATTACTGTTAAAGACGCCTGTGGATGCTACAAAACCACAGGCTGTTTTTATTTGATGTAAGAGTTAGTATTAAATAAATTTCGTGAGACCTCATCTGTAAAAATAAGACCGAATTAGGTACTTTTTTGCTTATAAGTATATGTGGTCTATATTTAGATGCGTTAACTCCTGAAGTAATTTACTAGAAACATGAGGGACATTGATATATAATTTCTTTTTTGCTCTACTTAATGCGACATAGTAAACGCGGTGATCTTCTTTACTCATATCAGGTGTCAGCAAAAATTCAAGGCTTTTTACACTATTGGTCTCTGGAATTACAACAAGAACATTATCAAACTCATCGCCTTTTGACTTGTGGATAGTCTTGAACTCACTTATATCATCTGAAATTTTTACTTCAGTTGCTGCTCTCTTATAAAGTAGTTGTTCATAGTAGTCTTTCACTTTTCCACTCGAAATTTTTCCTTTAATTCCATAATGACCAAAAATGTAATTGTTATAAAAATCTTTAATATTTCCCTCGCAAAAATTGTTATATGCTTCTAAGAGTCTTTTCAGATTGTTAAATGCTTTCTTATCCGAGAATCCATCAATCTTTCTGTAAGCTTTTTTCATAAATTTGATGGCATCTTGCAACTTCAATTGTCTGCCGTATTCAATTGCATGAATAATATAATAAACCATCCATCCTCTCGAACTATCTCCAAAAATTAAATCTATTCCCTCAGTGTAATTATCCTTGAAATTATATTTAATAGCATTAGTCTCATTATTTCGGTAAGCCAGTGTATAGAAACTGTTAATCCCAAGAGTTTTTGAAACATACTTATGAGCTGTAAATGAACTCCCAATTAACAATACAGGCATCTCGCCAACCTTTTTGTCTGGACTGCATTGATCAAAGTCCTTCTGGGTTCGTATATGATTTAGTATATTGATGATTTGTTCAGTAGATCTATGATTGTTTTCTAAATAATGAAGTGACATACCATCAAGTTTAAATTCATCAAACAAATTTTCATCAGTACCCTGAAATGAGAATATAGCCTGACAAGGATCTCCAATAACTCCGATTACCGTTTCTTTCTCGGCAATTAATTTAATAATTTCAGCCTGTAAAGGGCTTGTGTCTTGAAACTCATCTAGTAGAATATAAGGAAATTTTGCTCTAATAATTTCTCGTATTTCATTTTTTTGAAGTAGAAGTAAATATGAAAAGTATAAAACATCATCATGACTCAAAAGTCCATTTTCCCAACATAATTCTTTATAAACTATGTATGAATTTTTTTTGATATTATAGCGTCCAACCTTTGATTGGTATACTTTGAGAAAATTCAATTCTATTGTAGTTCCATTTAACATCCATATTAAATTTCCCAAAGAATTAGCTAGATCCTTATTGAGACTCTCATCAAAATATTGTTTACTTCTAGTTTTGTATTCTTGAAGTAAAGACCTTCCTAATTTCACTTCTTCGTGTCCGTCTAAATGCTCAATTGGAAAAGGACAGTCATCTAGCATCCATAAATACGGTTTTAAAATATGTTTGTAAAGAAAGCTATGTATAGTGCTTACTTCAACATCTTCACCTGTATCTTTGAGACGACTTTTTAAGGTTTCTACACCGATATTAGTGTAAGTAATACAAGCAACTTTTTTACCTTTCGATAACTTTTTTGATTGATTTAAAATCCAGTGAATATGATGAGTTAAAAACGTGGTTTTTCCTGCACCGGGACCTGCATAAAGTTTGAAGTGTTTGTCAATTGGTATATTTTCCTTACTATCTTTTAACTTTACTGCTTTTGAGAAATCCATGTTATCGCCTCTTTAATATAGTCTGGTGGACTAATTTTATCTTTGTTACTTGTAGCAACAATATAAGCTAATTCCTGTGCTACTTCGCCTTTTTTTATAGAATTTAAATATCGTCCGGCTATTATTTTCGCTTTTATCTTTTCCACTGTTTTAGGTTCATCAATTTTTGCACTACTAACATACTCTCTAACTTCCTTTCCATAATTATTATTGCTTAATATATCTGTAATAGTTTGAATTGACTTCCCATCATTAAAAGCGCTCATTAATCGTTTTATTTCTTCTTTATTAGAGACCGATTCTGTTAGTAGGCTTTCAGTAGTAATATTTTTCAATAAAAGATCATATTCAAATGTTGAACTTTCATTTTCTTTTTGGCTAAATACCTCTATTAAATCGTGTTTATTGTTTTTTCTTTTATCAATCAACGTATTCGAATAAGATTTATATTCATAGTTATTTGGGGCAGCGTCTAGAAACAATGGTGAACATGCAACCCAAGAAGCACCCTTCTTTCTTTCTTTTCTAACAGGATCTAGATCTGTAATACATGCAATTTTTTTCTTAATAGCATACTCGCTCTTTTCTTGATCAAACAATTTTAAAAAGTGATCAAAGTAGCGACCACCAATATTAATGATTGAAGTATGCGTATCCACTAGGTCAATACCCATCTTTTTTGCAAACTCTGGAACTAACAACAGCTCTGCTAAACCCTCCACCAAAATTAAACTGTGAGCAAAGAACATATCAGCTTTTGTCACATCAATAAAACGTTTTACGTAATATTTCGATTTTTGGTCTTCGGTGCTATCAGTAAATACTCTCCCTGGATAAGCCACATGAATATTTTCCTGTTCTTTTTGCAATACAATGATATCATCCAATTCAACAGCTGCAGTGATATTTGGTGAATGAGAGGTAATAAAAATTTGATTTACTTGCGAACTTTGATTTTCTTTTAAGAACTTCAAAAACTTATATTGCATATTTGGATGTAAATGTGCTTCCGGCTCTTCAATAGCTAAAATTGAATAGACCTTTGCATTTGAGCCTAAGTAATCTCCGGAAGCATCTTTCTGCATTTTTGCTAGCAGTAGAGAAATGTAAATCAAGTTATTGTAGCCAAGACCATTATGTATAGCGGGAAGTTTAATACCCGTTTCACTTTCTATAATTAGTTTTAGAGCAGAATATAGTTCTGTATCTAATATTGTCCCATCAAAAGAGGGCTTCATACCTCCAATTCCAGCTCCAGTATCTTCAACATATTTAAGCATGTGAATGTTGCCTTCACTCATCCGGGCTTGCAATGAAGTAATCAAAAGTTGTGCATCAGTTGAAAAAGCTTTCTTCTTAGCCTTTATTTGTTGTATTTTTTCATCTTTGTTAAGATTTTCATTTATTTTAATCTCGTAGTCCATAAAAAAATCTATTACTTCTTTTAGCAAGGTATTTCTTCCAGTGAATAGATCACGTTCAACATCTCTAATGGCAGTTAAGAATTGAAAGGCAAATTTATTTATGTTTTCTTGATCTATTAGATTTTTTTGTTCTGGATTTCCTACATAAATTTTTTGTGTGTATTTTCTCAAAAAAATGTTACGAATAGTGTTCCAGTATTCTTCAGTTTGGTTTTCATCTATGCTAGACATCGTTTTTACGTAAGAATCTACTTCCTTATCTGGTAGGAAGAACTCGTAGGTAATGCTAGCTTCATACGGACTCTCAATTTTAGTAAGCCAAGTTGATACAGTTACAAGGTGATCGGAGTACTCAGGTTCCGCTAGTGACTCAACTAATTTTGCTGAAATTATTATTTTTGGGGGAGCCTTTTTTAATTCTGCAGTAGTAATAGTTCTATTAAAATCATCAACAGATAAACGTTTGTTCTGTTGATTGTCAAATAATAACTGCAATGCTTTGATAACTGTTGTCTTTCCAGCATTATTTTGACCGATTATCACATTAGTACCTTCGTGAAATTCAATTGTTGTTCTAGAATTAAAAGTTCTAAAGTTCTCTATACTTAATTCAGCGATATACATGGTTCAATTCATCCTTTACTTTAAGGTTCCTACTATTTTTTAAATAGTGTTTTAAAATAGTCCATTAAGGTTATTATACTACATATAAAATAAATAATTTGACTTTTCTGATATATCAAATTCAAAGTGAAAATTATTACAACTATCATTGAGGTGCATAATGGAATACCGTTATGTGCCTTTTATTATATTGGAGGTTGTTAAATGAGTAATAGTAGTGTTAGTAAGTCACATGTAAATCGTTTGAATGATGGGAGGGGCCAGGGGAGAGGGAAAGACTATACACCTTTTATACAAGCAAATGACAATAAGGTAGCTTCTGAGGGGTGGTTGACAAGGACGCTTGGTTGGAAAACAAGGAGAATCCATCATACTCTTTCCAAACATGAATACCAGTTTCTTCTTGTTCAGGAATGGTCGGACAGTGTGGTTGATATTCGGGAACAATATCCGTTGACCCCAATAGAACTGACTATTGAAATTGCAGATAAGTTAAATATTCGCCATCCACATTACAAAGGTGAGAAGGTAATTATGTCAACTGATTTTATGTTAAGTGTTGTAAATGAAGACGGAGAAATAACTGATGTAGCTAGAACTATAAAACCAGTAACAAAGCTTACAAAGAGAACATTAGAATTATTTGAAATAGAGAGGCGGTATTTCCAAGAGATAGGTATAAGTTGGAAAATGGTATTTGATACACCAAAACCAATAAATATGATTAAAAATATAGACTGGATGTATGATGCAAAATTTTTAGGTACACGGCCAGGTGTTGACTCAGAAATAATAGATTTAATTTGTGATCCTTTACTTAAAGCTCTTGACTCTTGTAGCCCAAAAGATTCTATAAGTAAAAACTGTTTGAAATGCGATATGAAACTTGGTTTGGAGGCTGGTACATCTTTATATATTGTTCAACACATGTTGGTAAATAAATTATGGAAAACAGATATGAATTTGCTTATAAGAGAAAATAGACCTCTAACTTTGATTGTTAATGGACAGTAGTATAAAAAATATGAGGTGAGTTATTATGCATATATTTGAAAATACCATAATAGAATTTGAGAATGTTTCCAACCAAGAATTAGTGTTGGAAAGAATATTATGGATTTCTGAGGATCGTAGTGAAGTAGTTCTTATAAATATAAAAGACAAGAAAAAAATGCAATTTCCCTATTTTCGTTCTTATCAAGATTTAATCCAGCAAATTGAAGGTGGAGTTGCAAGAACACATCATATAGAGCCAGATATAAGGTTAATTAAAGCCGATGAAGAATATTCGAAAAGGCATATTGAAAGCAGAGATATTAAGTGGGAGATAATAAAGTCAATAGTTACGAAAGAACCAGAGATATACTATCCAGAATCTAGAGGTTTAATGGTTAGAGAGGTAATGAGTAATACAGGAAAACAAAGAAAAACTATCCATGAATGGATAAAAAAATACTGGTTTTATGGAAAATCGATTAATGGTCTATTAAATAATTACCTTGATTGTGGTGTAAATAATAGACAATATTCTGATAAGAAAGCTGGTCCAAAAGCTGAAGATGGAAACGAATATATTATCCGCGATGAAGACAAGGAAAATTTCCTTTGGGCAATAAAAAAATTCCATATTGAACAAGGATTAACTATTACAGAAACCCATAAAAAACTTTTACAACATAGGTATAATACAGGATTTTATCGAGAATTTAACGAAATGGTACCCATAGTAGAACCCGAGAAATGTCCAACAATAAGAATGTTTCGCCATTGGTATCAAAACAATTTTAACAAAAAGCAGAAATACAGTGCGAGGTATGGTGAGCGGAAAGCAGAGATGAATGCAAGAGCTTTTAAGGGAACGCCAGAGGAAAATGTTCAAGGTCCAGGTGCTTATTATGAGATTGATTCGACTCCAGCAGATGTAATTCTTGTGTCGTTAGATAGAGAAACGGTAATAGGAAGGGCACATGTATACTTTGTCAAAGATGTTATGTCCCGAATGATTGTCGGTGTAAACATTTGCACCAACCCATCTTGGGAAGAAGAAATGGTAGCTTTAGAAAATGCTTCTACTAATAAAGTAGAGTATTGTAAAAGGTTTGGAATAGAAATAACGGAAGAAGATTGGCCTTGCCTTCATTTGCCTAAATTTATTGTTGGAGACCGTGGAGAACATAAAAGCAGAAACTCAAATAATTTAGTGGACATTAATGTGAGAGTCGGAAATACACCTTCATATCGTGGAGATTTTAAGCCATATATTGAACAACAATTTCGTAGGTATAATGCAAGAATACGAGAATCCATACCCGTTAGTGCCGTTCGAAAGGAGCATCGAGAAAGAGGGGACAAGAACCCAGAGAACTATGCAGTCCATACAATCGAGGCTTTTTCGAAATTGACTATTTTATTTGTCCTTGAGTTTAACAAATCTGCTTTACCAGATGAATATCTAATGACGAGGGAGATGTTTGAGGAAAAAGTTGAATTAACTCCATTGGGAATGTGGAATTGGGGTTTAAAAAAGAATCTCCTCCACGAAATGCCACGGGATTTAATTAGACTAAAATTACTACCAAAAGGAGAAGGGTTAGTAACAAGAAGTGGTATTATCTTTAAGAAAATGACCTTTTCTTCAGATAGAGGTTTTGAGGAAAAGTGGTTTGAACAAGAGAGCGTTTATGGACAAAAAAAAGTAATTGTGAATTATGATCCTAGAAATTGTAGTAGTATCTTTATTAGTTTAAAGGATGGAACATTTGAACAGTGCTTCCTAACACCAAAATTCAATGATTATAGGGATTTACACTTCAATGATGTTAACGTGTTAATGAGTTATAAGAATAAACAGCTAAAACAGTTAAAAAAACAACGGGTAAATATAGAGGGACCCCTAGATGCTGTTGCAGAAAGTTTGTCTTTATCTGAGAAAGAGAAAACAAGTGATGCACAAAGAGGAATGCCGAAATCTGGAAAGTTTAAGAATAAGCGACTTGCACGTAATTTAGACAAGAGGATGACTTCTAGTGAGGATGCATGGACTACAGTTAAGAGAGAGGAACATATTCAACATGTAAGTAATGAGGTCTCAAGTAATAGTGAAAATACAAAGCGTCTATCCGAAAATACAAAAATGACAGATATGCAGCTTTTCCTGATGTCTAAAAACAAGGAGCGTCGAGAAAATCGTGGAAGTGAAAAGTGATCGATTTATCTATTTAAAGGGCTATCAAGTAAAAGCAGATTATAAAGACCAAATCGTACCTGAAAATATAGGGAATCCTTTTATTGAGGCACTTCCTAATCGTTTGTCGCGAGAAGAACTCTATGATTTGCTATATTCAGTGCCAATGTTCAATGGTAATATAGAAAGCCTCGATGACGAAGATAGAATTGAATTGGTACAACAAATAAAACCAAGTTTTTGGCTGCCCATTTCGTCGCACTTCAATAAATATAGAAACTTATATAGTATGATAAAAATTGGTTACCAGTCTAGGAATCCTATGACACCTTTATATCACAGGCATCTTTCTGTTGGATATGACAAAATATTTGAACATGGAACTGATGAAAAAGGAATGAATTTACTCGGACAAATTCAAACTGCTCAACAGTGTGCAGAAATTGGATTAAGTGGCATGGGGAAATCTAAGTCATACGATAAACTTTTATCGTTAATTCCTCAAGTGATTCATCATACTAGCTACAAGAATAATCAATTAACTTGTAAACAAGTAGTTTGGCTTAAAATTGAATGTCCTAGTAACAAATCAATAGGTGCTCTGTGTCGTAATTTTTATACAGCTGTAGATGACTTGTTGGGCACCACATACTATGCGGATTTAGCAGAAAAGGATGGGAGAATTGAAGTATTAGCTAAACGTATGGCAAAAGTTGCTGGCTTAATAAATTTAGGAGTTTTAGTAATTGATGAAATTCAAAGAGTAAACCGTGCTCACTCAGGCGGAGATGAGAAGATGATTGATTTCATTACAGAATTAACTAATTCAATAGGTATTCCAATTATAATTATCGGAACTTTTAAAGCTCTATATATCTTTAAAACAAGCTTAGCGAATACTCGCAGGGGAGTATCAGATAGCTATGGAGAAAATATCACGGACAGAATGAAAGATGAATGGGAATGGGAACAGTTTATTGAAAGTTTATGGGATCTGCAATATACCAAATGCTTCACTGAAATAACTCCTGAAATTAAATCTGCCATGTATTATCATACAATAGGAATACCAGATTTTGCGGTCAAACTGTTTATGCATATACAATCCCATGCAATTCTTTACAGTGATACTGAAAAAATTGATGTCGATATGATAGAGATAGTTGCTAATAAAACATTAAGACTAGTACAGCCTATTTTTGAACGTATACGAAATGGTGAGGAAGTAAACCCCGATGAGTTTGATGATTTAAAACCTGACTGGATTTCATTTAATAGTTATCTTATGGATATTCGTCACCGTATCCAAATTGACGGTCAGATGTCGGAAGAACATAAAAGAATTTTATTGCAAAGAAATAAGAAAATTTTGATTGAACAATTAACTAGTTTTGCTGCAAGGATGGGTTGTACAGAGGAAGAAGCTAAAAAGTATGCAATAAGAGTGGAAAGAGAAAACAGTGGTTTAGAAGATAATGAGCAGTTGTATGCAGAAATAGCAAAATTAGTATTGGAAAACAAAGGTATTATAGCTGACGTAGAGGATAATAAGCAAATAGATAACAAAAATAAAAAAAGGAAAAAACAGCCTAGAAATTATGATCATGATGATATTAGATTCTTGGTTCTTGAAGGTTTAAATGAAAATAAAACCACTGATGAATCACTCCGCGATGCTGGGCTGGTTGGTTTATATGACGAATTCGCTATTAGTGATTGAGGAGGCTCGATATGACCAATATTGTATCTTTTCCAACTATGTTTCCAGATGAAGATTTTCGAAGTATTTTATTTAGATATCATTTACGTTCCCCACATTCATCTTATCTGAAAAATAGAAAAGAATTATTAGGAAAAGCATATTCTACCATGGTTATGTACCCTCAAAACCTAATAAATGTTATCAATCAGCTTGGAGTATCGGAAGAATTTATTACAAACCTTGTTGATAATCACACATTTTATCCTCTATTTAGACCATTTGTAAATAAAGAACTACATAACACAATAACAAATAGATTTTACAATTCTAGTAGAGGTTTAGGATTAATAAATAAAAGATTGGAAAACCAGTTTCTATCAAAAAATATTAGGTATTGTCCGTCTTGCCTAAGTGATGATTATGTAAGGTTTGGAGAAGTATATGTGCATAGAACTCATCAATTTTCTTTTTTAACCGTTTGTCCTATTCATGAAATTAAACTTATTCATAGTTGCTCCCAATGCGATATACCTTTTGCAAGTAGTAATGCAAATTTATTGTTATTGGAACCCACCTGTTCGAATGGTCATGCTATTAATGAAAACACGGAACCAGAATTGATGGATACCTTTAAATATGAATTTTTAGAGGATCTCCAAACACTTATGTCATCTAACAAATTATCATTAAACTATGTTTATCAACAATTAATGGTTCTCTTAGGAAACAGAGGATACATTCATTTTAAGGGAGAAGTGATTTTTAAGAAAGATCTTGTTCTCGATATGGTTGATTACTATGGTAAAGAAGTTCTAATTGAGCTGGGTTTGAATATTAAAGAGCTTTTGAAAACTAGAGTAATGCCAACTCTATTCACTCTAGACGATATGAGGAAGCAAATTATTTTTTACATTTTATTAATGCGTTTTCTTTCAGGTAATACGGATAACTTCTTAAAACAGGCGGAAACTTATTATTTCCCATTACCATTCGGGTATGGCCCATGGATATGTAATAACCGAATATGCCCCAAGTATAATCAAAGGGTAATAAATATATGTACAAGAAAAGTACATGAGTGGATTACTGGCTATTTTACTTGTAATCATTGCGGAATGACTTATTATAGAAAAAGTTTTCCTCATGAGGAAGATGAAAATCTATTTTCAATTGAAACAATGGGCACATTATTTATTAATCGGTCAAAAAAATATTATGAGAATGGGTATAATATTACTCAAATCGCGGAGTTTCTTCAATCAAATAGAACAACCGTTAGAAAGTATTTAAGGCCATATAGGAAAGAGATTCAAAATAACTTGTCAGCAACAGACCAGAAAAGTGCCCATAATGAGATTTTGCAAGGAAAACTTGAGATAGCGGTAACTGGCGACAATTCAAAGTTAGAACTATGTAAAGAGACTGTTCTCGAAGCTATTAGAATTCTAGGTAAGCGAGCAAATAGACCTCAAATTAGAAAATACAATATTCATCGATATGATTGGGTAATGAAGTACGATAGTGCTTGGATGGAACTTCATTTGCCTCCCAAGAGAAAATTGCCTAAATCACTCAATTTAGAGACCTTAGATGATGAAATGTACCAACTAATTTCAGGAGCCATACTTAGATTATGGGAGAGCCCTCCTAAAACGAAGATTACAAAAGCTTCAATCTTTAAAACACTACCAAGTTTTGCACAGGCCCGTTGCTATAGTTTTAGTGAGTATCTTCCAAAGACAACACACTTAATAGAGAATAGTTTAGAAACAGACGATCAATATTTAATTCGTAATTTTCCGGCAGTGGTTAAGTGGTTTAATGAGTCTAGATATAAAACTTTATCGTTAAAATTGATTCAAAATAGATTTAAGATGTATAAAAAGTGTTCACTTGCGGTTATACAATGGTTAGAGGATCAAATCGATCAAATTAACTCGCCGTAAGGAGAATTAATAAGTGCACTTTTTTCCCACGCTCTATCCAGACGAATTATTGTATAGTGCATTAGCAAGATATCATACTTATTCGGGAAATGAAAATTTTAAAAAGACCATGCGAGATTTATTCGGGTGTGAAACAGTATGTTCTGTAATTGATTTACCATGCATGCTAGAAGTATTATGCTCACGTATTCCTGGTAATGTTATCAGCAAAGAGCAATTGCTCCAAGATCACACACTAATGCCTTATTATAGTCATTTTATTCCCTGTAATCGACTAAAAATTATTAAGCAAGAAATGTATTTTAATAATGGGAGCTCAATACACATGCTCTTAGGTCTAACAGCTAATGGGGTAAAACCATCCAAAAGTTTAAAGTACTGTACAATTTGCGCAAGTGAAAATAGGGTGAAATATGGTTTAGCTTATTGGCAGCGTTCTCACCAACTTCCTGGTGTTACAGTCTGCTATAAGCATAAAATCAATTTATGTAAGACTAATGTTCTTTATTCTCAAAGAAGAAATAAGCATGAATTTGTTCCTTTAGATATGATTACTGAAATTATTAATACTGACGAGGTAATTGTAGAAAATCATATCAACTTATTTATAGCTCAGAATTCCTTTTATTTACTACATTACAATTCAGATAAGATTGTAATTAGGGATAATATAAGGAATAGGTATTTACAAGAACTACAGAATAATAATATGTTATCGGCGAGGGGAAGAATTAAGTTCTTTAAACTAATCCAAAGTTTTAACAATTATTATGGACGTGATTTACTAGCAATAATGGGAAGTGAAGTGGAAGAAGGAAAACAGCATACTTGGTTACATAAATTGTTGCGAAGTTCTGATGAGGTGATTCACCCACTTAGGCATATATTATTACATGGTTTTTTGGGTATGAATATAACTTCTACTATGAACGAGCATGATTTTTCTTTACCGTTAGTTAATCCGTTCTTCAATGGCCCCTGGCCGTGTTTAAATAAAGCTTCAAGTCATTTTGGAGAGAAAATAATTTCATTATGTACTATTACAAGATGCTCGGATACAGGGAAACCAGTTGGAACTTTTTCTTGTGAATGTGGATTTGTCTATTCACGAAGGGGTCCTGATAAGTCTGAGGCGGCTCAATTGGTCATTGGTCGTATTAAAGAGTTTGGTGATGTTTGGCAAAATAAACTTTGGGAGTTATGGGAAAATGAAAAGTTATCACTAAGGGAAAAAGCACGACAACTAGGTGTAGATCCGAAGACCGTTAAAAAAAAGGCCAACATCTTGATCTCTGATAAGAATATACCCATGAGCAAACTAAAGCCCTTAAATAGTTATATAATAACGAAGAGAAACGAATGGATAACTGTTAAAAATGAAAAGACATCTCCGTTAAGGAAATCAGTATATAATTGGTTGTATAAGCATGATAGAGACTGGTTAATGCAAAATCAAAATAGATACAATAATATTACTCAAGACTCTAATAAGATTCGTATTAATTGGAATGATAGAGATGAGGAAATGGCAATAGAGGTAAGGGAAACAGCAAACCAATTAATATCTATAAGACAAGTTCGTATAACTAAGACTGAAATAGGTAGAAGAATAGGGAAATTATCTTTGATTGAAAAACAGATAGAAAAACTTCCAAAAACCAAAAGAGAATTGGAAAGGGTTGTAGAAACAACAGAACAATTTCAAATTCGTAGGATTGATTTAAGTATTGAAGAGCTGATTATAAATAATGAGATATTAAAAGTATGGAAAGTTGCTAAAAAAGCGGGATTAAGAACTGAGGCTTTAAATCAATTAAAAGAAATAATAATAAAAAAAATAGGTGTGTAATAATATAGTTAGTGTCAACGATACAAACATATTAGTTGTAATAAAAATATTTCTGAAAATACGACCTGTTTTTAGGCACTTGAGACAATAAGCACAAAGTAATAAAACCGCCCCTGAGCCTACAAACTTGGAACGGTTTACTCGCCTAACGAGCTAATCGCCTTTGAAGTGATGCTATTTTACTACAAGACTGTTTGGGGTTGCACACCGCTCAGTCTTTTTTATTATGTGAATTCTTAAGCTCATTATACCAAGAGTATAAACCATTTTTAATTTTACTAATTACCTATCCCTAATTTCTCAATTCTTTGTATTCATCAACCTTTTTGGACTGTCATGAGGATACAGAATATTATTTTAGTATTAGATGATAAAAGTTATAGTTTCTTATTATGAATTTCAATGAGTTGAAAAGAATCAATAGTGTTTAACTTACATCTTCACTAGAGACTGAAGGGGAAGATTGTTGTATTTGTGATCTAGGTGCGAGTTAGCTTTAATATAAATTACATAGACTCACTATTAATTATAGTTATATGGTAATATATACTAAATATAGCAATAGTAAAAGTGTGGGTGAAATTATTGAAAAAACCAATGGATTTAAACTCTTTAGTAAGCAGTTATAACGATTTATCAAAAGAGACTTTTAATGAACTTCTGAGGTTGTTCGATTTTGATTTAAGAGAAGATGAAATAGAACAGATTTCAAAGTTTATAGCCAACTTAACAATTGAAAATAAATATTTTGGGTATTTTTATTTGGGTTACAAGATACCTCAATTAGATAAAGAATTTGATTTACTTAGATTTGGAAAGAATTATATCTTAAATGTTGAAATAAAATCTATCTTAAAGGAAGAAGATGCAAAGGAACAATTAATTAAGAATAGATATTATTTAGCTTCTTTAGGCAAGAAAATAAAGTCATTTACTTATGTCGCAGAACATAACAGCCTTTATCAACTAGATGATGATGAAAACTTTCAACAAATAGAATTTGATGTATTTGAAAAACTTTTGACTAGTCAAAAGTTGGAGCACCATTCGAATTTAGACGACTTATTTGATCCATCTGATTATCTAGTATCCCCCTTCAATGATAGTGAAAGGTTCAATAATGGCTCTTATTTTTTGACTAAACAACAACAAGAGTTTAAGGATGCTATATTAAAAAGTTCCGCAAAATTTACAATTATAGAGGGTCTACCAGGAACCGGGAAGACACTATTGCTTTACGATTTAGCAAAAGAATTTAGTGTGAATCATGATATTGTAATCATTCACACAGGAACATTAAATACGGGGCATTTGATATTGAATCAACAATATAAATGGAACATCATTCCTATAAAAGAGTGTAAAAGGATTGAGCAAATCAAACCACAATTTATCTTTGTTGATGAGACTCAAAGAATGAGACCTTTACAACTTGACTATCTTATTAGATATGTAATTGAAAATGATATATTCTGCATTTTCTCGATTGATCCAAGACAAATCCTCTCTATTCAAGAATGGGATTACGATAATAAACGTACACTCATGACCTTGGAAGATAGTGAAGCATATATATTAAGTAAAAAGATTAGAACAAATAAAGAGCTTGGTGCATTTATTAAAGGTTTATTTAACTTAAATCATATGAAGTATTGTAATAATACCGATAATATAGCTATTCATTACTTTAATGAGATTAATCGAGCTAGAGGATTTGCAGAAGGCTTGGAAATAGAAGGATGGCAGGTTATCGACTATACAGGAGAAAATTGGAATGGTCATTTAATCGAACGGATGCGACTATACAGAGGATTAAATGCGCATGGTGTTCTGGGACAAGAGTTTGATAAAGTTCTTGTTTTAGTAGGACCTACTTTTTACTATGGTGAAGACGGTGGTCTTGCTGTAAGAGGAAAAAATCATTATGATCCAGAACGCATGTTTTATCAATCAGTGACTCGTGCAAGAAAACAAATCATGTTACTTGTAGTAAATAATATTGAGTTTATGAGCAAACTTATAAATGGAATGAATAGATGAATTAAAATGGCTTTCTAGTAATGTTTAAGACCTGTATCTAATATCTTTATTAAGAGGTGGTTTGGGTTACCAACTATAATGTAACTTTACATTAAAGTCGGTTATTGATATTTATAAAGAAATTTTAAAATCATCTCTCTAGTTTAACTGAGAGGTGATTTTTTTTTTGATACTTATGTTAAAATAGCTAATGATTGTGAAGGGTTTCACTTAAACTAACGCAGCAGGTTAGTTTAACAAGGAATGTAATTTTTAGGAGGGATAAAATGAAATTTTTACGGTATTTTT
Source organism: Psychrobacillus sp. PGGUH221 (assembly GCF_042055255.1). Taxonomy (NCBI): domain Bacteria; kingdom Bacillati; phylum Bacillota; class Bacilli; order Caryophanales; family Bacillaceae; genus Psychrobacillus; species Psychrobacillus sp. PGGUH221. Next base: position 31,058 of record NZ_JAQMHQ010000018.1, read on the forward strand.
GTACAATTTTTATCTCGCTGAGTTTTATTCTTTTAATAACTGGATGTACAGAAAATATAACCACACCAAAAGACGAGGATTTAAAGATAGAAGGTTATATACTTGAAGTAGAGGAAGGAAGAATATTGGTTGCTGAAGATATTACTTCGGAAAAATATGAAGAAATTAAAGATAAAACAATTGACGAAATTCAAGAGGTGGATAATGAAAGGATTTCACTTATCTTCCTAAGTTATGAAGATACCAGTAGTTTAAAGGTAGGTCACAAAGTGGATATATGGATTGATGGTGGTATTAATGAATCTTATCCTTCTCAAGCTGGAGCAAAAAAAATTGAGATAAAAAATTAAAAATTTCTTCTTCAACTAACGGGTGCTTTAGTTGAATATTCGTTTCTCGAACTAGTCAAACAATATAAAATTATTGTATATAGTAAAACTAAAAACATAACATTAAGAAAGACAGTGGGTTACCAAGGGTGGGTTGACCCGTCACTTAGGTTGGAAAACGAAGAGAATTCATCATACGCTCTCTAATTTTGAAAGAATGTATCTTTATTTCCTTGAATGGGTGGATGAAGTTGTAGACATTAGAGAACAGTTCCCTTTAACCCCACTGGAAAGTACCCAAGAGATCTCATATCAATTAGGAATCAAGCATGCCAATGTTGACGGGGTGCCTGTAGTTATGACTACAGATTTTGTTATTACAGTAAAAACTCCAAAAGGCTTGATAGATATAGTGAGAACTGTAAAGCCTGCCTCAAAGCTTACAAAAAGAACCTTAGAGATATTTGAAATAGAAAGTAGGTTTTTTATAGAACAAGGTGTTAGTTGGGGAATTATTCTAGGTAACAATTTGCCTAAGAATTTAATTTCAAATATAGAGTGGTTGCACGAGGGAAGATATTTAGATACAAGACCAGGAGTGGATGAAGAACTTGTAGACTTGATTGGAAACTCCTTATTTCTACAAATTACTGAAGATAACTGTTCAACATCCATTGGTAAAATTTATCTACGTTGTGATGATAAATTTGGAATTGAACCGGGAACGAGTATGTTTATTTTGAAGCATATGCTTGCAATAAAAAAATGGGGAACTGATATGAAAGTAAAAATAAAAGAATCGAAACCATTGCAAATTTTTAATTTAGAAGAACAGCAACAATTTATTAATAGGGACATTAGTTAGAGTGGAGATGTTGGATATATTACTTTTTGAAAATAATGTTATAGAGCTTTTGGATAATGAATTAAAACCAGAATCTTTATTAAGGGTTCTTTGGATAGCACCTGATAAAATGGACATTATTCTTGTAGAAATAAATGACCATAGAAAAATGAAGTTCCCTTTTATTAGCAAATACAGTGAAATTATCAATGAAATTGAGGGAGGTAAAGCAAGAGTACTTGAAATTGATCCCGACATAAGGTTGATTTCACCAGATGAGAACTATTTAAGAAAGTACTAGTCCCAAGGGCGTCAGGACTTAAATAGAAATTTGCAATTCAGCTCGAGATGATAATTGAACAAGAAGCTTCGGTTAGATATTAATTACTGTAGGTAACCCAGGTAGAGTCTCTTGTAAAGGAACAATTCGTAGGTCTTTGCTGGTCATACAGGTCCCAAATAGGATAAAGGCAGGGATACATGTAACCTAAAGTCGGTTGCAAATTTTATTCAGTACTCTTCGAGATTCCTAAAATTAAGGAACATTAAAAATTTTATATTTCCCAAAAACCTCATTTAGCCATCATTACGGTAAACCCACCATAAGTAATCCCTGTGCCAGAAGAAAAGCACTGCTGAAAGCAGTGCTAATTTGCTAAATAAATGGTCTTTAATTAATACCTAAAAATAATGTCATTTCGATGTTTCTTTTGGTTTTGGTACATGTTTTCTGAAGGGGTTAGCCTTTAAAACTTAACCCCTTTTCCTCCTTCAAAAAAACCTTCAATATTTTTATTACTATTTGATATTTTTTGATATTTTTTGATATTTTTTGATTTTTATTTCAATTCTGTTGAAATCCTCATGCATTTTATCTCGCTTTGTTTTGAAAATATTTTGAGCTTGTGATCCCAAGAATATTTTGCCAAACCTATCTCTTGAAGTTAATATTTTATTTATATCGCCCTTAACGCTAATTAAACATTCCATTCGAACTAAAAGAGATTCTAAATAAAATATAGTAGCACTCGTATCGTCGCTAACATAATATTCCTCATAGTTATTCAATAATGTTAAAGCTTCTAAGGGATTTTCTTTTTTAAAATATCTTGAACAATATAATTTGAATTGTGCAGTCAAGTTTGTAGGAATATCCTTTGGATACTGTTTAATAATCGCCCTGCATTTCTCGATATTCTCTAAACATTTTTTTCTATCCATTCCAGATGCATCACCAACTTGCTTCATATAAGAAATGAATAGTTCTTTTATTAATTTTGGTTCATTTTTAACAAGAAACTCTACTTTCTTGTATTCTTTAACATTATTTAAGAGTATACATGCTTGTTTTTTTATATTAAGACTTATGCTTCCATTTTTAAGAATTGGTATATTATTTTCCATTTGGGTATAGTAACCTAATAAATCTCTTTGTCTTATCTTATTAATTTTTCCGGATAATATCATTCTGTTGATTTCAACTAAAGACTTTATTGTGATAGATAGGATTTTCTCTTGATTAATCTTCTCAGCTTTACTCTTTAAATTCACATCGACTTTATTCATCAAATTAAAATTATTTAGGATTTCTACTTGATTTGAAGAACTAAATATTTTAATCAACTTATCTAAATCTGGCTCACAGAAAAATGCTTGTATCAAAAATTTCCTATCATTTTTACTTTGGTATTTAGATAAGTATAATTTTGAAAGTAGTTTTCCAATTGATACCTCTTCATCAAACTGAATTTCGTTAATATGCGTTTTTAATTCTTCTATTTCTGAGTACCATTCAAGTTCTTTTAATTTAAATACATTAAATACATTATCGGAAAAATTCCCATCTAAATAATTATTAAAGAGCTCATTTACATAATATTTATCAGATAAAGGTATTGGTTGTAAAAAACCAATATTTGTGAATAATTGAGATCTTAAATTATGTTCCCCTAATGCCTTTAAACCGACCTCATCTTTTAGATATGTAAGAAATTCTTCATTAATCTCAGCAATATTTGCCTCCGAGCAAATATAACATAAAACGGCCAGAAACTTCTGTGATTCAATTGCCATACTTTCGATAGTGTTCTCAAAGCAAAATACTAAAAATTCCTCCAATTGGTTATGAAGGATTTTTGACTCTTCAGTATATTTAGTATGATATTCTACCCTCAGGTCCATTACCTTCTTACGGGTTGATTTTAAAGTGTTACAAAAAGCAATAATAAGTCCTGGGTTACCCTTTGTATAACTTTGAATCCAGTCCCAATCATCCTGTTTTATTTTTTTCTCTTCAAGAATTGCCTCACTTAAATAACTTTTAATCAAATCTTTTGTATTTTCAATTTTAAATTGGTGCAATGGTAATTTGGATTCCCTGTCACCTAACCCATACCGACTTGTTATAATTAATCTCGATGGTTTAGAAAATTCAGCGATGAACCTTTGTGCTATATCTGTAAATTCTTTTAGGTTACTTTTAACTATTTCAGTTTCTAAATTATCGAGAATTAAAAGTGATTTTTCCGAAAACATTTTTTCCCAGACTAAGTTCTCAATCTCATTAAATTCATACATTTTTGTATCAATTCCCATAAAAGTAGCGAGCTTAAGAATTAGATCACTATGATTATTTATAGCCTTTTCAAAACGTCTAATATTTCCATTTTCAAAGGCACTATTTTTAAAACTCATAAAATAAATATTTTCAAAAGGAATATCCGGAGAATAAAGAAAATCTTCTATTAATTGAAGAACTAATGCTGTTTTTCCTAAACCACCATGCCCAACTATTGAAACTGGTGTGGGTCTAGTTACTTCTCTTTTTAGTTCAATCAACTCTATATTACGACCAATTAATTTATCAAAATTTTTACCTAATGGATACACCATATGTACTAAAGGAATTCTATACTCATTGATATCAGTGGAAATGAATTTATTCCACTTTGTATTATAATTATTATCTTTTAAAGCAATCGATATAGCATCACAGGATTGTGAAATTTTATCCATTTCAATATGTGTAATAGATCTCGAATGCATAATATCATTACGTCTCTTAATCAAAACAGAAATATTTACATGCTCTAATGAATTTTGTTTGTTTTCTTTAAATTTTTTACTTCTAATGAAATCTACCAATTCACCTAGATGTGAATATTTCAATAGGTTATGATATTCATTGGGATCCTCGTTATTTGCCAATGCTGTTTCGCTATATTTTAACTTCATTGCTTCACTTAAATCTTCTTTTTTAGAATACTCTTCACAATATTCCCTTAATAAATTTTCTAAAAAGTATATCATTTTGTAACCATTTAAATTGAGATGCATTTTGTGATCCCCCGTTCATTTAATAATTAACTATGCTTACTCATATTGTAATACATTTTCCCTGTAATTGCCTTTTATTTATATAACTTTAGAATTAAAAATTTAAGTTGAGATAACCATTCTGTTAAGGGAGTACTTAGAAAGGTTTAATTCTTTAGATAGGATTAACGTCTGAATAGGAAATCGTGATATAAAATACTGTTGAATAGAAATTTCCTGGTATTATATTAGGGTTTTTCTTTTCGAGGGGTTTTCCGTGGAGGCGTTAAATGAACAAGTAAAGAAAATGATTCATCCAGACAGTATAAAGCATCATTGGAAAATGAGAATTTTAGAAGGCACCAATACAATATCAAAGTAAGAAGGAAAAAAAACAGAAAGTACAAGAAAAAACTGTAACAAATTAAGTCAACAATTAGTTGGCTTTTTTGTTCCATCGTTCTTGTTCCACTAACGGGTGCTTTAATTATACAATTGGCTGCCTGTAAGAGTAGCTTGTTCTTATTGAACTAACGCAGCAGTTTAGTTGAAGAAGGGATATGAAATTCCATTCTTTTTATGTCGCATTCGACACAAACTGAGAAATAAAAAAAGAGCAATGGTAGATAAATCTAACCTTTGCTCAAAAATTTTTAACAGTTGCAGATCATTAATACGTTTCCATCTAAATCCAGAAAGTTAAAATAGGCAAAATCACCAATACGCTCTATTTCTCTAACAACTGTTATTCCATTGTTTTTGATAAATTTGTATGCTTCATCAATATCTTTGACGAAGAAATTAAATAAAACATGGTTTGAAGGATTTAGTATAAAGCTCGGATCGAAAGTATGGTCGTCTAAAGTAAGTCCAGTCTCAGCTGTAATAGGGATATTGTAAACAGGAGATGAAACATTATCATTATTAAAGGGTATTCCAAGTAGTTTGCTGTACCATTCTGCAGACCTTTCTAAGTCACTAACATGGATAAAAACATTATTTACCTTACAGGTAATTGGAGAAGCGATTGAATTCATTAACATTCCACCCTTTGTTTTAATTTTCTTTTACTAATTCAACAAATCGTAAAAAACATTAGCAGTATGAACAAACTTTGAAAGAAAGAACCGAAGAGGTCTTTTGACATTTCAAAATAATTAATTCCAACTTACTGGTGGTTTTACTAATTGTGCCTTTATTCCAAGTTCTTCAGCAGCAGCTAAAATAAATTCTTTCCTGAAAAAATAACTTTTATGGCTTACTATTTTACCGTTTTCAATCTCTTGTGTTTGAATGTCATGTATTTCAGGACTATGGTCATTATTAGTTAGCACAATAATAACTGGTTTACCCCAAAGTTCTATTTCTTTAGCAGTATGGCCAGGCAATCCAAATCTTAGAGAACCTTTTCGCATCTCCTCTTTAGAGAATTCCTGGAATCCAAAGAACGCTTCATTTTGTGCTTGATCACTAAATAATCTTAACATACTATTTAAATCTCCATTATTAAAGGCTTCTAAGTATGCTTGAATGGTTACGTTATGACTTTGTGTATCTATTTTAGTTTTTGATTCTGAAAAATCCAAAGAAGCTATTTTTCTTCTCGCACGTTGAACTGAAGAATATACACCACCTGGAGTGCTTTGGACAATCCCAGCTACTTCATCTGCACTAAACTTGAAAATATCCAATAGTAGAAATGCTGCTGTTTGTTTAATGGTCAAATTCGACTCCAACGATATTAGAATCTCTTCCAATAATAGACGATCTGAAAAATCAAGACTTGGCTCAGGTACTTCATCTAAAGTTCCTATTTCACGATTGAGCTTTCTACATTGGTCCAGCCAGGTGTTTGTTGCAACTTTGAAGAGATAGTATTTTTTATCAGTAATCTCACTCCAACGTTGGGGTAGCAATCCAAAGGACTTTATCATTGTCTCTTGATAAAGATCTTCGCCATCCCAAGGGGAACCAGTTACATATTTACAATAGTTCCACAGGTCTGATGAGTATACTGAAACTATTTCTTCAAATTCATCTCTTAATTTTCGAGCTTCATCCAAAAAAACCTTGTTAATGTTATTACTTAGTTCCATATAATTTCCCTCCTAATGTACTTACAATAAATAGACGTTTGAGAATAGAAAAATTATACGGCTTAGTAAAAAAAAATTAAAGATACTAAAATTTGTTCCAAAGCAATAGCAAGAAAGACTAAATTAGAGAGGGTGATAATACACAATACGAACAAAATGTGCAATAGAAAAAAAGATACTTATTCAACTAACGGGTGCTTTAGTGAAAAATCGTTGAGCTTCTAGATGGTCATTTGTGGAATACTGGTGGGCTGTTAAAATGCTGAAAGTCGTCAATATATATGGGAACATTTTATTTGGCAACTTAAGGTTGCGCCTTGATGCACCTAGAACTAGCTTTACTTCATCTACTCACATCTTTAATACTGAAATTGTAAGGAAAGGCGATGAGAAATATGATTTTTAGTGAACGCTTAAAAAGAGAAAGAGAAAAAAAGGCTGGTCACAAACAGAGCTTGCTGAAAAGATTCATGTTAGTCGCCAGTCCGTTTCAAAATGGGAGACAGGCAAAAACTATCCAAATATCGAGGTAATCATCGATCTGAGTGATTTATTTGGTATTACGATAGACGAACTATTAAGGAGTGATGAAGAGTTGAAAGAGAAAGTAATTCAAGATAGTAAGAAATTGGCGTATCCATGGTGGAAAGTTTTGTTAGATAGTGTGTTTTTATTAGGTGCCTTTTTGTTAGTGTCAAAAATAATCATTATCGCATTAAATCACTTTTTCGGTACAAATATTCTTATACTAGAAGGCTTACCAAAAGTTGTTACTAATTTTTTACCGCTAATTTTAATGGTTATTGGAGGCATTGGCAGCGATCAATTGAAAGATAAATATATTTGATTAAACGAGTTATTTTAGAATTAAAATCAAAGCATACAAAAACATCGAGATATACAAAACAAATGAATAACTACAAAAAAGCAAAAGGTGGAGTAACAAATGGAGAATAACAAGTTTAATGAGTTTATTAAAATAGCAAAAAAACTAAATGAAATTGAAATTATTCCATTGTTAATGGGTTCAGTTGGTTTAGAAATCGTTACGGGTCAGGGGTGGGATGCCCAAGACTTAGATATTCATGTATCTGGAGATAAAAGAGGATGGGAAGTACCTCCTGAAATGTCTATATTTAACTGGGATGATATTATGAAAATCATGATTTCAATGGAATATACCCTAATTGATTTGCATGAGCATGAGTTTTCTAAAAAAGGGTTATCCGTTGAATTTGGTATCATCGACACGTTACCAGATTTCGCAGGAGTACAATTAGAGGATTTAGAATTACATCAAAAGGGGGAAGTAAAGTATTATTTACTAAATCCTGAGCAATATCTATCTGTTTACGAGTCTTCATCTAAGGATAGTTACCGAGCAGATAAAAATAATGATAAAGATCTTAAAAAAATTGATTTCTTAAAAAGTATGATATTACAATGACTAACCATATTATTGTGCTAACGGGTGCTTTACTTCAAGAAGGGGTAAATTCTTTTTTCTTATTGAACTAAAGCAGCAGGTTAGTTTAAAAGGAAAATGAACGATTTAAACGAAAATAGAGCAAAATGGAATTAAAGGGGGGGTATTCATTGCATCCAATAGAATTAATTGAATTGATGATAGTCGGTGGAATTTTACTTGTTATTCTATTAGTTTCTTTTATTTTGAAAGGAAAATGGAGAAAAATAACTGGGATTGGCTATTTTATTTTTGGTGTCTTTTGGTATCTTTTATTTCGCACGTCCATATTGGATTGATATGCAAATCGAAAAAAAAGTAGGTTATATACAGATGCATTTGGAAGAACAGTACCCTGGGGAAACGTGGGAATATAGGACAGTGCCTCATCGTGAGGACGGCTATGAATCCTCGAATCCATATTATATAGGTGTAATATTTGATACTGAACCACTAGTGGAATATAAATATTTCGTACGTAAAAAAGGTTATATTATCCAACAAGGGTGGTATACAACTGAATTACAAAGTGACTTATTACATTTAGAAGTGTTTGAAGAATAATTACTGTTTATTATGAAGTTCCATCTTCTCTTATAGATTTGAATATTAATCTCCATTATTTTCTTAATCTTATTCAACTAACGGGTGCTTTAGTTAAAAATTCGCTTTCCGAAATAATCAATATTATAATTGTGTATTTAAAAGTTAAAACAAAACCATAACATTGGGTTACTAACTATAATGTAAAAACCTTAAAGTACGATTGGATGGGTTACCAACTATAATGTAAATTCAAGTTTTTTAAAACATACGTATTTTCGTTGCTGTTATTGAATTTTGGAGTTACCAACTATAATGTCACTGGACAGTTTGCATACAACTCAGTCGTGACGTAAATAACTCAAGCGTGACGTATACAACTTAGTCGTGACGTGAACAACTCAATCGTGACGTGAAAACTGGTTAGATTAACTAACCAGTTTTTTTCATTTTCTATTGGTATTTATAAATAAAAAGTGTCGTGGGCAAAAACAACGAAGTCGTACATAATACTATTGTTATTAAACGAATTAGTTGTGCATAGAAACGGGTTAAACTAATATTGATAAATAGGGATATATTAAAGGTAAAGGTTGATTTATCTAAAGTGATTTTATGACCGCTACCCCACATCTAATAGAATAAGTTTGTGAAAGAATGTACTTAAACTAACGCAGCAGTTTAGTTGAATAAGAAAATTAGAGTTAAATAATCTTAAGTGCAAAATTCTCTATAAATTGGAACCTCTATTCGTGTCAACCGTATTAGAGTAAATAAGCAGGTTAGTTGAAAAGTAATAACAATAATAAAATTATTTCAAACAAAATTAAGTAAATTAATAATGGAGGTTAGCATGGGGCATTTAAACGAAAAGTTCAATCAGATAACGGATTATATCAATGGAATTTTAAATGACCATCAGGGAGTTGGGTTGAGCGTCACAATTGTAAAAGACTCAGACATTATTTACTCTAAAGGTTTTGGATACTCACAGATTCAGCCTTTAAGCCAACCAATTGATGGAGATACATTAATGAGCATTCAAAGTATTTCAAAGAATTTTATGGCACTTTCGATAATGCAACTTGTTGAAAAGAACCTGATTTCATTGAATGATACTGTTGTTAAATACTTACCATACTTCAGAACCAAAAATAAACAACAAAGTGATACAATCACGATACGGCATCTCTTATCTCATACGGCTGGTTTTCCGTCTAATTTAGGAATTGCAAATATGATAGCTCCGAATGTAAGAGAAATTTTTTCTGAAACACCAACTGAGTTTCAAGAAGCATTAGACTATTACAATCTTACAGAAGATGAGATTAGAAGTGTACAATGCAGAGAAGATGTAACGAAATGGTTCCAAAAAGTTGAATTGGAGTATCCGGTGGGAGAGGGATGGAATTATTGTACAGATTCGTATGTAATATTGGCAGATTTGTTCGAAAAAGTGACAGATTCCAATTGGGAAAACTATCTTAGAAATGAAACCCTTACTCCCTTAAATATGGAACGGACAACTAGCGATTCAGATAAAGTTGAAGGAGATTTAAATAGTGCAAGATATTACTTGGGCGAACATAAAATAGAAACACCTTTTCCAAAAAACTCAATTTCAGCTCCAATTGGTTATTTGTATTCATCGGCAAATGATTTAGGGAAATATTTAGCATTTCACTTAAATAAAGAGCCGAATATTTTACGTACAGATTTAATCGAAGAAATGCAGAATCCTATTCATCCTGTCAGTGAGGAATGGAGGTTCGGAAGTGAAGTCAGAAGCTACGGACTTGCATGGTTTACTGACGTGTATAGAGGGTTCAAAGTTGTAGAACATGGAGGCGGTCAAATGGCTGTAAGGTCTCTGATGGCAATGGTTCCTGAACTTAACTTGGGGGTAGTTGTCTTACTCAATTTTGACGGGACCGCTCATCATGATATTTGTGACAAGGTTATAGACGCATTCATTGATTCCTAACATAAGAATTGTTTTAAAATTTTATACTCGACTGAATACAAATTAATTATGACCGTTTTCTTTCGATTAAACTAGCTAAGAAAAGCTGATTCTTATTCCACTAACGGGTGCTTGAGTTGAAGAACATTGGGCTGCTTAAGAAGCTCTTGTTCTTATTTTACTAACGCGGGCAGGTTACTTGGAGAAGAATATCCTAAAATACACAGGAGTTCCATTGTATATTACAGAATATTATTATGAATATACATTGATTCCGGAGGTAATTTAGCTATGTACATACAAGCAGTTTTCATAGATAGGGATGGAACAATCGGAGGTAGTGATAGTGTTGTTTATCCTGGGGAGTTTGAACTATTCCCCGGTGTTGCAGAGTCAATACAACAATTGAAAAAGTCTGGTGTTTTAATTTGTTCTTTTACAAATCAACCTGGAATTTCTAAGGGAGAAGCCTCCTTTCAAAGTTTTGAAGAAGAACTCAAAGATTTTGGTTTTGATAAAATTTATCTCTGTCCACACCAGCATAATGAAGGATGTCAATGTAGAAAACCTTCTCCAGAAATGCTAAAAAAGGCTGCTAAAGATAATAACTTTAATTTAAATCAATGTGTAGTAATTGGGGATAGATGGACTGATTTATTAGCTGCCGATGAAGTTGGATGTAAGAAAATTTTAGTGAAAACAGGTAGTGGTAAAGAAACCTTTGATAAATACATAAACAATGAGTTTTTTGGTCGGTGGGGAGAACTAAAGCCCGATTTTATAGCGGAGGATTTAAATGAAGCTGTTAATTGGTTAATGTCAAACCAATAAAATTACCCCTCTTCAAATATCGGGTGCGTTGATCCAAGAAGAATTAAAGCTTTTTTTGTTGAACTTACTTAACTAACGGGGCAGGTTAATGTAATAAGAATTTTTTTCTAAGCAAGAAGGGTTTTCACTGTGTATTCCGGAATAGTTAGTTTATAAGTATATTTTTAACTTAATTAACATTGCGAATGGAGTTTTTGATATGAGTGCGATCGAACGTCGTTTGGAAGAATTAGGTTTAGAGTTACCTGAGGCTGTTGCCCCTTTGTATAGTTATGTTTCCGTTATGATTCATAATGGAGTGGCTTATATTAGTGGACAAGTTCCTAGAATAAATGGTGAAGTTCCTTATACAGGTAAAGTGGGCAGAGATGTTACAGTCGAGCAGGCTCAGGAACTTGCTGAGTTCTGTGTGTTAAAAGGACTTAGCAGTTTAAAAGCAGCCATAGGCAGTCTTGACAATGTGGAGCAAGTATTAAAGGTAACTGGCTATGTACAAACTGCACCAGGGTTTAATGAACCTTCCAAAATCCTTGATGCCGCTTCTGAATTACTTGAGAAGATATTTGATG
>NZ_JAQMHQ010000019.1:0-15640 GCF_042055255.1 Psychrobacillus sp. PGGUH221
GGTCACACCCGTTCCCATACCGAACACGGAAGTTAAGCTCTTCAGCGCCGATGGTAGTTGGGGGTCTCCCCCTGTGAGAGTAGGACGTCGCTGGGCAATTGAAAAGTCGTCACCGAGTAATCGGTGACGACTTTTTTTTGTGCGGAAAGAAAAGGCCAAAGGCAAAGAATTGTAGATAAACTTGGAAGATAGTCTTATAAACGTAGTACAAAAGAAAAAATGTGTCATCTCAGAGAAAGTGAACCTTTATTGTGAGAAATGGTCGCTTTCATTATCTAGTTGATTGCTTTTAGATTCTCCTTAGTCGCTTATACGACTCATTTGGTTGCTCTAATAGGCAAACTAGTCTCCCATATCTAATTTTAAATCGACACTCAGGTACTCAAATAATTTCAAGTTTTTAAAAGTATCTTACTTCCTTTTACTGGATAAACTTATACTGAAGAATCGGCATGATTGTAGAGATTACCTATGTTTTCTTAGAATGATATGGAATAAAGTAACAATATCTAATTTTAAAAGAAAAATCGGAATTATTGTTTTATTCTAGGAATCTTGACAGTGTGCTTGGGCGCTGATAACCTTACAATAATATTCATTTAACAGAGGAGGAAATTAGAGAAATGTGGGATACTAAATTTCAAAAAGAAGGTCTAACGTTTGATGATGTACTACTAGTTCCAGCACAGTCGGAAGTATTGCCAAAAGATGTGAATTTATCTGTTCAATTAACATCAAAGATTAAGTTGAATATACCTATAATTAGCGCAGGTATGGATACTGTCACAGAAGCTAAAATGGCTATTGCAATGGCTCGACAAGGTGGATTAGGAATAATTCATAAAAATATGTCCATAGAAGAACAAGCGGAACAAGTGGAAACAGTTAAACGTTCTGAAAATGGTGTTATAACAGACCCATTCTTCTTAACTCCAACCCATCAAGTTTATGATGCAGAACATTTAATGGGGAAATATAGAATATCCGGTGTTCCGATTGTAAATAATGAAGAAGAACAAAAACTTGTTGGAATCATTACAAACCGTGATTTGCGTTTTATTCAAGATTATTCTTTAATCATTGATGAAGTTATGACAAAAGAGCAATTAGTAACTGCACCTGTTGGGACAACTCTTGAAGATGCAGAGAAAATTTTACAACAATATAAAATTGAAAAATTACCTATAGTAGATGAAAATGGAATTCTTAAAGGTTTAATTACTATAAAAGATATTGAAAAAGTAATTGAATTCCCGAATGCTGCAAAAGATCAACATGGTCGCTTATTAGTAGGCGCGGCTGTTGGGGTTACAAAAGATACAATGATGCGTGTAGAAAAGCTTGTGAAAGCACATGTAGATATTATCGTAATTGATACTGCTCATGGTCATTCTCAAGGTGTAATGGATACGGTTAAGAATATTCGTGAAGCATACCCAGATTTAGATATTGTGGCTGGAAATGTAGCTACGGGCGAAGCTACACGTGCTCTATTTGAAGCAGGAGCAGATGTAGTAAAAGTGGGGATTGGACCTGGTTCTATTTGTACTACTCGTGTCGTTGCAGGTGTTGGGGTTCCTCAGATTACTGCAGTATATGATTGTGCGACTGAAGCTAGAAAAGTAGGTAAGACTATTATTGCAGATGGTGGTATTAAATTCTCTGGAGATATTATTAAAGCACTTGCAGCAGGTGGACATGTTGTTATGCTAGGAAGTTTACTAGCTGGTACAACTGAAAGCCCAGGTGAAACAGAAATTTTCCAAGGTAGACGTTTTAAAGTGTACCGAGGAATGGGTTCAATTGGTGCAATGGAAAAAGGTTCAAAAGACCGTTACTTCCAAGAGGATGCAAAGAAATTAGTACCAGAAGGAATTGAAGGTCGTCTTCCTTACAAAGGACCGTTATCTGATACTGTACATCAATTACTTGGTGGAGTGAGAGCAGGCATGGGTTACTGTGGAACGAAAGACTTACAAGACTTACGTGAAAATGCTCAATTTATTCGCATGACTGGTGCAGGATTACGTGAAAGCCATCCGCATGATGTTCAAATAACGAAAGAAGCACCTAACTATTCTATTTCATAAGTAATGTATGAAAGAAACTTTAGCACCCATTTATCGTCTTTATCTAGGCAGAATGGGTGCTTTTTATATGTAAAGTGCTATTAAGCAAAAAAATGTGTTAAAATGAGCATTGAAAAAACTTTTAGTGGAGGTACAGTAGTGAAGAAAGTTTGGATGACATCAATGATAAAATGGCTAATACTTCCTATGTTTTTAGTATCAGTTATATGTGGAGCACCGGTCGAAACAAAAGCAGAGGATAGTTTGAATTTATATGTCGATGCTGCAATTTTAATTGATGCAGATACAGGAAAAATTTTATATGAGAAAAATTCAGAGTCACCATTAGGTATTGCTAGTATGACTAAAATGATGACAGAGTATTTGTTATTCGAAGCAATTGAAGAAGGAAAGATTTCTTGGGATCAACAATATTCAGTGACAGATTATACATACAAAATCTCTCAGGATCGCCGTTTAAGTAACGTACCTCTTCGTCAAGATGGTAGCTATTCTATTCAAGAACTTTATGAAGCGATGGCTATTTATTCTGCCAATGCAGCTACTATTGCAATAGCAGAGACAATCGCTGGGACAGAAGAGAACTTTGTGAAGCTGATGAATGAAAAAGCAGAAGAAATGGGCTTAGAAGGATATAAGTTTGTCAATTCAACAGGATTGAATAATGAGGATTTACAAGGGATGCACCCAGCAAGCACAGGTGCTTCTGATGAAAATGTTATGCCCGCTAAATCAGTTGCCATTCTTGCGTACAATTTAATGAAAGATTATCCTGAAGTATTAGAAACAACTAAAATCCCTAAAAAAACATTTCGTGAAGGCACTTCTGATGCAATTGAAATGAGTAACTGGAACTGGATGTTACCAGGATTAGTGTATGAATACGAAGGTGTAGATGGATTAAAAACTGGAACAACCGATTTTGCAGGTCATTCCTTTACTGGAACTGCTCAAAAAAATGGAATGCGTGTGATTGCAGTTGTTATGAAAGCTGTAGATGCGAATGGAGCAGGTACATATAAAGCTCGATTTGATGCAACAAGAGCATTGTTTGACTATGGATTTGCACAATTTTCTAAAGTAGAAATAGTTCCTGCAGGATACAAAATTCCTAAAAATAAAACATTACCTGTTATAAAAGGTAAAGAAGATTCCGTTGCAATTGCTGTAAAAGATCCAATTTCTATGGTTATTAAAACAAGTGAAAAAGACATGTACAAGCCTGTTTTTACACCTGATAAGAAAAACTTAGAGGCAGACGTTAAAGAAGGTACAGTCGTAGGTAAAGTTCATTTGGAGAAAACGGAAGGCTCTGATTACGGTTATATCACAGATAAAGCAGCTGAAGTAGATGTAGTTACTACAGAATCAGTAGAACGTGCTAGCTGGATTAGTTTAATGTTCCAAGGAATCGGTAAATTCTTCGGTAATTTATGGAATAGTACAACTGATTTTGTTGGCGGATTATTTTAATATCAAAACACCATGCGCTTAATTGCGTTCACGGTGTTTTTTTATATCCCAAGCATTCATTAAAGCATTTATGGAGGAGGGAATTTCCAGGACATCAATTCCTCCAAAGCCTAAAACAATTTTGGGATCTGTAGCAACATCTGTATCCTCCGTTGCATACTCACGAAGGCCATATACACGTATACCCGAATTCTTTGCAAGTAAAACTAGTTCCTCTTCTTTTTTAGATGTATGAATAGTTAATAATATATGCATGCCTGCCTGCTCGCCTGAAATCGTAACAGTAGGATTATATTTAGCAATTGTTTTCGTTACCATTTCTAGTTTTCGTTTATAGATTTTTCTCATTTTATTTAAATGCTTGGCAAAATGACCTGACTCCATGAATTTTGCTAATACATGCTGATCAATTCGAGGTACGGTTGCTGCATAATAAGAGAATTTTTGCTTATATTGCATGATCAGAGCTTCTGGTAATACGGCATATGCAATTCGCAGCGATGGCATTAAGGATTTGGAAAACGTACTTAAATAAATGACACGCTGATTTTGATCAAGTCCCTGTAAAGAAGGAATAGGTCTACCTGTGTATCTAAACTCACTGTCATAGTCATCTTCAATAATATATCTATTCTCTTGTTGATAAGCCCAGGATAAAAGCTGGCTCCTACGCGTAGCAGAAAGTACAGCACCTGTTGGAAACTGGTGTGAAGGAGTTACATACATGACGGTAGCTCTAGTTTTTTCAAGTTCCGACACTATTACTCCGTCCATATCAACAGGAATAGGCAATGATTTTTTTCTATCATCTAAAAATAAATGATGGGTGAGTGGATAACCCGGATTTTCAATACCATAAACAGCTTCTTTGCCTAGTAAACGGATAATTAACGGCATTATTTGCTCTGTTCCGGAACCAAGAATAATTTGTTCAGGTTTACATTTAACGCCACGTGATTGGTATAAATAAGAGGAAATATGTTGCCGTAAAACATAATCTCCTTGAGGATGCCCAAGTTGAAGAAAATCTTTATTTGCCTCGTTAATGGTTTCCTTCGTAAATTTCCTCCATGTAGTAAATGGAAAAGAATCTGTATCAATTTTACCGGGTGAAAAATCTATCATTACATGGTCGGTGTCGCTTATTTCTCGTGTCATCAATGGTAAATCTTGTTCAATCAAAGCTAATTCTTCTAAGCTTTGAACAAAAAATCCCTTTCTAGCTTCTGAACTAATAAAACCCTCTGCTACAAGTTGACTATACGCAAATTCAATTGTAGTTTGACTAACAGCCAAATATTCTGCAAGTTTTCTTTTGGAAGGAAGTTTTTCTCCTTCTTCTATTTTTCCCTCAATTATTGCATCTTTAATTTCATTGTAAAGTTGTTCGTATAAAGGAGTTTGGGCTTCTTTTTCTAGTTGAAACATTAGATAGTCCATTTTTCATCACCAATCTGACCACTCTAAATTTCTGATTTCTGGTACTTTTCAAATGGTCATCTTTTATTATACTAAACTTCATAAAGAATATGGAGGGAAAAATTTATGACTTCAAATTTAACTGGTACAGAGAGAGTAAAACGTGGAATGGCAGAAATGCAAAAAGGTGGCGTTATTATGGACGTTATCAATGCTGAGCAAGCAAAAATTGCAGAAGCTGCTGGTGCAGTAGCAGTAATGGCATTAGAACGTGTACCATCTGATATTCGCGCAGCAGGTGGTGTTGCTCGTATGGCAGATCCACGCATAATGGAAGAAGTAATGGGAGCAGTAACAATTCCAGTTATGGCGAAAGCACGTATTGGCCATATTACAGAAGCAAGAATTTTAGAAGCAATGGGTGTTGACTACATCGACGAGTCTGAAGTTTTAACTCCTGCAGATGAAGAGTATCACTTACGTAAAAGCGAATTCACAGTACCATTCGTTTGCGGATGTAAGGATTTAGGGGAAGCAGCTCGTCGTATCGCAGAAGGAGCTTCTATGCTTCGTACAAAAGGGGAACCTGGAACAGGGAATATTGTAGAAGCTGTTCGTCATTTACGTAAAGTAAATGCGCATGTACGTAAAATTGTTCATATGAACGAGGATGAATTAATGACAGAAGCAAAAATTTTAGGAGCACCATATGATGTTTTATTGCAAATCAAACATAATGGTAAATTACCGGTTGTAAACTTTGCAGCTGGTGGAGTAGCCACACCAGCGGATGCAGCATTAATGATGGAGCTTGGAGCAGATGGTGTATTTGTTGGATCAGGAATCTTCAAATCAGAAAACCCTGAGAAATTTGCAAAAGCAATCGTAGAAGCAACAACACATTACCAAGACTACAAATTACTCGTAGAAATATCAAAAGACCTAGGAATTCCGATGAAGGGAATTGAAATTTCTCGTTTATCTGCCCAAGATCGTATGCAAGATAGAGGGTGGTAACATGGTAAAGATAGGCGTATTAGCTCTTCAAGGAGCAGTAAGTGAACATATTCGTTCCATAGAAGCATGTGGAGCTCAGGCTATCACAGTAAAAAGCAAAAGTGATTTAGCTTTAGTGGATGGATTAATCCTTCCAGGTGGAGAAAGCACAGCGATGCGAAAACTAATTGATCGATTTGAGATGTTGGAGCCTCTCCAACAATTTGCGGCTGCAGGAAAGCCGATGTTTGGAACTTGTGCAGGATTAATACTATTAGCAAAAAAACTTGTTGGTTATGATTTTTCACATATTAGTGTTCTAGATGCAAAAGTAGAACGTAATTCTTTTGGTCGCCAAGTGGATAGCTTTGAAACGAGTTTAGCGATTAAAGATATTGCAGAGGATTTCCCAGCTGTATTTATACGAGCCCCTCATATTGTGGGAGTTGGTGAAGATGTTGAGGTACTTGCTCGCTTTGAAGGAAAAATTGTTATGGCGAGACAAGGTTATTTGCTCGGATGCTCCTTTCACCCTGAACTGACAGCAGATCATCGAATTACCGCGTATTTTACTGAAATGGTCGAGGATTCGCTTGCATTAACAGTAAATATATAGTAAAGTATGAGTAATTTCATGAATGTAAAAACGATGATAGGAAGTAGTAACAAGCACGTTTTTTATAGAGAGTCAGCGGCTGGTGTAAGCTGATATGAACACTTGTGAATCCATCCTTTGAGTTGCGCGATTGAAAGTTAAGTAGGTCGTGTCCGGTTGAAAAAGCCGTTATGGAACAAGTGGATTCAGTTTTTTACTGAATCAATCAGGGTGGCAACGCGGGTAGCTCTCGTCCCTTTTTTGGGATGAGGGCTTTTTTGTCGTTTTTAACCTTATTTGCTGCATATATGAGCACTTAATGAATAAGGTTAAAGATTCCCAAATGAGAATTTGATTAAAATAGAGGAGGAAACTCATATGTTAGACGTAAAATTTGTACGTGACCATTATGAAGAAGTGAAAGTTAAGCTTGCTAAGCGTGGGGAAGAAATATCTGAATTTGATCAGTTCTTACCATTAGATCAAAAACGTAGAGAATTAATTGCAAAAACAGAAGTGTTAAAAGCAGAAAGAAATGAGTTTTCTCAAAAAATCTCTGAGATGAAACGAAATAAAGAAAATGCGGATGATCTAATTGCACGTATGCGCGAAGTTGGCGATGAAATTAAAGTACTAGATGATGAGTTAAGAGATGTGGAAGAAAAATTTGAATATATGATGATGCGAGTTCCAAATATTCCTCATGAAAGTGTGCCAATCGGTGACTCAGAAGATGATAATGTGGAAATCCGTAAATGGGGAGAAGTTCCTTCATTCGATTTTGAAACAAAAGCCCATTGGGATATTGCAACAGATTTAAAAATAGTAGATTTTGAGCGTGCTGCGAAAGTGACAGGAAGCCGATTTGCTTTCTACCGAGGATTGGGTGCAAGACTTGAACGTGCATTGATAAACTTTATGATGGATTTACATGCTGAAGAGCATGGATATGAAGAAATGTTACCTCCATACTTGGCAAATCGCACAAGTTTAACAGGTACAGGTCAGCTTCCGAAGTTTGAAGAGGATGCGTTTTTAATAGGAGAAGAAGATTATTTCTTAATTCCAACGGCAGAAGTGCCAGTAACCAATTTCTATCGTGATGAGATTTTAGATGGAGCAGAACTTCCACAAGCGTTCACTGCTTTTAGTGCTTGCTTCCGTTCTGAGGCGGGATCTGCAGGTCGTGATACTCGTGGTTTAATACGTCAACATCAGTTTAATAAAGTAGAACTTGTTCGTTTTGTTAAGCCGGAAGAATCATATGAGCAATTAGAGCTTTTAACAGGGCATGCAGAAAAAGTGTTACAACTTTTAGGACTTCCATATAGAGTGCTTCATATGTGTACTGCGGATTTAGGCTTTACTGCAGCGAAAAAATATGATTTAGAAGTTTGGTTACCGAGCTACGGGGAGTATAAAGAAATTTCTTCTTGTAGTAATTTTGAGGATTTTCAAGCTCGTCGTGCAGGCATTCGCTTTAGAAGAGAAGCGGGTGGAAAACCAGAGTATGTACACACATTGAACGGTAGTGGACTTGCACTTGGACGTACAGTAGCAGCAATTTTAGAAAACTATCAGCAAGCTGATGGTACTGTAGTAGTTCCGGAAGTTTTACGTCCATACATGGGTGGAAAATCTGTAATTAAATAATAGTTGAACTCAATAATGTTGGAGTAACCAGAAACGCATTTATAAGCCGCGTTTCTGGTTCTTTTTTTGTTCTCGTAAATTGCGAAAAAAATGAGTAAGCATGGCCCCACATTCTTCTGCTAAAACACCTTCTGTCACTTCACACATATGATTAAACCTATTGTCTTTTAAAAGATGATAGAGAGAATCTACACAACCGGCTTTTGCATCTCTAGCTCCATAGACAACACGTGGAATACGGGATTGTAAAATAGCTCCTGCACACATAGGGCAAGGCTCCAGTGTGACGTATAAAGTTGTTTCTTCTAATCTCCAACTGCCTATTTTTTTACACGCCTCTTGAATCGCTAGTAGCTCTGCATGTGTAGTTGCATTTTGGGTAGTTTCTCTTAGGTTAAAAGCCTGGGCAATCACTTCTTCTTTATATACAATGACAGCCCCAATTGGTACTTCACCGATTTCTGCTGCTTTTTTAGCCTCTGCTACTGCTAAATTCATATAGTGTTCATCCAATTAGAATCAACCCCTTTTGCATAGTGTAGCATGTTTTATTTACATATTGCATATTCTATTCTGAAGGAGTGATCGATTGATTTATGTAGTGAAAAAAGGGGATAGTTTATACTCTATTGCAAAGCAGTTCGGTACAAATACTTCAACGCTTGCCTCTATAAACGAGCTGCCAGATCCAGATGTATTGGTCTTAGGTCAAGCGCTAGTTATTCCATCTACACCAAGTCCTGAAAGACCATTCGTTGAATCTAATCTATATGTAGAGTGGTTCACCGAAGTTCCATCCGCTCGTGTAATCGAGCAAGTAGAAAAAGCGGCACCTAATTTAACTTATATGATGCCTTTTGCTTATGAGGTGTTGCGTGATGGTTCCTTGACTCCCATGAATTGGGGGACGTTACAGGAAGTAGCGCAAAGAAACCAGGTAGAATCTTCCATTGTGTTAGCGAATATTGAAGATGGAGCGTTTAATGCATCACTAGCCCATACTATTTTTACAGATGAACAAGTCAAACAAAAAGTATTTGAGCAAGCAGTAGCTGAAGCAAACAAAAGAGGAAATAAACATATTCATTTAGATTTCGAATATATCGCTGCGGAAGACAGAGAAAACTATGTGAATTTTATAAAGGATTTAAAGGAGTATGCGGAAGGATTTACAATATCCGCAAGTGTTCCTCCTAAGACGAGTGCTGAGCAAGCTGGGAAATGGTATGAAGGTTTTGACTATAAAGCACTTGGTGAGGTATTAGATTTTATTGTAATTATGACCTATGAATGGGGCTACAGTGGTGGACCACCAATGGCAGTTTCCCCAATTGGTCCAGTTCGTCAAGTGTTAGAATATGCAACGACGGAAATTATTCCCAAGAAGATATTAATGGGACAAAATTTATATGGGTATGATTGGACACTTCCTTATAAACCAGGAAATCCTTTTGCTAGAGCTATTAGCCCTCAGCAGGCTATTCAATTAGCAAAGGAACGAAATGCTGCGATTGAATATGACCAAACTGCACAAGCGCCTTTTTTTCATTACTGGAGAGATGGTATAGAGCATGAGGTGTGGTTTGAGGATGCACGTTCCATACAGGCAAAATTTAATCTTTTAAAAGAGTTGGGGCTTTTAGGAATCTCCTATTGGCATAGTGGTTTTGATTTTCCTCAAAATTGGTATTTACTCAACGAAATGTTTCGTGTGAGAAAAAAGTAGAGCAAATTTGCCTTTCTTTTAGAAAGGTGGATTTGCTCTGTTTTTCGTTTTCTAGCTATGATAAAATAAAGGGCACGACTTGAATATTAGAGTGAGGTTAAAGCTATGTCCATTCCATTTATAACGGTAGAAGGTCCTATAGGGGTTGGAAAGACCTCCTTAGCAAAAGCTATTGCTGCCAACTATCAATTTGAATTACTTAAAGAGATTGTGGATGAAAATCCTTTTTTAGATAAGTTTTATGAAAATATTGCGGAGTGGAGCTTCCAAACGGAAATGTTCTTTTTATGCAATCGATATAAACAATTAAGCGATATCCAGAAGAATTACCTTTCCAAATCTAAAGCAGTAACAGCTGATTACCATATTTTTAAAAATTTAATTTTCGCTAAACGCTCGTTGAATGAAGTAGAATATAAAAAGTATGAAGAAGTATACAAAATATTAATAAATGATATGCCTGTCCCAAATATGGTAATTTATTTGGACGCTAGCCTAGATGTATTAATGGACCGCATTGACTTACGTGGTAGAGATTTTGAGAAAAAGATCAGTCCGGATTATTTGGAGCAGCTTGCATCCGATTATCGTGTATTTATTGATCATTTTGAAAAAAAACATCCAGAAGTACCAGTTCTTCGATTTAACGGAGATGAATTAGATTTTGTTCAAAATGGACAAGACTTGCAAACAATTTTAGATAAAGTAGATGCAACATTACATAGAAGGAGTTTTTAAGTATGAATTTAAGAGAGAAGTATGGTATCCCTTCTAATGCGGTTATAACGATTGCTGGAACAGTAGGAGTAGGGAAATCTACGATGACAAAAGCACTTGCGGATGCCCTTCATTTTAAAACATCTTTTGAAAAGGTAGATTCAAATCCTTATTTGGATCGTTTTTATAATGATTTTTCAAAATGGAGCTTTCATTTACAAATTTACTTTTTAGCAGAGCGTTTTAAAGAGCAGAAGAGAATGTTTGAGTATGGCGGGGGATTTATCCAAGATCGTTCCATTTATGAAGACACTGGAATATTTGCACAAATGCATAAAGAAAAGGGAACGATGGATCCTGTAGATCACGAAACATATACTAGTTTGTTTGAAGCAATGGTTATGACACCATATTTCCCACATCCTAATTTGCTCATTTATTTAGAAGGAACATTAGATAATATTATTGATCGTATTCATGACAGAGGTCGACCAATGGAGCAGCAAACACCAATTGCTTATTGGGAGGAAATGCATGGTCGTTATGAAAAATGGATTGACTCTTTTAATGGCTGCCCTGTACTTCGCTTAAATATTAATGACTATGACATCATAGAAAATCCTGATAGCGTCGAAGCGATTGTTGAGAGAATAGGACATTTCATGGAACAAACAGAAGCACTACGTAAATAAGAGAAACCCTCTTGCGATTTTATTGCAAGAGGGTTTTATGCATAAAAAAAGACAACTAGTTAAAGTTGTCTTTTTAATATTCTGAACACTTAAGTTTTAAGAAAAATTCGTTACTAATGCAACGAATTCAATCTCAAATTTATGCGTGTGTGTATTTAAAATGGAGGAGGAAGAGGGATTCGAACCCCCGCGCGGTTTG
The DNA here is from genome assembly GCF_042055255.1 of Psychrobacillus sp. PGGUH221. Classification (NCBI taxonomy): domain Bacteria; kingdom Bacillati; phylum Bacillota; class Bacilli; order Caryophanales; family Bacillaceae; genus Psychrobacillus; species Psychrobacillus sp. PGGUH221. The sequence continues at coordinate 11,561 of NZ_JAQMHQ010000019.1, forward strand.
ACCCGCCTGTCGGTTTTCAAGACCGATCCCTTCAGCCAGACTTGGGTATTCCTCCGAAGTACAAGAATTAATTTATCACGGATAAAAACCAAAGTCAATCATTTTAATAAAAAAATAATTGATTTTTTGAAGAAAATAATGTTACCAAAATTTAGATTATCATTTCGATTGATTTTTGTCGCTAAAAAACGTATACTAATCTATGCCGTGCTAGGTGGGAAGGTAGCGGTGTCTTGTAACTCGCAATCCGCTCTAGCGAGACTGAACTCCTTCTCTGAGGTTGAATACATGTAGGGTCTGGTATTTGCACGTGATGTTGACGTTTGGGTCCTGCGCAATGGGTGCCCATGAACCATGTCAGGTCCGGAAGGAAGCAGCATTAAGTGGTGTTTTCTCATGTGCCGCGGGGTAGCCTAAGCCGAGTTAACGACAAGGGTGCCGCTTATGTGTTTCAAGCGAAGGAAGGTGCACGGCAATTATTTAAATATAAAACTATTATTCTCATTTGTCCTTTAGGCAAATGAGTTTTTTTTATGAGAAAAAACGCTATGTGTAATAGGCGAAGTCAAAGTTTCTTTATGGTATAATAAAATTATTATTTAACTTTACATTAGAAGGAGAGGAATTTGTTGTCGTATCAAGCTTTCTACCGCGCTTATCGGCCTCAGTCGTTTGCGGAAATGTCTGGACAAACACATATCAAACAAACACTTCAAAATGCCCTCCTTTACGATAAAACTACACATGCGTATTTATTTTCGGGTCCTCGTGGAACAGGAAAAACGAGCGCCGCAAAGATATTTGCGAAGGCTCTGAACTGTGAAAACGGTCCAGCTAAAGAACCGTGTAACACTTGTGAAACATGTAAAAGTATAACGGACGGATCCAATACAGATGTGATTGAATTTGATGCGGCTTCCAACTCTCGGGTGGAAGAAATGAGAGATATTATTGAAAAAGTACGTTTTGCTCCTTCTAACGCTCGTTACAAAGTGTATATTATAGATGAAGTTCATATGCTCTCAACTAGCGCTTTTAATGCTTTATTAAAAACTTTAGAAGAACCGCCTGCGCATGTTGTATTTATCTTAGCTACAACGGAGCCACATAAAATCCCGTTAACAATTATTTCTAGATGTCAGCGATTTGATTTTAAACGAATTACTTCCGTGGACATTGTTGCAAGAATGAAAGAAGTATTAATAGATGCTAATATCGAATATGATGAAGACGTATTAAAAATTATTGCTCAAGCAGCGGCCGGCGGAATGCGTGATGCACTTAGTATGCTCGATCAAGTAGTATCTTTTAGCGGAGAGAAAATGACAATAGAAGATGCCCTACTTGTAACAGGGTCTATTGGTCAAGAAGTATTCTTTCAGTTAGCAAATGCTTTAATTGAAAAGGATGTAGCGAAAGCATTAAGTTGCGTGGAACAGTTAGTAGATGATGGAAAAGATCCAGTTCGCTTAACAGAAGATTTTGTAACATTTTATCGTGATTTACTTGTGTTACTTGTTGCGCCAGAACAAACCGAGCTATTAGAAATAGCCTCTGGAGACGAATCATTTCTTGAATTAGCTTCTAAGTTTCCGGTAGATACGTTATATAAAAGCATCTCGATATTAACTAACACACAACAAGAGATGCGATTTTCTAACCACTCAAAAGTATACTTAGAAACAGCTATTATACGATTAGCGCAAGTTCCAAGAGATGTAACTACATCTAACGGAGATAGCTCTGAGCTCGAACAGAAAATCAAACTGTTAGAAAGTCAATTGCAACAATTACAACAACAAATAAGCCAAGGTATCTTGCCACAAGCGAATGCTGTGTCACAAGAACAACCGAAAAGACAACGTCAGAAATCGAACTCAGGAGTTAAAGTATCCAGTGGACGTATACATGAGATATTAAAAACGGCAACAAAGACAGACATCCAAGCTATTAAATCTCAATGGGCCAATATATTGCAGCAACTGCAAAAATCACATGCGGCGCTTTTAAATGATGCTGAACCAGTTGCAGCATCATCTAATGCTTTTGTGTTAAAATTCAAATATGATATACATTGTCAAATGGCAATGGAGAATAAAACTTTTTCTTCCTCTTTCCCACAACTCATTTCTAGTTTAACTGGAACGATGTATGAAGTGGTATATGTCCCAGAGGACAAATGGTTGATGATAAGAGAAGAATTCATTCAACAAAATGGCTTAAAATCAAATAATAATGAAACTACTGAGGAGACTACCTCACAGCCTAATGTTGCGATGGAACTTTTAAGTGGTATGGAAGAAATATCGGAGGATCCTTTAATTGTGGAGGCCGAGAAATTATTTGGAAAAGAATTTGTAGAAGTACATGATGACTAAGGAGGAATTTTATTATGCGTGGAATGGGTAATATGCAAGGTATGATGAAGCAAATGCAAAAAATGCAAAAGAAAATGGCGGAGGCACAGGAAGAACTGGGTAACCAACGCTTTGAAGCAGTTGCTGGTGGTGGTATGGTAAAGGTTATTGTTTCTGGACATAAAGAAGTATTAGAAGTAGTACTTGATCCAGCTGTAGTGGATCCAGAAGACGTAGAAATGTTACAAGACTTAATAGTAATAGCAACAAATGAAGCTATTAAAAAAGCAGAAGAAACAGCGAACTCCACGATGGGACAATTCACGAAAGGATTGAACCTCCCTGGTATGTTCTAGGAGGAATTAATATGCATTATCCTGAACCAATATCAAAACTAATAGATAGTTTTATGAAATTGCCAGGAATCGGGCCGAAAACAGCGGCTCGCCTGGCGTTTTTTGTATTAACAATGAAAGAAGATACCGTTTTAGATTTCGCTAAAGCTTTAGTGGATGCTAAAAGGAATTTAAGCTATTGCTCCGTATGTGGGCATATTACAGATATAGACCCTTGTCATATTTGTCAAGATAAACAACGTGATTTATCTATGATTTGTGTAGTTCAAGATACAAAAGATGTGATAGCAATGGAAAAAATGAGAGATTACACCGGTCTATATCATGTTCTTCATGGAGCAATTTCTCCAATGGACGGGATTGGTCCTGAAGATATCAATGTTCCCTCGCTATTAAAAAGATTACAAGATACACAAGTAGAAGAACTTATATTAGCGACAAACCCTACAATTGAGGGAGAAGCAACAGCAATGTATATCTCCCGACTAGTAAAACCTTCTGGTATTAAGACAACAAGAATTGCACATGGATTACCTGTAGGTGGAGATTTAGAGTATGCGGATGAAGTAACTTTATCCAAAGCATTAGAAGGTCGCCGAGAGTTATAAGGGAGTTGTTTATATAAGATGTTTTTTCAAAAAGGAAAGTTAAGAAAAGAATTTGATCTACAATTTGTGGATCTTATGAAACAAACAAAAGAAGAATGGCAACAAGCACAATCATTAGAAGAGTACTTGAATGATTATGATTTAGATGTAGTAGCAAAAAGAAAAATGGCGGAAAGTATCCATTTCTACTTATATAAAGAAGCGAAAATTAGAAATGTTATTTTGAAATGAGCATGATAGTAGTACTAGCTTCATATGCTAAGAGATAGTTATTTTATGGAGGAGAGATGTTTCATGAAAGTAGTTATCATTGTATGTTCGCTAGTACTACTATTGTTACTTATGTTCAGAAAGTCTTTTTCAAACATTATGGAAGGATTATCGATCTTTTTATTCCGTATAGGATTCTCCGTTCTATTATTATTTGGAGTGCATTTACTTTTAGGATTAATCGGATATTCAATCCCTGTTAATCTATTCACAGGAGCTGTGGTAGCAGTATTAGGAATACCTGGTGTAGCTTCTGTCGTAGCCATTTCACTATTAATTTAAATTTATTTTTAAAAAGTGTTGACTTTCTGTTTGGATGAGAGTAATATTGTAGAAGTCGCCAAGAGGTAAACAACACGGCAGACAACATGAACATTGAAAACTGAACATGCAAAACGTTAAGACATATAGCTTGATAGACTAGCTTCGGTTAGTCGGATAGCAAACAATTTTGACATCATTTAATGATGATGCCAGCAAAACAAAATG
>NZ_JAQMHQ010000020.1:0-13814 GCF_042055255.1 Psychrobacillus sp. PGGUH221
CAGTAACAATTCCATTCCCCCTAAAATAGTACTCTTAAAGGGATTATTGCCAACTTAATAGAATTATAGACATAATGATTAATTGATTTTAATAACGAAGCAGTTGAATAGGTAATGTGAATTGAGAATATATAAGGGGGAAATGTAAATGGCTGAAAAAAATCATGCAAACAGTAATTCTTTAATTTCTTTAACTCTTGGTATTCTTTCAATCCTAATACCATTTGTCGGTTTAATTCTTGGTAGTATAGGAGTTGTAGTTTCAAGAAAAGCGGCAAAAGAACTTGTAATAACAAATCAAGGGGGCAGTGGATTAGCAACTTCTGGTTTAATTTGTAGCGTAGTGGGAATTACGATTCAAATCTTTGCAGTAATGGGTATTATCGCTTTCTATTTTCTAACAAATGAAGTTTAGTATCTCGGGTTCTTATTCAACTAACGGGGCTGGTTAGTTGAAGAACATAATGTTTTCAACTTATAAAAATTGGGGGCTTTATAATGAGATATAACATTAAAGGAATATGTAAAATTTATCATGAAGAAGAGGGGTGGGGCTGGATTTCAATTGATGGAGAGGATGACGTATGGGTACATTTCAGTAGTATTCAAATGGATGGGTTTAAATCACTTACCAAAGGTGAGGCAGTATTGTTTGACCTTGAAGAAAACTCAAATTTAAAAGAACAATCACGTCGAGCTGTAAATGTTAAGAAACTCGTAAATAAGTTCAACTAACGGGTGCTTTACTTCAAGAAGGAGTAAAGCATTTTTTTATTGAACTAAAGAGCAGGATTGTTTAATAAGAAGTGAAAAGTAGGAAATACTAATACCTGAAGTTTCGAATAGAATTGAGGTAGAAAATTGATACGTTTAGTAATTGTCCTAATCCTGCTAAATTGTTACCCAATGATTATTATGGCTAAAGAAATAAAGTATAATCACAATAGCAAAACTATATCCGAAATACAGAAAGAAGTTGACTTTATAGTTTTAACTCCAAAAAGGATTCCTAATGATTGGACATTAGATACCAAAAAATCCCCTTGGATAATGCTACATTATATGGACCGCAAGGACACAAAGTTGATGGTCGCTATTGATTTGAGAAAAGGATTTCGATTATCCGATGACGATTTTCCTTATCGTCAGAAAGTTGATATAAACGGAAACAAAGGTTATTTTCAGAAGTGGGAAGAAAGTGGCGAGGTCGATAAAAATGGAGACACCATCACTGGTGGCTTACTTAATTGGGTTCAAGATGGCACTTATGTAGAAATGAATAGTTCCAGATTATCGAAAGAACAAATGTTAGAAATTGCAAGGTCAATGAAATAACGTTATTCAACTAACGGGCGCTTTAGTAAAAAAGACCATCTTTTCGATGGTCTATTTTTATGTACAGAACATCAAGTAGATTTCGGCGATCCATTGTGAAATGTTACACTTAAACTAACGCAGCAGGTTAGTTGTAGAAGTAAATCAAATTTGTTTTATATAGTGATAGCAATTGCTGCAATTATAGTTGTAGGATTGCAAAAGTTTGGACACTTAGGGGATTTAAGAATGATTGGGTTTATTATTTTCACCATATTTTGTTTAGGATTAGGTTTTGTGAGTAGAAAGTCAACAGGGAAAATAGTAGTTGTAATAGCATATTGGTTGGTTATTGGTGCCGTACAATTGACTTGACTTTAGTTTATTCTTGAAACTCTTCTTCAACTAAAGGGTATTTTAGTAAGCTTTCTACGGCAAATAGTATTGGAGGCTGGTGCAATAAGCAGAGTAGGATTAAAATCTCCCATGAGTGCTTCCCCTGAGGGAGCGACAGTCTGTAATGCACAGTAGTTGTTGGAGTCAGACTAACGGAAGGGCCCTATGGCACCATAGATGATCGATCTTCCTCTCCCAGCCACTCGTTCTGTACACATTTTCATCCTCTGTGGTGTAGCGCAGGTTTTGCGCTACATGGATGGCTAACGGGTGCTATCATCAAGGGGGTGCCATGGTCTTTTTTCTTCTTGAACTAAAGTCATACTTTAGTTCAAGAAGAGTATAAAGACAATATAAATTTTAAATGGGGCTTCCCTTATTTTGATTATCAGGTGATTGAAATGAAAATACCCTGTGAAAAATTCACAGGGATTTCATTGATAATTTGTTGTTTAGTAGATTATCTTGAAGTGATATTATTTACAAGTTCCTTTTCCATATAATCTTTACCCCATTCATACATCGAATCTAGAATCGGAATCAGACTTCTTCCATGCTCAGTAAGTGAGTATTCCACTTTTGGTGGAACAACAGGATATACTTCGCGATGTACGATCAAATGGTCTTCAAGTTCACGTAATTGATTAACAAGCATCCGCTGAGTAATACCCGGCATAAGGTTCTTTAATTCACCAAAGCGTTTGGTTCCTTCTTTTCCTAGATGCCACAACACCAACATTTTCCATTTTCCACCAATAATAGAAAGTGTCAGTTCCTTTTCGCAATTAAACGTTTTCTCTCCCAAATTAGGCATTTACTTCCACTCCTTCCCTTATTTGATCCATTGGTATACTTTTCAACACTATGTGTGAAATAAGTTCGTACTTTAATTATTGTCATATACTTATTATACTAAATACTACATAGTTAGTAAATTCTTATCCCTTGGATAATGAAAACGATTCAAAGAAGATATATAGTAATAAAACAAAGAAATGAGGTAGGAAAAATGATTCGAATCGGCATAGTTGGTACTAATTGGATTACAGAAAGATTACTTGAAGCGGCAAATGCGGTTGAAAACTTTAAACTAACAGCTATTTATTCTCGAACGAGTGAGAGAGCTGACGAATTTGCCAGTAAATACGGAATAACAAAACTTTTTACAAACTTAGAAGAAATGGCAGTTAGCGAAGAAATTGACGCGGTTTACATTGCTACTCCTAATTCTTATCACGCAGATCAAGCAATTTTATTTTTACAAAATGGCAAACATGTTTTATGTGAAAAGCCACTGGCTGCTAATGCAACAGAAGTAGCGAGGATGATTCAAGCAGCAATAAATCATAACGTCCTATTAATGGAAGCAATGAAATCAACATTCCTTCCAAACTTCAAGGTAATTCAAGATAACTTACATAAAATATGCCCTATCCGTAGATACTTTGCAAGCTATTGTCAGTATTCATCTCGTTATGATAAATACAAAGAAGGAATTGTCCTAAATGCCTTCAATCCAAAGTTTGCGAACGGATCACTAATGGACCTAGGCGTCTACTGTTTGTATCCACTCATTATATTGTTTGGTGAACCAAAAGAAGTGAGGGCAACGGGTCTTATACTTGATTCAGGTGTTGATGGTGAGGGTAGCGTCCTTTTAAAATACGATGATAAAGATGCAGTTGTGATATATTCTAAAATAACAAACTCTTCTTTACCAAGTGAAATTCAAGGTGAAAAAGGCAGTATGATAATTGATAAAATACATTCGGCTGAAAAAGTAGAAATTCATTACAATGACGGCACGATTGAACCATTAACAGTAGACCAATCTCACCCCTCTATGTATTATGAAGTAAAAGAATTTGTTGATTTAATCAGCCAAGGGAAAACGGAATCTACTATTAACTCATTTGAAAACTCACACACTACGATGCGATTGTTGGATAAAGTCCGAGAAGAAATAGGTCTTATCTTTCCAAGTGATCTTAAGTAAACCGCTGGTAAATCAAACAGTATGAACAGCAGGGTAACCAAGACGGAAGTTAATTTCTTCCGTCTATTTAATTATTCGATAATCACACTCGCAGGCTCTAAAATGAACTTCTCTATCGCATGGAGCACTCCCTCTTCATTGTTAGTAAGTGAGATGTAATCAGCAATATCTTTCAATTCCATAACTGCATTGCCCATTGCTATTCCTAAGCCAGCTGTCGTAATAAGTTCAATATCATTGTGGTTATCACCTATACCGATAATTTCTGAACAGTCAATTTCAAGCTTTTTCGCTAGGTGCAGCAAGGCACTCCCTTTGTTTGCTTCTGGGTGTGTAACTTCAAGATAGTGTTTCTTTGATTTCGCTATGTGAGCACGCTCGCCAAACAATGTTTGCAATTCGTCTTGTAAGGTATCAAGGTAATCAGATCCTTCGATGAAGAGTGCTTTCGTAAATCCTTTATTGGCCAGCTCGACAAGATCAGGTTCTATCGTATATGGGACCTTAACTGCTTCGGAATAAGTAATAAGCTTCTCATTTTCCGTTGCACTATAGAGAATATCATCTTGATACACTTGTAAATGTATTTTTTTCTCGCGAGCAATCTCCACTAACTTTTGTGCAATGTCAGGAGAAATAAGGCGCTCATACATTACTTCTTTTTCATTAACATCCTTGATAATTGCACCCTGATAAGTAATAAGCGGTACATTTATACCTAACTGCTGCGCAAACAGTTTCGCAGAAGGAAACATACGACCAGTAGCTATCGTTACAATTGTGCCAATTTCAACCGCTATCTGAATAGCCTTTACTGTACCTGGTGAAATCATTAATTCGTCTGTGAGTAAGGTCCCATCAAGGTCGATCGCAATCATTTTATACATAGAATCTCTCCTTGTAAAAAAATATTAATAACAGAAAAGTTTTATCTTAGCCCTTCAAATAGTAATACTCTTGCAGGGGAAGCATCTGTACCTACTAATTTTAATGGTGCTGCAACCATAAAGTATTCTCCTTGCTCAATTTCCTTTAATCGAAGACCTTCTATTATTATGATGTCATTTGCAAATAACGTTTTATGAGTTGGATGCCCTTCTTGACTTCTTTCAATCCCAAGTGAATCTATTCCAACCCCTCTAACACCAAACTCAGAAAGATATTCTGCACCGTCTTGTGCGAGATAAATAAAATCAAAATTAAATGTTTCCTCAAACGAATTTTTCGTTTTTAATAAAACAAAATCTCCTTTTTGAATATCAAGCCTTTCCAAGTCAGCTTTTGAAACTCTATTTTCGACTTCTTTTAAATCGAATACTTTACATTGCCCTACAAGATTGTCTAATGGAATCGTTTCAAATGTATCCCCATCGACGACCATGTGTAATGGTGCATCGATGTGTGTTCCTGTATGCACATCGAACTCCAGACGTGTTTCTGTAACATATCCATCTGTAACTTGATTTACTTTTGGTTGTTTTTCCGGTTTATTCTTGTAAACGGTCATTCCTTCATAAATTGCACCTGTTACATCGTACATTTTCATTTTATCGACCCCTTCATTATTTAAATAATTTTCAAAGCAATAAAGTTATCCTATAATGTTTATTATAAAGTTGTCTAGTAATTGCTTTGCTCTATCGGTATTAAACCAAGAAGGAAGGGTGTTCTTGCACGTTGTACAAAGCTTCAAATAAGCCTGAGTCTAAATAGGTATCAGACTCAGGCTTGATTGTAATTCTATTCTAAATTAGCATGTCTACCATACATCACATCAGAATTTAATCCTTTTTTATCCATAAATCTCAAAATAACTGCATCATAAAATAGGAGAAGCGATTGCTCAAATAGTGATCCCATTGGTTGAATGGATTTCCCACTGGTACCTTCAGCTTTTGCTTGAGCAGGTATTTTAATTTGAATGTCTGCCAACTTACCAATCGTAGAATCAGGATTAATGGTAACAGCTACCACGGTTGCACCAATGCTTTTCGCTTTCTTCGTCATTGCTGCAAGGCTTTGAGTCTCACCTGAACCAGAACCGACGATAAAGATATCATTCGGTTCTAGATTCGGTGTTACTGTTTCTCCTACAACATACGCATCAAGACCTACATGCATCATGCGCATAACAAATGCCTTAGCCATGAAGCCTGATCGTCCTCCACCTGCAACAAATATCTTTTTTGCACGTAAAATACTTTCTATTAACTTTTCGGCTTCCTCATCATTAATTAGATCAATGGTTCGCTTTAGCTCGTCCAGTATCTCAGCCGTATAGCCTTTTGTGTTCATGTTACGCCTTCACGCCACTTTTGATTAGCTTTTGAATTTTTGCTGCTTCCACTTTTTTGTCTTCTTTACTCGTGATCCCCCCACCAACAATAATTAGATCTGGTTGTGCTTGAATCACTTCTGGTAAAGTCTCAAGCTTGATTCCGCCTGCAATTGCTGTTTTCGCATTTTTCACAACGCTTTTGATTGTGCGAAGGTCTTCGAATGAATCCTTCCCTTCCGCTTGCAAATCATAGCCTGTGTGTACACAAATATAATCTACTCCAAGCACATCAAGCTCTGCTGCACGTGTTTTGATGTCTTTTACAGCAATCATATCTACCAAGATTTTTTTCCCTAGCTTTTTTGCTGATTCAACGGCACCTTTGATTGATGAATCTTCCGACTGTGCAAGAATAGTAATTATGTCAGCACCTGCAGCAGAAGCATTAGCTACTTCATACCCTGCAGCATCCATGATTTTAACATCTGCAAGAACTTCTAATTTAGGAAATGCAGCTTTTACTGCTTCAACAGCTTTAAGACCTTCTTTATGAATAACAGGAGTTCCGATTTCAACAATATCGATAAACTCCTCTACTTCTTTAATAACTTCGATGGCTTGTGGAATATTAACTAAATCTAACGCTAATTGTAATTTCATTTTATGTTATTCTCCTTAAATTCGTTTTTTTAATGCAAACTTAGTGTATATCCCTCAATCAATATTGTGAAGTACGCACTTAAAATTCACATACTAACAAAAAGTATACTGTAAATAATCTTCAAAATAGTGAAGTTACATAAATTTCATTATTTCATTACTGTATCTTGGTCAGGATTTCATATTTTGATAAAAAAATACATGTCTCTTTTGGAAAAGACGGGAAGGTAGTACGAACCTGTGAGTCTATACATACTGCAATACTTTTCTTTTCTTCCTTAAATCTTAGTATGTTTAAAATTCTTTCTTCTATGTTAGGGTGATGGTTTTATTTTTTCACTAATTTTTTCGTACATTTTTTCTTGTACATTTTTTCTAATTCTTTCCCCATAATAACGAAGTATAAATGACGAAAGTTAGTATACTTATAAACACTATATGTTTTTAATGTGCGTACTTACATTATTTGAATGAGGTCAGTATACTAAGAACTGTTGCGATTATCAGGATTAATAAAATACTGATTATAAAAGTAGGAGGGAATTGAATATGGGTAACGAAAATCCCTCAGTTGGATTTGACGTGAAAGATTTATTAAATGATTTCCAAGAAGAATGGTTAATGCAAGACATGACATTTGTATTATTTGGAGCGACGGGAGACTTAGCACAACGAAAATTATTTCCTGCTTTATATAATTTATATCTTGATGGTAAATTACCCGATACCATTTCTATAGTTGGTTTAGGCAGAAACTATTGTTCAAACGAAGATTTTCAGTCCAAGGTGGAAAGAGCTCTTAAAGCATATTCCAGAAGAGCTGTACAACCTTCTGGTCTGCAAGATTTTTTATCCAAATTTAGGTATTGTGCATTTGATGCGACAGACAATGAATCCTATCACCATTTGCACGAACTCATTGAAAACAGAGAAATTGAGCTAGGCATTCCACAAAACCGGCTATTCTATTTGTCTGTTGGACCAAGTCTGGTTGATGTTATTACGTCAAATCTTAATTCAAGTGGTATTTGCCAAAACAAAGGATGGAAGCGTCTCATCGTTGAAAAACCATTTGGAAGTGATCTAGAGACGGCAAGACAATTAAATAAAAACTTGAGCAAAACTTTCAGTGAAGATGAAATCTACAGAATTGATCACTATCTAGGAAAACCAATGGTCCAAAATCTTGAAACCTTAGTTTTAGCCAATCCCGCACTGAAATCATTACTAGATCACAAACAAATTTCGAATGTCCAAATTACAGCAAGTGAAACGGTTGGGGTCGAAACTCGGGCTGATTATTACGATAAAGCAGGAGCCATTCGTGATATGGTTCAGAACCATCTTCTTCAGTTAGTGATGATGACAGCCATTTACCTCCCAGAGAAAATAACGTCAAATGAAATTCGTGTTAAAAAGATGGAAATTATTGAATCTCTTCGACCACTCCTAAAAGAAAATGCATACAAGGATGTTGTCCGCGGTCAATACGAGTCTGGAGAGATTCAAGGTACTCCAGTATTTGGCTATAAAGAAGAGCCCGGTGTTGATGATTCCTCAAAAAATGATACTTATTTCGCAGCTCGCTTATATATTGATAATCCATTTTGGAGTGGAATCCCCTTTTATATACGCACGGGGAAAAGATTGGATCAGAAGTCTACACGGATTGTCATTGAGTTTAAGAACAAGATGAAAGATTCAGATGTGCTACAAGGAATCACTCCGAATTTATTGATCCTCGAGATCAGTCCGAACGAAAGTATTTCGTTGCGGGTGAACATGAAGGATCCTTCTAGTAATCGTTTTGAACCTGTTTGGATAAACTTCTCAACCAATTCGGAAAGTCTGCCGGAAGCATATGAACTTCTTCTATTTGATGCAATGCTCGGTAACGCTACCTTCTTCTCCCATTGGAAAGAAGTCGAATTATCGTGGGAGTGGATCCAGCCGTTATTAGAAGCATATCAGGAGAATCTGTTACCTTTATATCCCTATCCTGCAGGTTCAACTGGTCCAGAAGAAGCAAATCAGCTATTGCAATCCAATCAATTTAAGTGGTGGTAGAAAAAATAAAAACAAAAGGAGATATGAGATATGACCGTTTCATTTGATTTCACCAATGTTTTATCATTCATGAAAATTAGTGAGCTTGAAAATCTAAGTAAATTTGTAAAACAAGCGCATAACCAAATCCATCAACAAAAAGGACCAGGTTCTGATTACTTAGGATGGGTTAACTGGCCGGTTGCTTACGATAATGAGGAGTTTGCCAGAGTAAAGCTAGCTGCTAAACGAATTCAACAACAATCAGACGCGCTAATAGTAATTGGTATTGGGGGCTCTTATTTGGCCTCTAAGGCGGCAATAGAGGCTTTATCACATACGTTTCATAACCAAATGAAAGGAAATACGGAAGTTTATTTTGCTGGACATAATATTAGCTCGACCTATATCGAACATTTACTTCAAGTATTAGAGGGCAAAAACATTTCTATTAATGTTATTTCCAAGTCAGGTACAACAACAGAGCCTGCTTTAGCATTCCGTATTTTCCGTACATTTATGGAGAAGAAGTATGGGAAAGAAGAAGCAAGGAATAGAATTTATGTGACGACCGATCAGAGCAAGGGTGCTCTTCGGAATCTGGCGGTCAAAGAAGGTTACGAAACGTTTGTTATTCCGGACAACATAGGCGGACGCTACTCAGTTCTGACTCCAGTTGGATTACTTCCAATGGCAGTAGCTGGTCTTAATATTGACCAAGTGATGGAAGGGGCAAAAGCTGCCTATCACAAATACAATAATCCCGTTCTTGCTTCAAATGAAAGTTACCAATACGCTGCAGTTAGAAATATTTTCTATAATAAGGGAAAGTCAATTGAATTGTTTGTAAGCTATGAGCCTAGTCTACTCTTTGTAGCGGAATGGTGGAAACAGCTTTTCGGAGAAAGTGAAGGGAAGGATGGAAAAGGACTCTTCCCCGCTTCAGTTAACTTCTCGACGGATTTACATTCGATGGGTCAGTACGTACAAGAAGGACGTCGTCTTTTCATAGAAACAGTTTTACAGGTAAAAAATTCTTCAATCGAGCGCATCATTCAAGAGGATATCAACAATATTGACGGTTTGAATTTCCTAACTGGGAAAACAATGGATGAGGTGAACAAAAAGGCTGCCCTCGGAACTACACTCGCTCACATCGATGGAGATGTTCCAAATTTGTTAATCGAACTAGACGAACTCAATGAATTCACCTTTGGGGAGATGGTCTATTTCTTCGAAAAAGCTTGCGCCATAAGCGGAACTATACTCGGTGTAAATCCTTTTGACCAGCCTGGTGTGGAAGCTTACAAAAAGAATATGTTTGCGTTACTTGGCAAAGGTGGTTTTGAAAAAGAAAAAGAAGAACTAGAAAATCGACTATCTATATTAGATTAAATAATGTAAAGGAAGGAGGGAAGAATATGATGAAACAACAAATCGGCGTTATTGGTTTAGGTGTGATGGGTTTGAATCTTGCGCTGAATATGGAAAGCAAAGGCTTTTCGGTATCTGTCTATGATTACTGGACAGATCGAACAGAGGAATTATCTAAGAATGAAGCGAAAGATAAAAATATTCATGGTACTTACAGCATCGAGGACTTCGTCACTTCTTTAGAAACTCCACGCAAAATATTATTAATGGTTAAGGCTGGAGATACAACTGATTCGGTCATTGATTCTCTTATCCCTCACCTTCAACAAGGCGATATTATTATGGATGGAGGAAATTCGTTCTTTGAAGACACGAATAGGCGTACAGCAAACTTAAAAGAATTAGGTTTACATTTCATCGGTGCAGGAATTTCGGGTGGAGAAGAAGGAGCTCGTAAAGGTCCATCGATTATGCCTGGCGGGTCGAGAGAAGCTTATGAACAAGTTGAACCAATTCTTAATGCAATTTCAGCGAAAGTAGATGGAACTCCGTGTAGTACCTACATGGGACCTGATGGAGCAGGACATTATGTGAAAATGGTTCATAATGGAATCGAATATGGGGATATGCAACTAATCTCTGAAGCGTATTTCATCATGAAACATGCACTTGGTCTGTCAGCTCAGGAATTGCATGAAATATTTTCTGAGTGGAACAAAGGAGAACTTGATAGCTACCTTATCGAAATCACTGCGGATATTTTCACTAAGATCGATGAAGAAACTGGAAATCCACTCGTCGATCACATTTTAGATGTTGCTGGTCAAAAAGGGACAGGAAAATGGACAAGTCAAAATGCACTGGATTTAGGTGTTTCTCTTCCAATCGTTACAGAGTCCGTATTTGCTAGATTTATTTCTTCTGTTAAGGAAGAACGAATTGCAGCAAGCAAAATACTTAAGGGCCCTGAGTCGAAAAAGTATTCAGGGGATTCAAAAGAATTGATTGAAGCGATTCGCAAAGCTTTATACATGAGTAAAATTTGTTCATATGCCCAAGGTTTTGCACAAATGCGTGCAGCATCCGAGGAGTATGGTTGGAACATTCCTTACGGGGATGTAGCCATGATTTTCCGCGGAGGTTGTATCATTCGTGCCCAGTTCTTACAAAAGATAAAAGAAGCTTTTGACCATAACAGCGACTTGCCTAACTTATTAGTTAATCCGTACTTCCAAGAAATCGTAGGTGAATATCAGATCTCTCTTCGCGAAATACTAGGCTTAGCAATTCAACAAGGCATACCAACGCCTGCTTTTTCAAGTGCATTAGTTTACTATGATAGCTATCGTACTGAGACATTGCCAGCCAATCTTATCCAAGCACAACGGGATTATTTTGGTGCACATATGTATGAGCGTATAGACAAAGATGGCGTGTTTCATACTGTATGGTCAGCTAATTAACTATAACCCAAAAAACATCAGGTGACGAAACAACTCAAAGTGTTTCGTCACCTGATGCTTTTCCAGTATTTCAAAGATTAGCGATTATTCCAGTCGCTTTTTCTACAAGTTCGGGATTATCATTATAAATAAAATAATCAGTATGATTTAGTGTTCTACCCTTCTTTACTAAATGTGCATCTGCAATTAGAAAACCCCTTTCGCTCCTTTAATAAAGGTAGTTTTCAGGTCGCCAGTTACAACTGTTTGTCTGTTGTTTTCACCTAAATGTAAAAACTACAGAGGGAGCAAAAAATGTGGAAACAAAGTTTACAGAAAATGTATTTGATGAGTTTTTACAGTGTTAATATGAAAGAATAAGTAAAACAAAATATGCTTATTGTACTAACGGGGCAGGTTAGTTTAATAAAACAATTAATCGATTTGACAATATATAAAATAATAATTATAATTTAAATAATTAAGTAATTACTTAAATATTTAATTGGAGGTAAATATTTATTGTCCATAAATGAGTCATTTAAAGCCTTATCTGATGAAAATAGAAGAAAAATTCTAGACCTATTACGAAATGGAGATTTGACGGCCGGAGAAATTGCTGAGAATTTTGAGATGAGTAAACCCGGCATATCACAACATTTGTCAATATTAAAAAATGCTGATTTAGTTTATGCACAGAAAAAGGGACAGTATATTTATTATTCTTTGAATTCAACCGTTTTCCAAGATGTGATGAAGTGAATTATCCAATTTAATTCAAACAATAAGGGGGAAAATTAATGAATAAAAAATTTATCATGTTTATTTTAACTACCTTATCTTTCGGAGTAAGTATCTATTTGTTTACCTCAAATATTACTTTTGACGAAGAAAGATTTGGTGCAAAAGGAGTAATATTATTCAGTATTCCTTTAACATTGACCCTAGTTAACGGTAGTCTTTTCTTTTTTCCAATTAAAAAGTATAGTTCCTACGCTCGTATTAAACGTGGGCTTGATAGTATTTTTTTATCCCTTTCAATTATCCTATTTTTGCTTCATTGTGGAATACTTTTTTCAACAACAAGGACCGAAATTAATTTACTCTTATTTATTCCTATAAGTGTAGGTATCGTACTTATAACTACAGCAAACACTCTCCCTAGATTTTAGCTTGAATTAGATAAAAATTCCCCACAAAGTAACCTAGTATGGAACAATGTTATACGTCCGTTTTCTTTACCATTGTACATTGGTGGCATAGCAATATTATTTTGTGTGTTTCTACCTGGAACCCTTATGCTTATTAGTTTTTTCGCTATTCTATTGTTCACAGTACTAATATCCATAATTCGCTCTTATAAAGAATACCAAACAAATATAAGTGAATAGAAACAAGGGGGAGACTTTTTGAAAATAGATAGGGTCTGCGTAGAATGCAATTCAACAGAAACTAAAATGGGAGAATTTAAAGGTTATGGAGCGTTATTTAAGAAAAAAGCAGTAATAACAAATTCCCCAGTAGATGCTTGTTTTTGTTTGAATTGTGGATATATATTATTTCTAAAAGTTAGGAACCCAGAAAATTTTATATAAATTTAATATGTCTTATTCAACTAACGGGTGCTTTAGTTAATCAAGACCATCATATTTCGGCGAACCATTGTGAAATGTTACACTTAAACTAACGGGGCAGGTTAGTTCAATAAGGAAATCGAAAAAAATAATGGAGAATTTTTATATATGGTTAGCAGTTGGGAAACAAGTTCTTTGGAAATAAAGGATTTTGTTAATAATCTCTTGTATAAAACTAAAGAAATTTTAAAAAGAGGATTTTATTGGTTTTTATTTAAAGGTTCTTTGGCGGTGGGGGGATTTAATTCTAAAAGTAGTGATATTGATGTTTTGGTAATAACGAATAAAACACAATGACTGTTAAAAACAGATCCAAATTGGGCACCTAAATATGCTGGAGTAAAACGATTATCTAACGTAACTGTAGCGATGGATAATGGAAAAGATACTAAATAAGAATTAAATTAATTGTGATGTACAATAATAAACAAATAAATTAACCAAAGTACAATCATCCACGTATTTAGATGGGTGTGCTTTTTTTATGCATTTGGATTAAATGAAATGGTATTGCTTGTCGATATTATTATCATATTTGTCTGCTACTTTGTATTAAAAGGAGAAAAAAGTTATGGTGTTTTAAATAACTCCAAAATAAGATAGAAATAATTTTATTACCCGGTTAAGAAGTCATCGACATTTTATAGGAGGAACCGAATGTCTCCAAAAAAACC
>NZ_JAQMHQ010000021.1:0-13647 GCF_042055255.1 Psychrobacillus sp. PGGUH221
TATACCTCTCAGCGCTCTATAAAAGCACCAATTTTGTATTACAAATATTATTTAATGGATATCCTACTACTTTCTTAAAAAATAGCTATTAAAGAAAGGTATGACGTTTATATTGGATGAGCAATTTTCATAATTCTCTTTAGATATTACAAATATAATATCATTTTTTATATCCTTTTTATTTATCTATTACTTCGATTTTTGTTCCATTTCCAGACCCAGGTAAACTTGTATCCATGGCGTCATACCAAACTTTACTTTGTCTCCTATTTCAATACCAGAAATTTCTTCATCAAAGCCAAAGTAGGATGCTTGTATCGATTTTGAAATGACTTCTTCTTCTAATAGAACCCTTGTTTTTCCTTCTAATTCTTCATAAATAAAGACTACACGAGCATCTACTTTAGCCACAATGCCTTCCATGACCATTTCATTCTCCTTGCTCTCTTCTTCACAACCAAAAATAGCAACAATCCCAAAAACTATAAAAATGCATAAATATAGTTTCTTCATCATTTAGCTCCTCTAATTTATTCTTCGACGCGTTAGGAAGCGAGGTCCTTTTTCAAATAAACTGCTGCTTTAGTTAAATAACAACAATAAAGGCTGTCTACTGACAGCCCTGGTTCTGCTAAAGCACTCATTAGTGAAAGAAGATAATTATTTATAATGGCAAACTCATAGAAACTGTTCTTATGTTAAAGCCCATTTTTTCGTAAAGTTTAATAGCTGGATTCCCTGCGAACGCACTAAGACGAACTTCAGAGTATCCATCTTTTCTTAGATGGTCAAATGCAGTTTTCATTAACTGTTTAGAAACTCCATTACCTCTAAATTCTTCTATAACAAATAGTTCATAAATAAATCCATTCATCTTGTCAGTAAATTGGTCTTTACCTGCACCTACAAGAATCCATCCCAATAAATTTTCGTTCTCTGTTGCTATTAAATAATAGCTTCCCTTTTCCAGTAATGGTTCAATAAGACGTTTGATTTTTTCATTTGTAGGTTTTACTTCACCCAATGTGCCATCAGATAAAGCTTGCGGAGAAAGTAAAATAACCTTTTCAAGTTCAGAATCATTAGGTTTTCTAATATCCATTGAAAATCAGTCCTTTCTATATCCTTTTATAAAAACTTAGCATAGTATTCCAATATTCTTCTTCAAGCTATTAAAACAAATCTAATTACTTATTCAACTAAACTGAACCGTTAGTTCAATAAGAAAAATGAGTTGTTGATGCAACTCATGATCTTCAACTAAAGCACCCGTTATTTGAAGAAGGGTATGTATGTATTTATTTGACTTAACTTCCTATCAATATATCTTTTAACTGGTCAACACTTTTGACAATATGAGAAGGATTAGAATGACTTAATTCATCAAATGAGCCATATCCGTAAGTTACTCCAATAGAGTCAATTCCATTATTATTTGCACCAATAATATCGTGCTTCCGGTCTCCAATCATAATAAAGTCATCAAGTTTATGTTCCGTGTACATATCAAGTATGTATTGAATTATTTCAGTTTTTGAGGCTCTTGTTCCATCAAGATTACTTCCGACTACAAGTTCAAAATACTGGTTAATATTAAAATAGTTTAGTATTTGCTCAGCAAATACAGTAGGTTTTGAAGTTGCTACAACTAAAGTGAAATGTTGTTCTTTTAGCGATTTTAATAGTAATGAAATATTCGAATATAACTCATTCTCAAACATTCCTCTTTCCTTAAACCTCTCCCGATATAAGTCAATTGCTTTTTGTGTATTCGCCTTATCAAAATTGTAATATTCAGCAAATGAAACTTGTAACGGCGGACCGATAAAACATTCGAGTTTTTCAATATCGGGTTCATCAATGTCCATTTTCTGTAACGCATATTGAACAGATTTAGTTATACCTACCTTGGGGTCTGAAAGTGTTCCATCTAAATCAAATAAAATTACCTTATATTTAACCATATTAAACTCCCTTCTTGTCTCCAATAGTCACCTAATTTTACCATACTAAATACAGTTAATTTGTAACTCTTATTGAACTAACCTGCTGCGTTAGTTTAAGTGTAACATTTCACAATGTATTTCTGAGATCTACTTGAAATTTTGGATAAAAAAATAGACCATCGACATGATGGTCTTGTTTAACTAAAGCACCCGTTAATGCAATAAAAAGTAAAACAAAATTGCTACCACAAAACTTGGAATCGCAATCAAAGCTGAACGAAAGCTAACATTATTTCTTTGATTTCTACCCTCTACTGATTCAGTTGCTAAGTTAGCCCTCATCCTATCTCCACTGACTAATACACCTGAAAAAACGAATGATATCACAATAAAAAATACTCCAATTCCACCCGTAATAGTTGTAACCATTTCAATATCCCATATCACAACAGATGCTAAGACACCTATTAGAGATAGAAGGATTCCAAGTAAAAAGTACTTCAAATTATCTCCCCCCTAACAGTTGCTACGACTGTGTATGAAAAAGGTTTCAGTTATTGAACTAAACTGCCCCGTTAGTTCAATAAGAAAAAAGGCTTTACCCCTTCTTGAAGTAAAGCACCCGTTAGCTTAACAAGTAAACACTAATTTCCAACTATTTTGTTCTCTGTTCCATTTACGATTCTCTTTATATTTTGTCGATGTAGAATGATTATTGATACGCTTATTAGTAGAGAAAGTACTGTGATAACTTTATCTTCAAATATAAGACTGTAAATGGATAATACTGTACTAGCCAACATTGAACTTAGTGATACATACTTAGTAAATAGCAAAGTTAACACAAACACAACAAAACCAACAAAAACACCTAAAGGAGTCAAAAACAAGAAAACTCCAGTTGCTGTCGCAACAGCCTTTCCACCTTTAAAACTAGCAAAAACAGAAAATATGTGCCCTAATATGGCTAATAAACCACATACAATAGGGTTAACTGTAGAATCAAGTATTAGGGGAAGTAAACAAGCAAATGTACCTTTTAATATATCAGCAATTGCAACAATTACTCCTACTTTTATGCCTAAAACTCTATAAGCATTAGTTGCACCGAGATTACCACTACCGTAATCACGAATATCTTTCTTATAAAACATTTTACCGATTACTAAAGCAAATGAGATTGAGCCAATTAAATAACTTAGAATCAAAGTTAAAATGTTCAAAGTATTATCTCCTTACATATTTGTTAAGTAAGTATTTCTATTTATTGCACATGATTTCCTGCAATCCTTCTTACATTAACATGACCCTTTAATCGAACAAGTTGCTATTCCTTATCCAAGAAAAGCACCCGTTAGTTTAAGTGAAACATTTCACAAACTACCTTAATTCGTTTAAAAAAAGACGAGGTCTTGTTATACCCTAATTGTAATTTATTGATTGTACCAGATTGTACCATAGGACTGTTTGAGATGAAACAAACGCTTGAAGCAATCGGTGCTGAGAGCGTATCTTTTTACCATAATCTTATGTGTCAGTTCCAGACTAATTCACTCCAGTTCTTTGCTTTACTTTGCAAATATTTTTTCAAGTTTATTTAGCGATTCAATACCGCATACATTTGAAAAAAAGATAAAAGATATTTCCTTGATTCTTCTTTGTCTGTATTTATAGTGTCTATTTTATTTCTGATAGCCCAAGAATCATAAGTCTCAAAAGCTGTACTACTCCACCCATTCTTTTCACCGACTTCATTTTTTTTCTCCTGTATGCCTGATATTACAATATCCATTGAACCTTGCAATTCTAATAACGCGTTCTCAAATATCTTTTTTTTATCACTTTCCTTTAGCCCTGCTTTTATCCTTAACGCCCTTGTGTCTATCCCTTCCAGTTGGATAATTATTTTGTATATTTCAAAAGCTTCTTTTGATACGTTCCCATTAAAATAGCGTTGCTCAACGGACTCATCATAACCTAAGACCTTTTTTACATATGGAAGAAGCTGACGTGAAACTAATATCGATTTTTTCTTAATGAATTTACCGTATCCTGCAACTCCGTCAGTTGAGAATTTTGTTCTCCAAATCCAAGGGTCAAACTCTGTTTCGGAATGCCAATACTCTGGTAAAGTAATGGTATTTAAAGAAGGGAAATCAGGTATTAAAGGAGCAAGAGGGAGTAAACCAATCTCTTCTATTACATTTATGGCGTCTTCATAAGTTTTCACTTTATATTCCAATTTTTTATCTCCTTTTATAAATAGACATATACCTAATTTCTATATAAAACAAGATTATCCTTCTTGAACTAAACTGCACCGTTAGTTTAAGTGTAACATTTCACAATGGATCGTCGAAAACTACTTGATAATCTGGAGATAAAAATAGACCATCGAAATGATGGTCTTGTTTAACTAAAGCACCCGTTAGCCATACATGAAGCGCAAAATCAGCGCTTCACCACAGAGAATGAAAATGTTGAAAAACCGTCCATACTGATTCTACGGCTGGGAGAGGAAGGTCGCTTAACTATGGTGCGTTAGAGCCCATCCGTCCGCGATACTTTTACCTTTTAAAGATATCCCCTTTTCTTGATGTTCAAAAAATACAATTTAATCCCTCCATGAAGAGACTTTAGTATTAATAATCTTAATTCCGTTAGTAAGCCTCTAGCCTTCTTTTACGTAGAACCTTACTTTTCCAATTGATCCTAATAATCATTATTAGGCTAATATACTAGTTATATCAAAAGTATCCTAGAATCAATTACTAAGAAGTTATTTATGTACAGATTGGAAGTATATTATAATAAATTCAAGTAAAATCAATAGAAAAGAGGCAGCTTATTATGGCAATCCGAATAGCGATGATTGGATCAGAAGAGACATTACAACAAGCACTTACAATTGCGAAGGATATAGAAGATATTGAAATATCACCAATCATGTATCGTTCTCCGAATGAATCAAATTCACTTTTGAATCTTACAGGGCAATGTGATGTAATACTATTCTCTGGTGAACTTTCCTTTCATTATGCACAAAAAGAACTGGCTCGATTTAACCAACCTACACTTTATATTCCAGATGATGAGTTAAGTGTAGCGCTGACTCTGCTTTATATTTCTAATCACCTGAAAATAGACTATAACCAATTATCCATTGACTTAACAGATAGAAAATATTTACATGAAGTTCTTGGACAATTCGATGATGATATAACTATTCCCTTTATCCAAGATTATCCTTGGTTAAAAGAAGCAACGGATCGAACTTTCCAAATAGAATCGGTTATTGCTAGACATGTCGAACTATGGGAATCCAAACAAGTTTCTTATGTAATTACTAGTATTCATGCAGTTTATGACAGACTAATTAAACTAGATATTCCATGCATTCGATTGATGGAACCTAAAAAGAATATCATTGAGACACTAATTAAAGCACGAAATTTAGGCGAACTTAGTATAGCTAAAAAATCACAAATTGCTGTAGGTACTTTTGTGTTTTATTCCGATGAACCAATCGCAGCTTTGGAAATAGAACTAGTGAATATTGCAAAACTTACTAACTGTACGGTAAAAAAAATAAGTCCCCAAGACTTCATCATTTATGGGACACGCAGTGGAGTAGAATATTTACTTGAAAATAGAGTGGTTTTTGAGAATTTATTTCGAACATTGAATAATACAGCCTCAACAGTAAACGTTGGATTCGGATATGGTATGACCATTGTAGAAGCTGAAAAAAATGCAAATATTGCACTTTCCTATTCCCAAAAGAATAAAAAGAAAAATATATTCCATGTCGTAAACGATGAGCAAACTGTTATAAACCCTTTTCAGAATCAAGATAGGAGTTCTATATTAAAAAGTGAAAATATGAATTTAATTAAAATTGCTAAAGAGCTTGGTATTAGTGTTACTAATTTAAATAAAATGATTCAATTCCATCAAACCCGTCCTATAAACCGATTTACATCAAGTGATATCTCTGAATATTTCGGTATCGGTAAACGTGCAGCAGAACAGATATTAAAGAAATTCTCAGCTAAAGGATATATAAAAGTAATCGGAGAAGAACAACCGCATTTAAACGGAAGACCTCGTTCTGTTTATAGATTAGAATTACCCCATATATAAGAGATATCCTACGTAATTTTATATGAAATTAAAACATTCAAAATATTCATTGACTTACAATTTAATGCTCTATTATAATAAACTAATTAACGAACATATACCGAACGTTAATAGAAGGAGAGGAATTAAATGGAAAAGTCAAATGGAAATGTACAAAAAAAGAAGTCTAAGTTCTCAGTACCACATGTTTATGTCATTTTATTTTCCCTTATTATTATTGCAGCCATTTCAACTTATATATTCCCATCAGGTGAATATGAACGAATGATTGATGATGCTGGTAGAACCATTGTTGTAGCTGATACCTATAAGGAAACTGAATCATCACCAGCAGGATTTTGGTCAATTTTCCAAGCTGTACATAAGGGAATGGTGAACTCTGCCGGAATCATTTTCTATATCTTTATAGTTGGGGGTTCATTTGGGATATTACAAGCAACAGGAGCAATTGAAGCCGCAGTTGGTTCTATTTCTAAAACAATGAAAGGTAGAGAAATATTAATTATTCCTATCTTAATGACTTTTTTCGCTTTATCAGGAGCAATGCTTGGATTAGCGGAAGAAACTATTCCATATATTACAATTTTAGTTCCGTTAATGCTTTTGATTGGATATGATTCAATGGTCGGGGCAGCCATCGTACTTGTCGGTACGTCCGCCGGATTTACAGCGGCATTCATGAATCCATTTACCATTGGAGTTGCACAAGGAATAGCGGAATTACCATTATTTTCAGGACTTTATTTGAGAGTAATATTTTTTGTCATTTTTCTTGCGATAAGTATATGGTATGTCATGAGATATGCAAATAAAATACGGAAAGATCCAACAAAAAGTGTTCTTTTTAATGAAGTAAGTACAGAAGACTTTGTTGTTCCCGATAAATTATTGACTCTTACGACTCGCCACAAAATGATCTTTATGATTTTACTCGGAACTCTAATTATGCTTGCATATGGTGTTATAAATTTTGGTTGGTACTTATCAGAAATCTCTGGGCTTTTTCTTCTAATGGGAATATTAATTGGACTAACAGGAAAAATGAATTTCAGTGAAGTTTCCGAATCATTTATTAAAGGATGTAGTACCCTCGTAATGGGTGCTTTAGTAGTTGGTGTTGCTAATGCAATTTTAGTAATATTACAAGAAGGTCAAATTATGGATTCTATTCTTTATGGATTCTCATCTATTATAGGAGAAATGCCCGCCGGTTTTGCAGCTTTTGGTATGTATATCGTGCAATGTTTATTAAATTACATTATTCCATCAGGTAGTGGTCAAGCGGCTTTGACAATGCCAATTATGGCACCACTTTCTGATTTAGTGGGAGTTACTCGTCAAACGGCTGTGCTTGCCTTCCAATTTGGGGATGGGATATCAAATATATTTACACCAACATCTGGTTATTTCATGGCGGCCCTTGCACTTGCAAAAATCTCTTGGGTTAAATGGGTCAAATGGATTTTACCGCTTATTATTATTCACTACACGTTAGGTGCTATTTTTGTAACAATTGCACACTATATTGGATTCTCTTAACATTTTGAAAGGATTTGAAAGTATGAAACCTACTATTCAATTAAATAACTGGATTGTCGAAAAACGCCGTTATTTACACAAACATCCAGAACTTTCTCATCTTGAAAATAAAACAAAGGAATATATCACTAATCATCTACATGATTTAGGTATTGACACTTACTCTATTACAGGTAAAGATGTAGTTGGAGTAATAAAAGGAAACCATCCTGGTAAATCAGTTGCAATAAGATCAGATATGGATGCATTGCCGATAGAAGAAGAAACAGGACTTGATTTTGCTTCCGTAAATAAAGGAGTCATGCATGCTTGTGGACATGATGGGCATATGTCTATTTTGCTAGGAATTGCCAAATTCCTAGTTACAAAAAAATCATCTATTCATGGTACTATCCACCTTCTATTTCAACATGCTGAAGAAGAAGTTCCTGGAGGTGCAGTAGAGATTGTTGCTGCAAATGGATTAAAAGGTATCGAAGCAATCTTTGGATATCATTTATGGCAACCATTAGAAACAGGATTTATTGGTATTCGTCAAGGATCTGTAATGGCAGGAGCTGATCGATTTACAATTCAAATTTTTGGTAAGGGTGGTCATGGCTCCATGCCGGAAGACACGATTGATTCGACTCTTGTCATTTCGCATATCATCACACAACTTCATACAATTGTTAGTCGTAGTGTTAAGGCGATAGACCAAGCAGTTATTAGTATTGGACAATTAAATTCTGGTACAAGCTATAATGTTATTCCAGATTCTGCATATGCCTCTGGAACTGTACGCTATTTCAATAGAGATACTTCTTCCCTAATCGAAAAAAGAATAGAAGAAATTGTCACTGGCGTTTGTCATTCTTTTGGTGCAACATACGAGTTGAATTATATTCATGGAGATCCACCTGTTATTAATGATAAAAAATTAACTGCGTTTATTAAAAAAACGGCTACTTCTCTTTTTGGAGAAGAGAAAGTGATTGAAATCGACCCTATACTAGGAAGCGAAGATTTCGCTTATTATTCACATGAAATCCCAGCGTCATTTACATTTATTGGGGTTGGAAAAGAGGGAAATTCTTTTGGTCACCACCATCCGAAATTTGATATAGATGAGACGATGCTTCCCATCGGTGTTGAACTATTTACGACTGGCGTGTTGAATTTTTTAAAGGGAGGATCTAATGTTGAAAATTAAGTCAATTGAAGTATCCGCTATTAGACTTCCGTTAATCACCCCTTTTATTGTTAGTTACACAACGTATGAAGATATGCCTTCTATTATTGTGAAAATTGAGACGGAATGTGGAATTATAGGGTATGGAGAAGGTACTCCAGATGAACATGTAACCGGGGAAACATGGGAAAGTACTTATTCCATTTTAACAAAAACATTAGCTCCTTCATTGATTAATCATAATCCTTTTCAAATTGAAAAAATACATGAGAAAATGAATAAGATTGTGCTGGGAGTTCCTACTGCAAAAGCCGCTATTGATATTGCATGCTATGACATTATGGGAAAGGCATCGAACCAGCCTGTTTATAATCTATTAGGCGGACAATACCATGATGTGTTAGAAATTCCAAAAGTGATTAGTATTCTAACCCCCGAAGAAATGGCTCAGGAGGCAAAAGTTGCTATAGAAGAGGGTTATAAATCAATTAAAATAAAAGTGGGAACAAACAAAGAACTAGACATTAAAAGAATTAATTCGGTTCGTTCAGCAGTAGGAATGAGATATCCGATTAAAGTAGACGCCAATCAGGGGTGGATAAATAGCAGTGATACGATGTACGTACTAGAACGAATTCAAAACTGTGAAATAGACTGGATTGAACAGCCTGTAGTAGCAAATGATATAGATGCTCTCCAGGAAGTGAAACAAAAGACATCGATTCCTGTAATGATTGATGAAGGTATCCACGGACCAAAAGAACTAAAAGAAGTCATTATCAAACGAGCTGCAGATAAGATTAATATTAAAATTATGAAATGTGGCGGCCTATATCCTGCCTCCCAACTAGTTCACCAAGCTGAACTTGGAGGACTAGTTTGTCAAGTTGGTTCTATGGTTGAATCTTCTGTAGCATCAGTAGCAGGGTTGCATTTAGCATTAGCCAAAAAATCAATTCATAGTAATGAACTTGTTGGACCGCTTATGTTCAGTAAAGATATCGCAACAATCAAATATGATATTCCTTATGTTCATTTATCTGATGAACCAGGATTAGGGATTCATATCGATGAACAAAACTTAACAGAACTCACGGTTAAATCAATCAAAGTAGAATAATTTCTTGAACATTACTCCATCTCGTTGGTAAGCATATATTTTTTCTATTATAGAATAGGGATTATTACATATTCTAAACAACAATGGTAAAAATTAAAGTTAATGTTAAACTGTTATCATCATTTAAAAAAAGAAGACGTATATAACTTCACTAAATAAAAAAATAAAAAACTCACTCTCTAATATCAAAGGAGAGTAGGTTTTTTAGGTTGTTTTTAAAACTATTCCACTAGCCGCATGCATTATAAAACTGACCAGACTGTTGCCAATAAAATAAAGCTTCATCTGTTTGATTGTTTCTTTTCAACCACATTCAACAAAATCCCATGAATCATTAACCAATACTATTTTTCCAGTAAAATTTGGTTTTTTAATTGATTTATGTAATGCTAAATCCTTACCTTTGTATGTAACAATATTAACCACACTAGCCACTCCTATAAAACAAGCATTTGATTACATATATTGTAAACAAATGCTTCCTATTTTTAAACAACTTTATTGTAAATTAAACATCTTTATTTGTAATCAACACCACAATGTCTTCGATCGACTCAATCGTACCCCAGTAACTTCAATTATCCGCTTTTTCATTAACTAGAAAATATTACATCATACAACTCAATTATACCCTGCTGATATTATGAAAACTGTTCTAACACCAAAAAGGTCTGAAATCATCCCCATTAAAAGAGATCCAATGCCAAAAACTCCAGTTGCTACAGCCCCTAATGAAGTATAAACCGTAGATATCTTTTCTATTGGCACGCTTGTTTGAACTACTGACTGCTGCGGAATGTTCTTCAATTGTCCAAATAGAAAAATAGACCATCGAAAAGATGGTCTTGTTAAACTAAAACACCCGTTAGTTGAAGAAGAGTTTCAAGAAAAAACTAAAGTCAAATCATTTGTACAGCCCCATTAACCGACCAATATGCTATTACAACTACTATCTTCCCTATTGACTTTCTACTCACACAAACCAGTCTTCCTGTTTAGCTCGTTAGTTTAAAAAATCCTTTTTATATCGAACAGCTAGATATATTCCTGAAGCAATGAATGCAAAGGAATATTTAAATAAGAAGAAAATCTGCCACATATATTCTTTCGGGAAAATTATGTCGCACAAAACTACTGCACCTAACATAATGTAAGTGCTTTTTAAATATATTTGATTTGTTCTTTCGTCAGATTTACCTATTATTTTGCGACATAAGTATAACAGAATCACTCCGACTAAAAGCAATACAAAACCGCTACCAGTAAGCATATTCCAATTACCAGTTGATGCTTCCGCCCAGGTTTTTAAGGGATGAAAGATTATATTTGATATTTCTGAGCTAGAATCAATTTTCATTTTTATCACTTCCTTTCACATAAGTAAAAATATCGTTTACTTCTACGCTAAAGAAATCAGCTATTCGAAAAGCTAATACTAGAGAAGGGGAATAATTATTTTTTTCCATAACAAAAATGGTTTGTTTAGACACTCCAACAGCATCAGCCAACTCCTTTTGTGACATTCTCCTTAACACCCTGTGTTCATACACTTTATTTTTTATAGAATCCCCAAAGTCTTCTTTCACATCTAACACCTTCCTTTTTACTCATAAACCAATAATAAACTATTGTTCTATAAAAGTAAAGTAAACTTATATAAAATACTTTAATTACTTTACAAATGTAAGGTTTACATTCACCATCCTCTTCAAAGCAATAAAAAAAGGGTTAGTTTCTAAACAACACTTAGAAACTAACCCTTTTGAATATGAACTTAATTCCGCAATTTCCTAAACTAACCCCACCTTTAGTTCAATTACAAAAAAATTTTATTCCTTCTTGAAGTAAAGCACCTTTTAGTTGAATAAGAGAAATTAATTTAAGAAGCAAGTCTCATATTGGGCTTTCATTAACAAACTTTGATTGCCGAGTTAGCTGTAAATAACTAACTATCGAATTGAGCCTGAAAATTCACCCTGTTTACTATTTAACTTCTTCACAAATTCACTTTCATCCCAAATATTAGGGTTGTCAATTGTTAGATTTTCTCCACGTACCATGAAATCATAACTATCTTTTGCACCCGTATACCAATCAACAATGACTAACTTGCCGTTTACATTGCGTACGAGAAATTCAGTGGGTTCACCGTAACTACCTACAGTCTTTTTAATTTCCGCAGGTAAATTTAAATAGAGAAAACCCCCATCTACGTCATCAGTATACTCCACTTCCCAATCCACTTCCCGAGTGCCAATATCAACACTCTTCACCAAATTATCAGTAAGATTGTGCGTTAAATACAAGTCAAATTGGTATTGAATCTTATATTGCGTATACTGTTTAAGGTTTTCGTTATCGATAAATGCACCCAATTCAATATCCGAGCCGTTCCAGACCGCTTTATAATAGTCAGTCAGCACTCTCACACACATTTCATAAGCCGTTTCAGAATCCTGAATAGATAGTCCCACTTCATTTTTAGCAACATATTTGGGGGAATCCTGTAATACATTCCGTTCAGTGCTGAGCGTAATTTCATTGTTAATAGCACTATCTTCGCTGCTTTCTTCCGAGACTACACTTTTGGGTTCTTCGTCAATTAATTTTTCTGTATTTTGTTCACTTTCTTTGTTATCCATTGTTGTACTACATCCACTTAAAGTAATAAGGAGACAAAAAATTAACATTATCTTCAGTCGTGCTTTCATAGAACACTCTCCCAGTTTTTTATGAATTAGACGATGTATATATAACAATGTTACATATTGAACTAACCTGCCGCGTTAGTTCAATAAGAAAAAAAGCTTTACTCCTTCTTGAAGTAAAGCACCCGTTAGTTGAACAAGAAATTTTATCTTCAAGTTCGAATTTCAGTGAAATAATTAAAACTCTTCTTTTAAGATAGAGTACATTTTTAAATCTCGATGTTTCCCTTTTACAAATATACCTTTTCTAATTATCCCTTCAAAAGACATTCCTGCTTTTTCCATTACTCGTGCTGAACCGATATTTTCTACATCACACCTTGCTTGAATACGAACTAAATCCATTTCTTCAAAACCGAATTTTATTATTTTCTTTGCTACTTCAGTAGTTAAACCTTTTCCCCAATAGTCTTTAGAAATGACATATCCGATTTCAGCAATCTTATGATTAGGTTGCCACCAAACAAAATCGATTGTCCCGATAAATTTTCCATTTTCCTTGTATTCAATTCCCCACGGTGAAACCTGCTTGTTTTCATATTTGTTCAATACAAATTCAACAAAACCTTTTGTATCAGATATTGTTTCGTGGGTATTCCAAGTTACATACTTAGATACTTCTTCATCTGAACCGTATAGATGCATATCTTCAATATCTTCTAAAGTGACTTTTCTAAGTATAAGACGTTCTGTTTCTAAGATAGGTAAATCACCATATTTTTTCTCAATCTTCATTTAATCCCCTCCACTAATTACTTGCTGAAAAATACTAATTCTATAAAGAGGTTGTCTATTCCTCCTTCTTCTTATTGAACTAAACTGCTGCGTTAGTTGAATAAGAACCCGAGATACTAAACTTCGTTTGTTAGAAAATAGAAAGCGATAATACCCACTACTGCAAAGATTTGAATCGTAATTCCCACTACGCTACAAATTAAACCAGAAGTTGCTAATCCACTGCCCCCTTGATTTGTTATTACAAGTTCTTTTGCCGCTTTTCTTGAAACTACAACTCCTATA
>NZ_JAQMHQ010000022.1:0-10147 GCF_042055255.1 Psychrobacillus sp. PGGUH221
AAGCTCCACTACTGTTTGTTTAAATTCTTGGTTATAACGTTTTTGACTCATAATACAGACACGACCTTTCGTTAGTTCAATTTTATTGACTTAACCAAGATGTGTCCATAAATCTATTCTACATTCAAATTGAGGAGTTTTTTAATCGTTTATTTTTAGATGCAGAGAAAGAAATAGTAGAAATTATAAGTGAAATTAATCTAAAGAATATAAGAACACTAAAATATGTTTTTAATAGTTTCTATTCTTTAATAATAGAATTAAAAGAGTTTTTGAGTTTACTAGACCCTGATAAAAGAAACTTACTTGTTAGTGCTATTTTCTTAAACCATTTAGTAGCTTCAAATGAGTACAAAGAAGGGAGGATTAAAAGGGGAGACAGTTTAGAGTTTGCTAATAATTGGAGAGCACCTTTATTAATAAAATATATGGAAAACGCTCCAACAGAAGAAATATCAAGAGATTTTATAAAAAAATACCATAACATTAACAATTATTATGATATGCATGTTCATTATTTTGATTTTATTACAGAATATATTTTTGATGGAGTTATATATGATGCAGCTACTAAAGAAAGCTTGCTAAGGTACATTGAACAAAAATTTCCAAAGGAAGAAGAAAAAAAATTAATCGATAAATTTAATCAACTCAGATACTTTATGGAGTATGAAGATGACGTATTTAAAGGTATGTTTAAAGAATTTCTTGATGGAATTCAACTAGAATTCGTGCATCCAAAAAGATACTTAGAATTTTTTATGTTTATAAATGAATTAGATAACATCGGAATTTTAGAGGACTTTTCAAATTGGAAAGAAGTTCTTTATAAAATGTTAGAAAAGTGTTTATCGGAATCTGATTATGAGATTACAGAACTTATTTCATTTAAGAAAACAGGTATACATGAATACGATATGATGGTTGAATTATTAGAGAATTTCCAAACTAAAAATAACAGGAATTTAAGATTAGGAAATTTAAAAACTTGGTTTGATTCTTTAAATAGCAATGAGAATACAGATATTAAAGATATTATTGAACGCGAAGATGACTTTTTTGAATTGACAAATGAATTAAACATTCTTGAAAACTATTTAATGAGATCTAATAAAAGTATGAGTTCGTATATAAGTCACCTAAATCATGCCTACTTAAGAATATCTAACAAAAGTGATTATAATTCCCATGAAATACCTCATATAGATAAAATGATTAACACATTAGCTGAGAAGAAAAAACTATTCTCGGATGGGAAAATTGCACAGTATAATGCTCTCAAATTAGAGAAAATATTAAACGAATTAACTATACATTTAAAAAGTAAATAACTCTATCATTTAGATAAATTTAGTTATGATTAATAAATTTAGGAATCTCATAATTCTTGATCAGTGCTTTTTCTGATTTGTAACGACAAGTGTTCTATTGGGCCAAATCGAAGCTGAGTTTTTTACAGTCGGGGTGCTTTAGTGCTAGAAAATTGAGTTGTTTAGATTATCTTTTACTTGTTGAACTAGGTGAGGATAGATTATCAAGAATATATGAAATTAAATTAATAATATAGAAATTACTATATTTAGTAAGAAGGAGTAACAAATGATATCTAAAATAGGATTAAAATTTGGAGCAACCCCAGAAAGTGATAATTTAGAGATTACAACTACTCCTGTTACAGTTTTTGTGGGTCCAAACAACTCAGGGAAATCTAAACTATTAAGGGAGATATTTAATTTTTGTAAAGAAGGCCAACATAATACTCAAAACCAGATACTTGTTGATATTGAATTTAAAGATGAAAATCATGAGTTTGGAAAAAGAGCACTCGCTCATTTAATCAAAAAGCCTACTCCACAAGATACAATCACTCCAGGTAATGTAATAGTAGGAGACTTTTCTGATAGAATTCAGGTCAATGAAGAAAGATTTATAAATATGTTTGATAACCCAAACGAAAATAAGTATGAATTTTGCAGAAACTTCTTAAGATATAACTCTTTATTTTTAAATGGACAAAGCAGAATGGATTTAATAAATAGCCAACCAGCAGGTAATTTACAAGATCCACCTCAAAATAGTTTAAGCCTACTTTTTAGGGATGATGAAAGAAGAAAACAAGTAAGAAGAATAATATATGATGCTTTTAAAAGATATTTTGTTATTGACCCCACAAATTTAGGGATGTTAAATATGAAATTTTCTGATATAGAACCAGAGGATGACATGCTTGAAAGAGGAATTCACAAAGAAGCTGTAGAGTTTCATTCAAAGGGGGATGATTTAACTAACCTCAGTGATGGGGTTAAGGCATTTACTGGAATTATAACTCAAGTAATAGCAGGAGATCCTATGGCGTTAATGATTGACGAACCCGAAGCTTTTTTACATCCCTCCCTGTCTTTTAAACTAGGCAAAGAAATCTCCTTATCTGCGGCAAATACAAATTAAAAGATTTTTGTCTCAACTCATAGTGCTAATTTTATAATGGGATGTATTCAATCAGGTGTCCCAGTAAATATTGTTCGTTTAACATATTTACATGGTGTACCAACGGCAAGAATTCTTCCAAGCGATAATTTATTAAAATTAATGCGGAATCCTTTATTACGCTCTACAGGTGTAATTGATGGGATTTTTTATGAATCTGTTATAGTATCAGAATCTGACTCAGATCGAGCTTTTTATCAAGAGATAAATGAGCGATTACTAAAATTTACTCTAGAATCTGGTATCCCTAATTGCTTATTTATTAATGCTCAAAATAAACAAACACTGCATCAAATAATAAGACCTTTAAGAGAATTAGGTATTCCAGCAGCCGCTATTGTAGATATTGATGTGTTAAAGGAAGGTGGTACTGTATGGACGAATTTCTTAAACGGGGGCTTCGTTCCTGAAATATCAAATGAATCATTAGGAGTACTAAGGAATTTGGTGAAAAAAAGATTCGGGGAACTAAATATTAATATGAAAACACAAGGAGGAATATCAGCCTTACCTCATGAGGAACGTGAAGCGGCAGATAATCTTTTGAGTCAACTTAGTGAGTATGGGTTATTTGTAGTTAAAAACGGAGAATTGGAAAGTTGGTTAATGGAATTAGAGGTTAATGGTCACGGGTCAAAATGGTTAATTGATATCTTTGAAAAAATGGGGGAGAATCCTGAGTCAGAGGAATTTTTAAAGCCAAATGACAGTGATGTATGGTTTTTTCTTAAAACTATTAGAAATTGGCTATTAAATCCTAATAGGAAAGGAATTCCTAAGAATTAAGAAAATTTTTTTATCATATTAAAACAACGATTTCTTGTTCATTCTTGTAGCGAGTATTGTAGATGATTTAGTAGTCAAATAAACTTCAGTAACTTTTGCTTTAAAACGAGAGATATCCTCATAACAACGGCATATTTCGGTCCTGATTCTCATTCTTTTGCAAAAAAACAACATTACGTTAACTGATGGAAATCTACTAATATATGCTAAATAGTCATGGATATACTGTTCGATTAGTGATAGTTAGATTAATCCATAAATAGAAAACCGCTGTTGAGCACCACACTCAACAGTGGTTTTATTATTTATTTGGTCAATAATGTATAAAAAAGAAATTTTTGTTAACAATGTTTATTGTTAGTTATTATTAATCTCAAAAATAAAGAGAAAGGATGATATAAGAATGTCACCCCCCAAAAAATACTGGATAAGTGAAAAAGACGAAATTTCAAAAGACGTAAAAAAAGTTTTGAACGAATACCTACTCAGTCTAAAGCTTGAAAATAAAGCAGAGGCAACCATTACAAAATATCGTGTCCAAATAGAAAAATTTCTGGTTGAATGCAATGTGCCGCTAGTAGATTTAACTTCAGATATAGTTTGTACATGGTTAAACAATTATTCTGCTAATAAAAAACCTAGAACGATTGATTTTGTGCTTTCATCTCTTTCTTCCTTTTTTAGATATTGTCTCGAGGAGGAGTATATGGAAATTCAAGTAATAAAGAACCGCTGGAGACCTAAGATACCCCCTTCCTTGCCTCAGTATCTGACTGAACAGGAATATGCCCGTGTAAAGTTGGCAGCGGAAGGCCTGTCTATTCGCGACCGGGCACTTATACTTTTCTTATTTTCTTCTGGTTGTAGAAAATCTGAGGTCTCCAATATAGCATTACATGATGTCGATATGGCAAAACGAACAGCAAAAGTAACTGGTAAAGGAAACAAGATTCGGTATATTCATTTTTCGGAAGAATGCGCCATCATATTAAAGGAATACCTACGGATACGCACTGCAAAAAGCGACTTTCTTTTCGTGAATCAATATGGTAATCAACTCGGTAGACAAAGTATCTATAATATTACGACAAAGCTAGGAAGAAGAGTAGGTTTGCTTCAATCAATGTACCCGCATAGTTGTAGGCATACTTTTGCGACAATGATGCTCGCTAGAGGTGCGGAGCTAGAGTTCATTAAAGATGAATTGGGCCATTCCGACCTCAATACGACACGTGTTTATGCACGTATTCCAAGTGAAGAATTGATGATAGCGTATCAAAATAAGATGGGGTGAAGAAGTTTGAATAATGAACTAATGGAAGCGTTTTTTAATGATCACCAAGCAAGATTTAGCACAGAAACCACAAGGGGCTATCGGATCGCACTAAATCAATTTTTTTCTTTTTGCTCGAAACCCTATGATCAAATCAAAGCAATGGATATACGGATATGGATGAACTCTATGGAAGAAAAAGGATTGAAACCGACATCCATACACCTAAAATTATCCGCTGTTAAATCATTCTATCGTTACTGCATGGAAGAGAACAAACTAAAGAAGAATCCCTCCTTGCTTGTCAAGACTCCTAAAATTGATGATTCCTTGCCCTATTATTTAAGCAGAAGACAAGTCACCTTACTCCAGGAACTGACAAAGTCTGATCCACAGGCCAGGGCGTTGGTTGAAGCTCTTTATACGACCGGTGTCCGAATCAGTGAATTGCTAAATATTAAACAGGTAGACGTGAAATGGGATACTCGGCAAATTTGGATAAAAGGAAAAGGTACGAAGGAACGGTTCGTTTTGTTTACCCATGAATGCTCAGTACGTCTAAAAGCCTATTTAGCTGAACGAGAGATTAAGAGCGACTATCTGTTCTGTAATAGTAGAGGTGACAAGGTAGACAGGGACTACGTCCAAAAACAGTTTAGAGAATATACAAAGACATTAGGCTTTAAGGTTTCTCCCCACACCATGCGTCATACTTTTGCAGCCCATTTAGCTGAACGGAAAATGCCACAGAGCTACATTCAGGATTTACTTGGTCATGTCAATATCAATACAACTCATATTTATACTCGTCTCATGGAACAAGCACGTAAAAATAAATATGACCAATATCAATAAAAAGAGGTGGACCAAATGAGAAAATTAGATTAGTGAACATGATGCTATTCCAGTAAAACCGAAAAGAAATCTTCAACGAATACCTACTTAGGGGTCTCTTGCAATCTTTCCATCCATATTGTTGTCGGCAGCATACATTTGCTACGAATAATTCTTGCAAGAGGGGTTGATTTGCAATTTATTGCGGTTGTCTTGGGGCATTCTGTTCTGAATACAACTCGTATTTATTGCACAAATACCAAAGGAAGATATGATGTTGAAATACCAAAATATTATGGGGTGATACGAATGAACCAAGATATGATACAAAGTTTTATTAATGATAATGTCAATCGATATAGTTCTGATACTATTAAGTCTTATAAAATAGCACTCTCTCAATTTTTTTCTAATTGTCCTAAGAATTACGATGAGGTCAAGGCAAAGGACATTCGGGAATGGCTAGCAGTTATGACGGCTAAGGGGTTAAAAACACGTAGTGTTGAACTGAAATTGACAGCTGTCAAATCCTTTTATAAGTATTGTATGGAAGAAAACAAACTGAATATTAATCCTACACAAATAGTGCAGACACCCAAGAAAGAAGAGTCACTTCCTTATTATTTAAATAAGAAACAACTTGCAATGCTTCAGGAGTTAACAAAAGATCATCCCAGGGATCGGGCAATTGTAGAATCCTTATATTCAACAGGAGTTCGAATTAGTGAATTACTAAATATAAAGTTAGAAGACATCAAATGGGAATCACGTCAAATCTGGGTTCGAAAAGGGAAAGGAAACAAAGAACGATTTGTTTTGTTTACCTATGAATGTGCGGAGCGATTAAAAACGTATTTGGAGGATCGGAACATTGATAGTCCATACCTATTTCCAAATCAAGGGGGTAAACCATTAAGTCGGGATTTAGTGGAACATAACTTTCGAAAATATAAAAAGGTCCTTGGTTTTAGAATGACGCCACATACTATGCGTCATACGTTTGCGGCCCATCTAGCTGAAAAAGGAATGGATTTTAATTATATTCAAGAATTGCTAGGTCACTCCAATATTAATAGCACCCGAATCTATACCCGCCTTATGAACAATGCACGGAAAAAGCAATATGACCAATACCATACTTAATGGAAAGGAGGATAATTGAATGGACGAAATGGATATATATTGGGAAGTAGAGACCCCAATAGCAAACCCGGAGAACCTCCAAATGATAAATGAGTTTTTACTGTACCTAAAAAATGCAAATAGGAGTAAACGTTCAATTATTTGTTATCGAGGAAAATTGCAAATTTTTTTCATGGAAATGGAAGTCCCTTATTCATCTCTTACATCAAGTAACATCCAGGAAAGGCTAACAAAAAATCAAAAGGACTGGAAAGAAAACACCATCCGGAATTATTTAGACTGCCTGAGATCCTTTTTCAACTTTTGTGTGGAGAAAGGATATATTGAAAATTCTCCACTTCGAAAAAGGGAAACAAACTACTGGGAGCTTAAAAATCCCTTACCAAACGCTGAAAATCAGATAATAATCAACGAGTATTTAGAATTCCTTAAAAATGAAAATTTAAGTCAAAAGGAAATAATCAAAAACAGGGGAAGGCTGCAAGTTTTATTTAATAAAAAGAAAGATTCATTTAAACTTCAAACATCTGAAGATACCGAGAAGTGGATTAAAGAAAGACAAGGCAATTTGAGAGAACATACTATTCATGATTATTTATATTATCTTCGATCTTTCTATCATTTTTGTGTGGAGAAAGCTTATATAAAAGAAAATCCTATTAAATACCAAAGGGTAAAAGAAGTCAGGTATTGGGAAGTGAAAATTCCAATTCTCAATAAAGAAAATAAGGAAATGATTAATCAATATCTATTAAGCATTAATGTAGCGAACTACAGTAAGTTTACAGTTCGCAGCTATAGGGATATTTTACAGAATTTTTTTAAAGAGAGAAACGAAGTATATTCATCTATTGCATCTACGGAGATTCAACAGTGGCTAATTCAGCTGCAAAAAAGGTGTACAGAAGGGACAGTTTCGTTTCGTATAAGTGTGCTGAATTCCTTTTATAGATTTTGTGTAGAGGAAAGTTATATGGAAAAGTCACCAATGAAAAGCAGGTGGTCCCCCCGTCTTCCACAGTCTATACCGAAATACCTAAATAAAGAAGAAATAGCAAAAGTCCGTAAACAAAATGAAAAGGATAACCCTCGAGATCGTGCCTTGGTAGAATTTTTGCTAACCTCAGGTTGTCGGGTGGGAGAAGTACACAAGCTCAACTTGGCTGATGTTGATCTGGATAGACGAACGGCCATGGTAATTGGAAAAGGACAAAAGATACGACAGATCAATTTTTCGGTAAGTTGTGCGGTGTTACTTGAACGCTACAAAGAATCTAGAAACGACCAAAACCCTGCTCTATTTGTAACTAATCATCGGAATCCTAGGAGACTTTCATCAAAATGGATGGGGACCGTTGTAAGAAGAATTGGGAAAAGGGCAGAGCTATCTTCAAATCTTAATCCACACAGGTTTCGTCATACTTTTGCAACGAATTTGTTGGAAAAGGGAGCCGAACTTTCATTTATTAAAGATGAATTGGGGCACTCGAACTTAAAAACGACACAAATATATGCCAACTTACCAAATCAACAATTAAAGCTATTATATAGTAGGTATATGGGTTAAGGGATAAGGGGGATGAAACATGGATCAAGAAGGGAATATTAAGCAGTTCATCAATGATAATCAATTTCGGATTGATGTAGAATCGTTGAAAAAATACCAATGTGCAATCCGTCAATTTCTAGAATATACAGATAAACCTCTCGCGGCCATTACGAAATCTGATATTCGATCCTGGCTTATATATTTGAAAGAAAAGGGGTATAAACCAAATACAATTTGGTCGAAATTGACAGCGTTGAAAACCTTTTTCAACTATTGTCTAGAAGAAGATTTAACGCTTAAGAACCCAGCAGCAAAAATACCATTTCCACGTGTAGAAGAAAAATTACCGTATTATTTATCGATAGAACAAATGATTAAGCTACGAAAACTCCTAGAAGGACGGTTACAGGAACGGGCTATACTCGAGGTATTGTATGCAACCGGTATAAGAATTAGTGAACTATGTGCTATGAAAATAGAGAACATTGACTGGTCAGAACGCACTATTCACATTCCAAATGGAAAATGGAAAAAAGGTCGTATCGTCTTATTTACCCATCAGTGCGGAGAACATTTAAAACTCTACTTAGAATCCCGAACTGATGGTCATCCATATGTCTTTTTAAGCTTAAAGTTTAAAGATCGTGCGATTAGCCCGGATGTAGTTGGCAGTTGGCTATTTAAGAATTACGCAAAGAGCTTAGGGTTTAAGGTAACACCTCATACAATAAGGCACACATTTGCTGCACATCTTGCTCAAAAGGGGATGCCATTAGAGTGTATTCGAGTGCTTTTGGGTCATGAAACCCCTAATGAAACTAGTTATTATGCACGATTATATAATCATGCCCGTAAAGAAAAATATGATGAGTTCATGTGAGAAGTGTTATTTGAGAAATGAGTGCATCTCTGAGATTTATTTAAATATTACTTTGGAGAGCTGGTTTATAGCAAGTAAGGAAGTAACTTAAATATTCTTTTATTGAGGATAAAGATATGCTACAATTTATGTATATCTTTTTTCTTTTCTTTTATTTGCAAACTCTCTTCGGAGTAGTTCTGCGGTGATGAATAATTCTAAGTCTTTGGACTGATTGTGTTTCATAGCATCTATTTTCTTTTTTTGCTATGTTATTAATCTTTTCAAGGCTTTTTTGTCGTTCTTAGAAACTTAAAAACCGAGGGAAAGAGGGTTGAACTTAGCCAAGTTTAATAAAATTGACTTGTTCAGAGAAAAACGATTTAAAGAGTAGTATTTTTGAGTACAGAATGGAGAGAATAAAGTTGAACTATTTATATGAGACAGAGGATAATCCAAAAATGCTTCAAGTCTATTTGAAAGAAGCGTATCATGAGGTATTTTGTTACGGATTAGGATTAGAGAGCAAAGAACGTGGTAATGATAAGTTACTTTTTACCATCGTAAGTGGTAGTGATTCTGCATTACAATCCTTGAAAGGTGCCATTGATGTTGGTTCACATGGAGGAATCACGTTTGGTTATGGGGAAAAAGGATCAACCGATTATCTGTTTCATCGAGAGAAGAGTCTATCAGCTGAAAAGGGGAAGTACGAGAACTAACCTGAATTTACTTTTTTAATAAAACGCCTTAACCCGTTGGTACACAAGGGTTTTGGCGTTTTTGTTTAGGGTTTAGTGTTGTTGAAAGAAGGATTAACGCAAAAACGACTGAAAATCGGGCAAAAAGCAGGATTAAATGAAGAAAAAGTTGTTTTTGAACCATTTGAACCTAAAAAAGTTTTGAGAGTATTTATGAAATAAATAGGAGCTTTGATTCTGGATTAATGATTTTATTGTTGAACTTATTGTACTAATAGGAGTTTTAGTCAAGTAGAGCAACGTTTTTTAAGACGTTGCTACTTTTACATTTAAAAGTACTTTTGATAATATTCTTTCCTTAGCCTCCCGCTTAATTGAGCGTAGATCTTGGTGGTTTCACTTTTCTCATGCCCCATAAGACTTTGTATGACTTCAATAGGAGCTCCATTATTCAACAAATTAGTTGCGTAGCTGTGCCTAAGTTGGTGTGGATGAATCTCTTTATTAATTTCAGC
>NZ_JAQMHQ010000023.1:0-9639 GCF_042055255.1 Psychrobacillus sp. PGGUH221
TCAAAAACTCCATTCGCAATGTTAATTAAGTTAAAAATATACTTATAAACTAACTATTCCGGAATACACAGTGAAAACCCTTCTTGCTTAGAAAAAAATTCTTATTACATTAACCTGCCCCGTTAGTAAAAAAAGTTCTACTCCTTCTTGAAGTAAAGCACCCGTTAGTTTAAGTGAAATGTTTCACAACTATTATTTTCTTAAAGAAAATTCATTTTCACCCTTATCCATTAACTCTATTTTTTTATCCAATTTTTTTTCAAGTTCATTAAGTTGATGCTTTTTTGCCTGTTGATTCAAGAGTAATCTCCTTAGAAATAAGGTGAACGATACTACAAATAAAACGATAAGCCCCAATACTATAACCTGATAAATAATGTCTCCCACATTAAACATTAAAACATCCCCTTGTATAGAAATGGTCAAGTACAACTTAACATTACCTCTCACATTCCTTATTTCCTTCATTTTACCATTTTTCATTGTTAATAGACTCTTTATTAGTCATTCCTTCTTCAACTAAACTGCTGCGTTAGTTCAATAAGAAAAAGGCTACGTTTACAGTCCGATGATCTTTAACTAAAGCACCCGTTAGCTTAAGAAGGATTATTGATTTCTTGCAATAATAATTCTAAATCAAATTTCAAGTTACTTCTTGTCTCTATATCAAATTCTCCTTTTACTTCTTGTATAGGGTATTTTTGTTTATGGATTATATAATGTTTTAGTTTTAAAAAAGTGGTTAAAGGAAAATCAAAATCATACCACTCTTCTCTGTAACCAATTATTCCGTGTCTCTTTATTAGTGCATCTATTTCTTTTAACACAATCATAATAAAATCATCATAAGGGTATTCCGTTTTTATTAGTGTTTTAGTTTTGTCTTTACTAAATTCATCTTCATAATACACGGCTTTTAGTTCAGTATATTTTTTTCTTTTAATTCGAAAGACCAAATAATACCCTCTGGTTCACCCTCCCATTCACACTCAGTTTCTTTTTTTATCTCATCTTTCGGTACACAAAAAGAATTTAAATGCATTAGTGACCTTAGAAAGTCAGATAAACAATCTGTTATATAACTAGCTGTAAATTCTAATTTCTGTCCATTAACTTCAACAATATAAGTAGCCCATCCTATTCCACTAAGATAATATTTAAACTTCACTTCCATCTCTCCTACTTCGATAGTTATCACTATTCCTTGTTCAACTAACCTGCCCCGTTAGTTTAAGTACATTTCTTCACAATCTTATTCACATATTAACATAAATATCCAATTATATTGGATTTATTAAAAAAATTTTAAATATGGTGCAGGTGTCGTCATATCATAATATGATCAGTCAACATTTTCCTTTAACATATCAAGACTCTGAAAGAAGATATTAAGGAAATAAAAGATGATACCAAGTGGACGCGTCGAGCTATAACAAATGCTTTTATAGTTGGAATAACCGGGGGAGCCGTAGCACTTATATACACAGTATCTCAGGGCCATCTAATAATTGTTGATCGCGAATTTATTGTATAAGAACATCGTGACCATCTAATCTTTTATTAACTGCATCTTGCCAAATATCCATTGTGTTCCCCTTCGATGTCATTCACACTTCCCCCTCGTTTCTCTAATAAAAATAATAAAAAGAACGCCCGTGTGGACGTTCTTTTAACCTATAGTTCAAAGATTTTCTTGTAATCATATGCCCTGTATTCATTGATTGGCTTCTTATGGTCATGAAACTCTAAATGTGCATCAATATCTGCAAGAGCCTTAATCAAATTTTCAGGGATTAAGACTAAATTGATGTATTCGGAATCAGTAAAGTGGTGAATGTGCAATTCACATGTAAAGTTGTAACGTTTTCTTAATTCTTTGATATGGTTTCGATTTTTTTCCGTCAGAACTTCATTTAATAATTGTTCCATCAATTCTTCCACGA
Source organism: Psychrobacillus sp. PGGUH221 (assembly GCF_042055255.1). Classification (NCBI taxonomy): domain Bacteria; kingdom Bacillati; phylum Bacillota; class Bacilli; order Caryophanales; family Bacillaceae; genus Psychrobacillus; species Psychrobacillus sp. PGGUH221. Next base: position 1,944 of record NZ_JAQMHQ010000023.1, read on the forward strand.
AAAAAAATAGTTCATCCCCACTTGAAATCTCATATTTTCCACCTACATGATAAATCCATGACGCCCTAAGAGATGTACCTGGTATAAGTTCTCTAGGATTCCCTTGAAAGTTTGGTTGATATTCCTGCTGATGAGTAGGAACAGTACCAAGCAGTTTGGATATTTCTTTAGGATTAAAATGATTTTTTGGATTTCCTTCCTCTATCAAAGAACAAACCCTAAAACCTACATATAATACTTTCTCCATTAAATCAAATCACTCTCTTTAGTTGGTATAATAGTATCCAGTTGACGTTCTTACATTTTGACTATTAAGTAAAAATACTTCACGTGTAGTTTTACTATAGTAAATATTGTATTGTGATATTGGAGCATTTTTTCCTAAAACTGCATATTTAAACTCATGTGCACCACCAGTGTATCCGTAAGAATTAGTAAAACTGGTAATTCGCCACTCCCAATAATGTAAAGGATCGGCAAATTTTTATGTTTTTAAGCAGCCATTCTAGTTCATTAACTACTTCACGCGTCCATATCTTCAACTAACCTGCTGCGGAATAATCAATTAGACCTGAAAATGTAACAAGAAGAAATAATAAAATGCAAATTATTGATAAGATAAATGACCCTATGTTAATCTTTTTCTTCATTCAATAACTCCTTTTTTCGTTATTTTAATATTTTTCTTAATGAACTAACCTGCCGCGTTAGTTCAATAAGAAAAAAGGCTTTACTCCTTCTTGAAGTAAAGCACCCGTTAGCTTAAGAAACTTAATAAAATACTTAATTCTTTTTTATAGTAATCTCCGAGATATCTAATCCCAATCTTTTCTTTAATTCTTCTGTGATGGAGAATGAAATAGTCGCCCCTTTTTCCACATTGACAAATTTGTGATGTACTCCAGTAACAACTGTCCCATCAGTGTAATATGTTTCAGAAGGATTAGAGTTAAATTTTAAATGGTCATTATAATTGTCACTGATTTTTCCTCGAATAAAAATGTCATCTGATAAAACAACATAAGCTGGTTGACTTTGTATCAAAGAAATTTCAATTATGTTTTTCTGTACCTCTACTATACCGTTTTTCGGTACAGCTAATCCATTTACTTCTAACTCATAATCCCATAACTTTTTCGCTAGGTCTTCCAATTGAGCTTCACTATAATCACTAATAAGTTCATCAATCAATTGATTATAATAATCTGCTTCCTCTTTCGTATAGTTTAAATCAGTTTTAATACTAGACAATGTATCTTGAAGTTCCTCATTCTTCTTTTCTAGTTCCTTTATTTGAATTTCTTGCTCTTCAATAAGTTGTTTCATATCGTTTTTTTCATCCAATTTACCACTGTTTTCCACTGTTTTATTTATACAACCTGATAACAAAAGAATAATACTAAAAGTTGTTAATAATAAAGTCCTTTTTTTCTGCATTTAAATCCCCCAAATATTATATTAATCTTACCTATATGTTTATAATTTCTTCTTCAACTAAGCCGTTGTTAGTAAAAACTCAACCTATGTCAATAATTCTATTAAATTCGCAATAATCCCTTTTAAAGTTACTTAAACTAAACTGCACCGTTAGTTTAAGTTTAACATTTCACAATGAATCTCCGAAGTCTTCATGATGTATTGGAAATAAAATTAGATCATCGATAAGATGGTCTTGTTTAACTAAAGACCCGTTAGTTGAACAAGATAATCTTTATATATTTTTTAGAGCAAGTTTAACCGACGTGTTTATTTGCTCCTTAAACACACCATTTTTATCAATTGCTAATAATTCCTCTTTTAAATGTTTTTCAAATAAGTCAACTTTTTCTCCTAGAAACCGTTTAGCACCAAAAGAAGTAGAATAGTGATTTCCGATTATAGAGTCCAGTGTCCATATCTGCTCATAAGTAGGTATTTGATGAATTTCTAGGTCGAACTTTGAACTTGATATAATTTCCTGATGGCTAACTGTTGGATGACTGTATGTAATATTCCCTGCTCTTCTTTCATTCCCATACCAATGTTTTACAACTTCTTGAACTGTCTGCTGCCAAGGTAGAAGCACTTCATTAGGAGAGTAGTTATCTATAATAGCTATTCCACCACCAACAGCAACCATTTCGTATAAACTTTCAAGAACCTGAGGTCTATCCATCCAGTGAAATGCCTTTGCAATAGTTACAAATCTAAAGGTCGTGTTGTTATTTCGTCTATATTTTTCAACATCCCCATTAAACCACTCTGTATTTTCCACCCTAATTTCCTTACTGATTCTTTCAGCCTCTTGAATCATCTCAGATTCTGTATCCAATCCTACTATTTTTTCAAACCAATCAGCGAACCTTAGTGATAATCGCCCATCACCGCATCCTAAATCCAGCATGTTGCCATTCCCATCTAAAGAAAACTTATTTCTTAAATATCTAATTAAAGTAGCAGAATATAATGGTCTATATCGTGAATAATACCAAGCTGTGCCTTTAAATAAATCGTCTCCATAAACTTTCATTCAATTATCCCCCTTAATTAAGCTCTTCAAATCTTCCTCTTAAACTAAACTGCTGCCTTTGTTTAATATAAGAAAAAAGAGCTGCCTAAAGCAACTCGTGTTCTTCAGCTAAAGCACCCGTTAGCACAACAAGATAATCACTTATTTGTTCTTATATGTCGCTGTTCTCTACATCAAGAGAGTAGGATGCTGATATAAAGTGTGAAACTTTTCTGGGTGAGTTGAACTTATTGTTCCTGCTAAATATAGTAGTTCCAACTTCGCTTACATCAATAAATGTTTTGACTTTTTGAAAATCTAGGCTTTTAAATTCAATAGGTTTATTCCATTGACTCGATGGAACTAAATCTTCCTCATAAAGCCCTTGTCCGTAGAAAATAAACACGCTTATACCATTCAAAGCTAAATCAACTGATATGTCACAGATTGCTTCCAATGTATCAACCGACTCAATTTTGATAATAAAACCGTCAGAAGAGAATTTATATGAAGAGATATTCCTTTCCGAAATGATACTCTTCCCTTGTTCAAAAATATCGTTTTCCAAAACAAAGAAAATAGGAAAGCTAAACATATTTTGAACCATTGTGAAAATAAAATCGGATCCTACATCTCTAATTCCAATACTAATAGATGTAAACGTTTCTTTTGGGATGAGAAAACGATTAATTATACTATCATGGGAGTATTGAACAAAATATTGTGTTTTCAATTCCTTTCCCCCTATTCAGATTAATTTTCTAATGCAATATAAGCTTGTATCACTCGATATTATCTCTTCGCTGCAACCAGTTATTTGGGTTGTTTCTCCAGCTTTTAGACTTTTTATCGTTCCTACCTCTTTAAAATCCGTCTGATTGACGCTATATGAAAATATAAGATCAGGTAGACTTTGATTACTCAAATTATTTACCTCAATAGTAACTCCTTTATCATATTTCCTATACTCTCCTTGAACTTTCATTTCCCAAAAGAAAAAAAACAAATATACACATATTACTTTCATAACTATCGCAAATGCAATAAGAAGAGCTATATATCTTTTCTTCAAAATAACACCTCTTCCTTATAAAGATTACAACAAAAAATCAAACTTATTAATTTGCTTTCTTAAACTAAACTGCTAAGTTGTTGAACAAGAAAAAAGAGCTACATTGTAACTCACTAGTCTACTACTTAAGCATCCGTTAGTTGAATAACTTCTTAATTTCATTAATCCTCTTTGATTGGTTTAATTGTAGAATAAATTAACTTTCCAGTTTCAGAATATCCATTAATGTTTATAGGCATTACTACTTCTCCATCTAATTTTTTATAGAAAAAACGAGTTTGACCTGAAATAATTAATAAAGCACTTTCAAAAAAGTTTTTCTGTGTTTCTATTTCTATTTTCTTAATTTCAGGATTAATAATCTGCCCAAAATAATATGATGGTTTTCCCTCTCCTGCAAGTGACACACCCCAAGTAAATTCGTCTTCTTGTATAGGTGGATGGTGAGTTGAAGCTAATGTACCTTCAACTTTATTATCATCTTTTAACACCCAAAATCCTAACCAATTTTGCTCTAATCGACCAAGCATAATTGAATGAGTATTTCTAAAAATAGTTAACCATTCCTCATCTATTTTTCTCACTAAATAGACTTCCTCTGTTGCTGGAGACCAGTTTTCTGTAATTTTAAATACACCATCTTTAGTGGGGAGTTGTTTGTGATTATATATTAGAAACACAGTTAAAAGTATTGTTGTTATTGCTATACCAATAAATAACTTTCTCATTACTTCCCCCCTCCGTTCTTAAATTATTCCGCTACGCTAGTTCAAAAATAAGTGCCATCTCAGACTTGAAGTAAAGCAACCCTTTTGTTTAATAATTTACATATATTAACTTATTCAACACAATAGTAAAAAAACCTTCTTATTCAACTAACCTGCCCCGTTAGTTTAAGTGTAACATTTCACATTGGATCGCCGAAACCTACTTGATGTATTGGACATAAAAATAGACCATCCAAATGATGGTCCAGTTTAACTAAAGCACCCGTTAGTTTAATAACAACTAACAGGAGGTATCAATGTGCTACTTCCTGTTTTCTTTGATAACTTGCAATGAATTAGCTACCCAAAAAAGTATTGTAATTATTGCAATAACAAATATGTTAGGTTCTATATCTGAAATAATATTATATAAAATCAAAAACCCAAGAAACATAGTCATACTACTAATATTTGTACTTGTAAAAAGTTTAGAAAAAACTTTCAATTACAACACTCCATTCTAGTAATTTACTTGTTGTTGTCTTTATCTTTTTATTGAACTATCCTGCCGCATTAGTTGAACAACCTAAATAGTTTTATAAATTAACGGTTTAAGAGTGATGAAAAATTATAAAAAGCATTTAATACATCATCACCTAATGGATGACCAATTTCTTGAGTTTTTAAAGGTAATATTCCTTCCTTTTCTAGTTGTTGTAGGTATTTTTTAAATCCTGTATCAATAGCTTCTATATATTCTTTTAGCTTAAATTTATATTTAAATATACCTTCTGGATAATGACCTATATGTTCAATAAAAAGGTTTGCACTATCACTGGTAAATTTATAGTAATCTGAGTTTCCATGACAGTATAATTGTGCCTCACTGATTTCTCCCTTATATAGTGAAGAAAGCGTTGAGAGAAAATGTGGTATTGCCACAAAACCTATACCTGATTTAAAACTAAACAACTGTGTGTCACTCGAAACGTCAAACTGAATATCTCCGCCTCTGAAACGGATATCAATAAAACATTGATAATCTGATTCCATAAAAATTCCCCCATTAACATTTCTACTAATAATATGAATTTAATATAGGTACCAATATTATTGCTAAACCTAAACTTATAAAATTCCTTCTCGCTTATTCAGATTAATTTTCTACATTCTTGTTCAACTAACCTGCTGCGTTTGTTTAAGTGTAACATTTCACATTTGTCGCCGAAATCTTCTTGATGTTTTAGACATAAAAATAGACCATCAAAATGATGGTCTTGTTAACTAAAGCACCCGTTAGTTCAATTAGAATTTAATTACTTTAACTAAATATTTTGCGGAAAGGTGAAGTAGAAAAATAGACGCATATTCAACACTCGCGCCAGTTCTCCTTCACTAAATTTAAAATAGAGACGTTGCATAAAGAGATTAATTCAATTAAGCCATAGCGATTCGCTAGAACTAGAGCGTCTCATCCAATTTCTGAATCTTTGAGTCGGAAATTAAATATACATTGCCAAAAACGTCGATTTTGTCTCCTTTTACACGTACTGCGCAATCTTTGTTCGACGCATAAATATTTATTTCTTCCGATAGGGGAGATAGTTCGCTTTGAACCAGTGCCATGTTATTTTCAAGATCAAAATGAGACAGGACGGAAAAATTGTCAAGACCGATTCCATCGTAAACAGAGCTCATTTCAACTTCATCTCCAAAGTTTTTCGAGCATAACCATTTAGCGGACATGTTGATTGCTCCAGCGCTTGCTCCCATTACAACGGCGTCGCTTTTTTTAATCGAATCCGATAATTCATATTCCATCAAAAAACCATTTTGATTAAGAATATTGCCACCCAACAAGAAAATGACGGAAGCATTTTGAATTATCGTTTGGGCATCTTCCTTCTGTACGTGGTAATTAATTAAATGATACTCATCAAACATAATGCCAGTCTGATCGAGCCACGACCGTTCAGTAGCACCATCATCTTCAAAAACAGATGGATTCGAGCTAATCATTGCAAGCGATTTTCTATCAGTTATATCCTCCTGTAACGCCCTACCCAGATTCTCTGGAAAAAAATTGTTAAACCAACCTAAATAATAGTGAGTTTTCATAAGTACCCCCTCAGCAAAATGTAAATAACATTTATTCCTTGCGTCACTCATTCCGTTTTCTTGTCACTCTCAATATGCCCGATTGTTAAACACAATTTAAACAACACTGTTCAACTAACCTGCTTCGTTAGTTTAAGTGTAATATTTCACAATGGTTTACCAAAGTCTACTGGATGTTTTGGACGTAAAAATAGACCAGCGAAATATGATGGCCGTGTTTAACTAAAGCACCCTTCAGTTTAATAAGGAATTTCAATTCAATTATTAATAATGTTCTCTTTGCCATTTTTTCTACGTTCAAATATTAAGAAGCCAATATAAATAACCAACAATATCATCGTAACGTTGATTGATATTTCATATCCAGTCTTAAATAAATTGGAGTTCCAGTGTCCGAAATGATCTTCACCAAAAACATAATATGCCAACGAATTCGAAACAGAATAACCATCACTTTCTGGGTATGGAATTAAGCTATGATTATAGTTCTGTGCTAATGCTGTATTAAAGACCAAAGATGTAAGTAATAAAACAAGTGTCGATTTTGATTTACTATCTTTTTTCTCTAAAGTTCTAAGAAGAAGATAGAACAATAAAACAGCGGGTAATAGAAACTTAACAAGAATAATAAACAAATATTTCCCCCTCTTTCTTTTTTCCATTTAATAAATTCGAGATGTAAATATTTTTCTCCTTCATTTTGTTAACCTGCTGCGTTAGTTCAATAAGAAAAAATGCTTTACCCCTTCTTGAAGTAAAGCACCTGTTAGTTGAAGAAGAAAAAAAGTTTATTTAAGATTCAAAAGTAAGGATTACTGTTCTAGATTATCATAAATTTTTTCAATGCATATTCAATACCATCATCACTGGATTTTTTGGTAACGAAATCAGCCACATTTTTCAATGTATCGTTAGCATTTCCCATCGCTATCCCTAACCCTACTAATTCCAACATATCAATATCATTTTCTCCATCTCCAAAAGCGATAGCATCCATTTTGTCTATACCAAAAAATTCTAAAGTTTTTAGGATAGCTAATGACTTGGATACATCCTCCTTCAAAACGTTCAACACATAAGGATGCCATCTCTTGAATGTTAGATGCGGAAATTCATGAATGTACTTGTCAACTGCTTCATCATTGGCAAACAAACATAATAAAAATACATCTTGATTATGTATGAATTTATTAGTTTCAGGATACTCATTCAGAGATAATGTTTCCTTCAATGCTCTTAAAATTCCATCTTCAGTTACACCATTCATACTAAATTCTTCAGTATAGAAAGACAATCCGTTATTGTGTAATG
>NZ_JAQMHQ010000025.1:0-6772 GCF_042055255.1 Psychrobacillus sp. PGGUH221
TTGAAATCATGATTTTCATAATATCATCCCAGTTAAATATAGATATTTCAGGCGGTACTTCCCATCCTCTTTTATCTCCAGATACATGAATATCTAAGTCTTGGGCATCCCACCCCTGACCCGTAACGATTTCTAAACCAACTGAACCCATTAACAATGGAATAATTTCAATTTCATTTAGTTTTTTTGCTATTTTAATAAACTCATTAAACTTGTTATTCTCCATTTGTTCCTCCACCTTTTCTAATTAAACCTTTACCATGTTCAACAAACCTGCTTCGTTAGTTTAAGTGTAACATTTCACATTGGACATAAAAATAGACCATCGAAATGATGGTCTTGTTTCACTAAAGCACCCGTTAGTTCAACAAGTATTTAACATTATTAGTTATCTTTATTTAGAGTGGACACTAACTCTTCGTTTTTCACTTCTAATATATATTCAGTAAAAACATGTTCCCTACCGCCATTTTTCTCGTACCACTCTTTAATTCGTTTAATGTGAGCACCGTCACCTTTTACACTGTTCTCTATTTCTATATAATCCTCATAACTGTCATATTCCCAAATAGCGAAAATTTCTGTGGTATTATCTTTATTACCCTTCATCCATCGTCCTACTAAACGTGCTCCGTACTTAAGTTGATTAGGTAAATTAGTATTATTGAAATGTTCATTAAACTTTTCTACAAAATTATTTTTTACAGTGTAAAATTTTCTTCTATAAAACATATACGTACCTCCTATAACGTTTTAATTAAAGATTTTCGTGCACCGCATACTCATTTCGATAAGAACTCGTCATATCCCTCTTATTGAACTAACCTGCTGCGTGAGTTTAAGTTAATTTCTTCACAATCTATATAGTGATTTTAACATAAATATCCAGCAAAAAATCACCTCTCAGAACAACTAGAGAAGTGATTTTTATCAAACTCAAGCATTGGAAAAAAATGTCGAGTTACATTATAGTTGGTAACTCCAAAATTCAATAATGGCAACGAAATACGTATGTTTTAAAAGATTTTAATTTACATTATAGTTGGTAACCCTTCCGAACTTACTTTTAGGTTTTTACATTATAGTTAGTAACCCAATGTTATGATTTTAACTTTAAAATCCCGAGTAATTATATTGATTATTTCGGAAATCGAATATTTAACTAAGCACCCGTTAGTTCAATAAGAAACAATGTTTGTAGTGATTAGTGTTATGAGTATATATTAAATTTAATATACCGATATATTGATTAAGTAACATATTGGAGGTAATGAATACATATGAAGAAAGTTTTTTTATCTGCATTAATAATCCCGGTATTATTTTTATCAACTGTTACAATAACGGAAGCATCAACTAAATTAATGTGGGGGAAAACCGAGTTAGTTAAAGGACAAATTGGTAAGGTGACAGTGTTGAATACAACTCAAATCTATCAAAATAACAATGAAGGCATATTCAAACAAAGCACTAGATCTCTGAGAAAAGGTGAGGAATTTAGAGTCTATAGCTATAAGGGTCAAGATGGTGGCTATTATGGACTTGGCGGAGGTTTATTCGTAAAGAAATCAACTGTTGTAAAATATGAAACTCCATCTAAAGCCAAGCTCAAATTATTAGAGGATAACTCTCTCTCTTCCTCTTTAAAGGATAGCGAAAAATATCCTGATGGATGGGTTGCACCTGTATCGAAATCAACTTGGAGTTCTAATCAAGCAAACAATTACACGGTTCTTCAAAATGAGCTTGGATTCTCAGATGGTGGTCGCTCATACAATGTTCGTGGTGTACCAGGTGCGATTCAAGTGATTAGCCAGGGGGGTAGCGGTTCTTATGAAGTTGGAATTAAGTTTCGTGGTTGGGTAGATAATTCTATTCCAGAAACTTATCGCATTCCTATTGTAGCAAAAGAACTTTTTAAATTTTACTTTGGTGGCGATGGAGATAGAATTCTAGGATACTTTAATAACAATGACATTCCAGAACAATTTACTGCTAACGGAAGAGCTGTAAAAGCCTCTTTCAGTCAAGCAGATGGAGCTATCTATCTTGAGGTAGGCAAAAGAAATAATTAAATAGTAGTTGAATAGACATAAAGCTAAGGGTATTATTCTCTTAGCTTTTTTGTAAGGAAAATGTGTGTTTTTGTTCAACTAACCTGCTGCGTTAGTTTAAGTGTAACATTTCACAATGGATCGCCGAAATATACTTGATATTTTGGACCTAAAAATAAACCATTGAAAATGATGGTCATGTTTAACTAAAGCACCCGTTAGTTTAAGTACATTCGTTCACAAGATACTCCTGATTTTTAAAAAAGAGTATCGAAACTATATTGTGTACCCTTATTAAAGGACATTTTATAATCCCTAAAACATTGTCATCCTTTACATAATTCAGGATATACTTTTCTGAATTCGATTCGCATAAAAGTATATAATTATTATGCCTACTGGTAATAGAACAACTGAAAATATTACAGCTAAATGAATGGGTAACAAAGAAGTAAGGACGATTAGACTTCCTAATATAATAAATATAAATCCACCAAATCTTTGCGTTTTTTTCCATGTCGTATCATCATTAAGAGTAGCTGCTGTTCTGATGCCGATAAATAAATTTTTCTTTATCCGTGGTGCATAGTTTCCAATTAATATAAAGAATAACCCAATCAGAACAAAGAGAAATTTTTCTGTTTTTAAGGATTCATCTTTTACATTTAATAAAAATGAAATATTTATAAAAAAAGTAAAAATAATCATAAAAATAGTTATAGGAGTATTTATTTTTTGCTTGTTTGTGTTCTTGTTATCAAAAAGAAGGAAAAGATAAGTTATTAGTAAAAGAATGAAGCTCAATATAAAGAAAATCATCATCACAAAAAATTTCCCTCCATATTGATCTGCATTTCCGTTAGTATAATGCATTGCTACTTCATTTGGTAAATATTCATACGATAAAAACCATAAAAGTAATACGGAAACAAAAGAAATAAGTAATACCCATACATGTCTCATTTTTCATCATGCTCCTTTTTATTATTAAAATTTATTACCCATCCTAAAAGTTCTTGAAAAATCGTTAAATTCAAAGAGTAAATGATATATTTTCCATCTTTGGAGCATTCAATTAATCCACAATTTTTTAAAATGGCTAAATGTTGAGATATACTTGGTTGAGAAATATTAAAGTGCTCTGTAATTTGACCAACAGTCATATCTTTTTCTTTTAAAAGGTCCAAAATTTTTCTTCGTGTTCCATCTGATATCGCTTTATACACATCAAACAAAATTTCTCTCCCCTTTCTTCCATACATCAACATATAGCTATATAACTATATGTATTATAACAAAAAAACCGAATAAGTAAATGATTGTAAATTATTTAACTTAAAATTACTTTGTTTCTACAAAGATTAACTTAACGTTTTGCCCTATATTTCTTGTTCCCTTGGAACATAAAAAGTATAAATAGATCTTTATTTCTTTCACAAAAATTATCTAAATACCCAGACATTTTTATTACCCCCTGAATTTTTGCATGCTAACTTGTTCAACTAACCTGCCCCGTTAGTTTAAGTGTAACATTTCACAATGGTTCGCCGAAATATACTTGATGTTTTGGACGTAAAAATAGACCACCGAAATATGATGGTCTTGATTAACTAAAGCACCCGTTAGCTTAATACCGGGATATATATTCAATCAAAATTTATGTAACCTTGTTGTTTCGTTTTTTTCTTAATAATCCGAGCTATTTTATCTGAATTCCACCACTCTTCAGCTTTAGGTAAAAGAGAAGCAACTTCATATGCTAATTTTTCGTAAATATCATCTGGAACAGGTTCTTCATCATATCTGTATGAATCATGATTTTCATATGGTTCAAGCCATGTCATAGGAACATGGTGCGTAGTATTTACCTTATCAGGAGGAATATGAGGTCCACCCTTAATTGTGTAGCCATTCGATGGGGAAGCACCTATTTCAACAGTAAACCCACCGCCATATTTATCAAAGTAGAAAGACATAAGGTCAATTCGGTTTTCTAACCTCCGTCGAAAATGCGGGAAAGAACCTTTAAATCCTTTTTCTCTTAATACTGGAATTAGAATAATTTTCAGTGCCTTTATCATTTCATCTCGTCCAGAAGCCATGACACTCCATCCCTCCTTTTAAAACACTATTTTATCCAAGCACCTGATTCAAACAAACTGCCCCGTTAGTTCAATAGGAAAAAGCTACCCTTACAGGCAGCTACTTGTTCTACTAAAGCACCCGTTAGTTCAATAAGAATTTAATTACTTTAACTAAATATTTTGCGGAAGGGTGAAGTAGAAAAATAGACGCATATTCAACACTCGCGCCAGTTCTCCTTCACTAAATTTAAAATAGAGACGTTGCATAAAGAGATTAAGCCATAGCGATTCGCTAGAACTAGAGCGTCTCATCCAATTTCTGAATCTTTGAGTCGGAAATTAAATATACATTGCCAAAAACGTCGATTTTGTCTCCTTTTACACGTACTGCGCAATCTTTGTTCGACGCATAAATATTTATTTCTTCCGATAGGGGAGATAGTTCGCTTTGAACCAGTGTCATGTTATTTTCAAGATCAAAATGAGACAGGACGGAACGTAAACAGAGCTCATTTCAACTTCATCTCCAAAGTTTTTCGAGCATAACCATTTAGCGGACATGTTGATTGCTCCAGCGCTTGCTCCCATTACAACGGCGTCGCTTTTTTTAATCGAATCCGATAATTCATATTCCATCAAAAAACCATTTTGATTAAGAATATTGCCACCCAACAAGAAAATGACGGAAGCATTTTGAATTATCATTTGGGCATCTTCCTTCTGTACGTGGTAATTAATTAAATGATACTCATCAAATATAATGCCAGTCTGATCGAGCCACGACCGTTCAGTAGCACCATAAGCTTCAAAAACAGATGGATTCGAGCTAATCATTGCAAGCGATTTTCTATCAGTTATATCCTCCTGTAACGCCCTACCCAGATTCTCTGGAAAAAAATTGTTAAACCAACCTAAATAATAGTGAGTTTTCATAAGTACCCCTCAGAAGTGTAAATAACATTTATTCCTTGCGTCACTCATTCCGTTTTCTTGTCACTCTCAATATGCCCGATTGTTAAACACAATTTAAACAACACTGTTCAACTAACCTGCACCGTTAGTTTAAGTGTAACATTTCACAATGGCTCGTCGAAAACTACTTGATAATCTGGAGATAAAAATAGACCATCGAAAATGATGGTCTTGTTTAACTAAAGCACCCGTTAGTTTAAGTACATTATTTCACAATCTTATTGAGTGAGTAAATAATTAATATATTATACCGATATATTGATTGAGTAATATATTGGAGGTAAATGGATACATATGAAAAAAATTTTTTTATCTGCTTTAATAATCCCAGCATTACTTTTATCCACGGTTACAATAACGGAAGCATCAACTAAAGTGATGTGGGGAAAAACCGAATTGGTTAAAGGACAAATTGGTAAGGTGACGGTGTTGAATACAACTCAAGTCTATCAAAATAACAATGATGGCATATTCAAACAAACCACTAGATATCTTAGAAAAGGTGATGAATTTAGAGTCTATAGTTATAAAGGTCAAGATGGTGGTTTTTATGGACTTGGTGGCGGTTTATTCGTGAAGAAATCAACTGTTGTTAAATATGAAACCCCATCTAAAAGCAAACTTGCATTGTTAGAGAATAACCCGCTTGCTTCCAGTCCAGAGAATGGCAAAAAATATTCTGATGGTTGGGTAGCTCCAGTGTTGAAATCTTCATGGAGTGCTGACTCTGCTGTAAACTATCGTACCCTTAAAAATGAACTTGGATTTGTAAATGGTGGTTCTCGTTACACCATTGCTGGTCAAATGGGAGCTATTCAAGTTATTTATCAAGGTCCTGACGCTCCTTTTGAAGTTGGTTTGAAATTCATGGGTTGGGAAGACAGCAATGTTGCTCAATCTTACAGAGTTCCTATCGTAGCGAAGGAATTGTTTGCTAGGGAAGTATTATGTATAGTATCAGCATCAAAATAGTTATCATTTTGGTCTTTCAAGCCAAACGCTGCTGTCGCATCTGAAATAAGATATGTATTAAAACCTAAATTCCCACTCATTCTTATAGTCGTAGATACACAATGGGGCGTAGTCAAACCTGTTATTACTGTTGTTGTTATATGATTTAATTTTAAAAACTCTTCTAAATTTGTACCGATAAAACTACTATTCACTTTCTTTGTTATGATTACTTCTTCTGGGTTTTCGGACATATGTTGAATATGTATTACTTGCCACCCTTTCTTCCTCCACAATGTTAGTATCTTACTAATGTTTTCTTCTGCACTTAGATTGTTTCGGTCCCCCCATTTTTTATCATCAAAAGCTTTTTGTACATCTATTATAATTAAAGCATTATTTTCCTTATCCAAGATAATTCCCCCCTGATTTTTTAAATTTACCATTTACTTCATTTTATATGCCTATTTATTTTGGTACAACTGGTATCGTTATTGAACTAACCTGCCCCTTTAGTTCAATTAGAAAAAAGAGCTTCCTAAGAAGCTCAATGATCTTCTAGTAAAGCACCCCGTTAGTTGAATAAGAAAAAAAGTTTATTTAAGATTCAAAAGTAAGGATTACTGTTCTAGATTATCATAAATTTTTTCAATGCATATTCAATACCATCATCACTGGATTTTTTGGTAACGAAATCAGCCACATTTTTCA
>NZ_JAQMHQ010000026.1:0-2963 GCF_042055255.1 Psychrobacillus sp. PGGUH221
TGCTCGCAAATTCATATTTGGTTAAGTCCTCGATCGATTAGTATTCGTCAGCTGCACGTGTCGCCACGCTTCCACCCCGAACCTATCTACCTCATCGTCTTTGAGGGATCTTACTTACTTGCGTAATGGGAAATCTCATCTTGAGGGGGGCTTCGTGCTTAGATGCTTTCAGCACTTATCCCGTCCACACATAGCTACCCAGCGATGCTCTTGGCAGAACAACTGGTACACCAGCGGTGTGTCCATCCCGGTCCTCTCGTACTAAGGACAGCTCCTCTCAAATTTCCTACGCCCACGACGGATAGGGACCGAACTGTCTCACGACGTTCTGAACCCAGCTCGCGTACCGCTTTAATGGGCGAACAGCCCAACCCTTGGGACCGACTACAGCCCCAGGATGCGATGAGCCGACATCGAGGTGCCAAACCTCCCCGTCGATGTGGACTCTTGGGGGAGATAAGCCTGTTATCCCCGGGGTAGCTTTTATCCGTTGAGCGATGGCCCTTCCATGCGGAACCACCGGATCACTAAGCCCGTCTTTCGACCCTGCTCGACTTGTAGGTCTCGCAGTCAAGCTCCCTTCTGCCTTTACACTCTTCGAATGATTTCCAACCATTCTGAGGGAACCTTTGGGCGCCTCCGTTACACTTTAGGAGGCGACCGCCCCAGTCAAACTGCCCGCCTGACACTGTCTCCTACCCGGGTTACGGGTATGGGTTAGAATTTCAATACAACCAGGGTAGTATCCCACCGACGCCTCCTCCGAAGCTGGCGCTCCGGGCTCTAAGGCTCCTACCTATCCTGTACAAGTTGCACCAAAATTCAATATCAAGCTACAGTAAAGCTCCACGGGGTCTTTCCGTCCTGTCGCGGGTAACCTGCATCTTCACAGGTACTATAATTTCACCGAGTCTCTCGTTGAGACAGTGCCCAGATCGTTACGCCTTTCGTGCGGGTCGGAACTTACCCGACAAGGAATTTCGCTACCTTAGGACCGTTATAG
This sequence comes from Psychrobacillus sp. PGGUH221, assembly GCF_042055255.1. Taxonomy (NCBI): domain Bacteria; kingdom Bacillati; phylum Bacillota; class Bacilli; order Caryophanales; family Bacillaceae; genus Psychrobacillus; species Psychrobacillus sp. PGGUH221. The sequence continues at coordinate 1,004 of NZ_JAQMHQ010000026.1, forward strand.
TTACGGCCGCCGTTTACTGGGGCTTCAATTCGCACCTTCGCTTGCGCTAAGCACTCCTCTTAACCTTCCAGCACCGGGCAGGCGTCAGCCCCTATACTTCACCTTACGGTTTTGCAGAGACCTGTGTTTTTGCTAAACAGTCGCCTGGGCCTATTCACTGCGGCTCTTCTGGGCTATGCACCCAAAAGAGCACCCCTTCTCCCGAAGTTACGGGGTCATTTTGCCGAGTTCCTTAACGAGAGTTCTCTCGCTCACCTTAGGATTCTCTCCTCGACTACCTGTGTCGGTTTGCGGTACGGGCACCTCCCGCCTCGTTAGAGGCTTTTCTTGGCAGTGTGAAATCAGGAACTCCGGACATTCGTCCTCGCCATCACAGCTCAATGTTACAGAGTGCGGATTTGCCTACACTCACACCTCACTGCTTGGACGTGCATAACCAACAGCACGCTTACCCTATCCTACTGCGTCCCCCCATCACTCAAACGGCGGGGTGGTGGTACAGGAATATCAACCTGTTGTCCATCGTCTACGCCTATCGGCCTCGACTTAGGTCCCGACTAACCCTGAGCGGACGAGCCTTCCTCAGGAAACCTTAGTCATACGGTGGATGGGATTCTCACCCATCTTTCGCTACTCATACCGGCATTCTCACTTCTAAGCGCTCCACCAGTCCTTCCGGTCTGACTTCAACGCCCTTAGAACGCTCTCCTACCACTGATACCATAGGTATCAATCCACAGCTTCGGTGATTTGTTTAGCCCCGATACATTTTCGGCGCAGCGTCACTCGACCAGTGAGCTATTACGCACTCTTTAAATGATGGCTGCTTCTAAGCCAACATCCTGGTTGTCTAAGCAACGCCACATCCTTTTCCACTTAACAAATACTTGGGGACCTTAGCTGGTGGTCTGGGCTGTTTCCCTCTTGACTACGGATCTTATCACTCGCAGTCTGACTCCCAAACATAAATCATTGGCATTCGGAGTTTGTCTGAATTCGGTAACCCGGGATGGGCCCCTAGTCCAAACAGTGCTCTACCTCCAAGATTCTCGCGTTTGAGGCTAGCCCTAAAGCTATTTCGGAGAGAACCAGCTATCTCCAGGTTCGATTGGAATTTCTCCGCTACCCACACCTCATCCCCGCACTTTTCAACGTGCGTGGGTTCGGACCTCCAGTAAGTGTTACCTTACCTTCATCCTGGACATGGGTAGATCACCTGGTTTCGGGTCTACGACCACATACTCATTCGCCCTATTCAGACTCGCTTTCGCTGCGGCTCCGTCTCCTCGACTTAACCTTGCATGTAATCGTAACTCGCCGGTTCATTCTACAAAAGGCACGCCATCACCCATTAACGGGCTCTGACTATTTGTAGGCACACGGTTTCAGGGTCTATTTCACTCCCCTTCCGGGGTGCTTTTCACCTTTCCCTCACGGTACTGGTTCACTATCGGTCACTAGGGAGTATTTAGCCTTGGGAGATGGTCCTCCCGGATTCCGACGGAATTTCACGTGTTCCGCCGTACTCAGGATCCACTCAAGAGAGAACGAATTTTTGACTACGGGGCTTTTACCCTATCCTGCGGACCTTTCCAGATCGCTTCGTCTAACTCGTTCCTTTGTAACTCTATGCTGAGTGTCCTACAACCCCAAGAGGCAAGCCTCTTGGTTTGGGCTCTTCCCGTTTCGCTCGCCGCTACTCAGGGAATCGATTTTTCTTTCTCTTCCTCCAGGTACTTAGATGTTTCAGTTCCCTGGGTGTGCCACAGATGCGCTATGTATTCACGCAAATGTACTGCTCCATTACGAACAGTGGGTTTCCCCATTCGGAAATCTCCGGATCAAAGCTCACTTACAGCTCCCCGGAGCATATCGGTGTTAGTGCCGTCCTTCTTCGGCTCCTAGTGCCAAGGCATTCACCGTGCGCCCTTATTAACTTAACCTAATTCGGCTTCCAATC
>NZ_JAQMHQ010000027.1:0-2519 GCF_042055255.1 Psychrobacillus sp. PGGUH221
TAGTCCCATCCACATCGAAGAAAACAATTTTATAACCCATAAAATTCTCCCTTAAAAAGTTCTATAATAGTAACAGCTTATCTAGTATTCGCTTTCCCTACAAAGAATCCTTCTTCAACTAACCTGCTGCGTTAGTTGAAGTAATTTCTTGTTTTTATGTCTCGTCCATTCCCTTAAAGAGCCATAACTCTCTTGGATTCCCAAGATTTACTCCAAATTTTTCATCTGGAATTTTGCCGTTTTTGCAATCTTCTACCTTATATAGCATCCAGGTGGTAAACGGAGTAGGTTCACTTGCTATTCGCTTAATGCCTAATTCCATTTGCTCATTGGTATCAAAAATAAACCATTGAAAATCAAAACTAACATCAAGACTTTCCCAGTAACTTTTAACTTTATTTGTTTCCCCGACAATTAAATTGCAGCAGTCTTTTGGTCCATATACTAACCAACAAACCGAGAAGGGTTTGTTCAACGTATCGATTTTTTCATTGTCGTAAATTGCTTTTTCCATAATCCAACCTCCGAAATGAACTATTGTTTAATTGTCAGTAAACTAAACTGCCTCGTTAGTTCAAGAAAAAAGTGCCTCCCCCAGACTTGAAGTAAAGCACTCCTTGATTTCAATAATTTAGATATATTAACTTATTCAACTGAATTGTAAAAAAACCTTCTTATTCAACTAAACTGCTCCGTTAGTTTAAGTGTAACATTTCACAATGTATTGCCGAAGTCTCCATACATATTTTAGACGTAAAAATAGACCATCAATATGATGGTCTTGTTCACTAAAGAACTCGTTATTTGAATAAAGTTTAGTAGGATTTATTATTAAAACAGTCTTCACAAATGAATTTGCCTTCTTTTTTAAATAAGCTTTTATCTCAGTAATACCTTTTCGCTTTGGGTAACGCATTTTTACAAAAACAACGTCATCTTCCTTAATTTCTTTATCACATAATACATATAGGTTTAACCCACAACATAACTAAAACTCCTTAATAATCCCCTTAATACCTATACGGATAACTTTTATAATAGGTTCTTGAACTAACCTGCTGCGTTAGTTCCATAAGAAAAAGCTACCCTGTAAAGACAGTCGATTCTTGAACTAAAGCACCCGTTAGCACAATAATATGTTTATTCATTGTAATATCATACTTTTTAAGAAATCAATTTTTTTAAGATCTTTATCATTATTTTTATTTGCTCGGTAACTATCCTTAGATGAAGACTCGTAAACAGATAGATATTGCTCAGGATTTAGTAAATAATACTTTACTTCCCCCTTTTGATGTAATTCTAAGTCCTCTAATTGTACTCCTGCGAAATCTGGTAACGTGTCAATGTTACCAAATTCAACGGATAACCCTTTTTTAGAAAACTCATGCTCATGCAAATCAATTAGGGTATATTCCATTGAAATCATGATTTTCATAATATCATCCCAGTTAAATATAGATATTTCAGGCGGTACTTCCCATCCTCTTTTATCTCCAGATACATGAATATCTAAGTCTTGGGCATCCCACCCCTGACCCGTAACTATTTCTAAACCAACTGAACCCATTAACAATGGAATAATTTCAATTTCATTTAGTTTTTTTGTTATTTTAATAAACTCATTAAACTTGTTATTCTCCATTTGTTCCTCCACCTTTTGCTTTTTTGTAGTTATTCATTTGTTTTGTATATCTCGATGTTTTTGTATGCTTTGATTTTAATTCTAAAATAACTCGTTTAATCAAATATATTTATCTTTCAATTGATCGCTGCCAATGCCACCAATAACCATTAAAATTAGTGGTAAAAAATTAGTAACAACTTTTGGTAAGCCTTCTAGTATAAGAATATTTGTACCGAAAAAGTGATTTAATGCAATAATGATTATTTTTGACACTAACAAAAAGGCACCTAATAAAAACACACTATCTAACAAAACTTTCCACCTTGGATACGCCAATTTCTTACTATCTTGAATTACTTTCTCTTTCAACTCTTCATCACTCCTTAATAGTTCGTCTATCGTAATACCAAATAAATCACTCAAATCGATGATTACCTCGATATTTGGATAGTTTTTGCCTGTCTCCCATTTTGAAACGGACTGGCGACTAACATGAATCTTTTCAGCAAGCTCTGTTTGTGACCAGCTTTTTTTTCTCTTTCTCTTTTTAAGCGTTCACTAAAAATCATATTTCTCATCGCCTTTCCTTACAATTTCAGTATTAAAGAAGTGAGTAGATGAAGTAAAGCTAGTTCTAGGTGCATCAAGGCGCAACCTTAAGTTGCCACATAAAATGTTCCCATATAATTGACGACTTTCAGCATTTTAACAGCCCACCTGTATTCCACAAATGACCATCTAGAAGCACAACGATTTTTCACTAAAGCACCCGTTAGTTTAAGTACATTCCTTCACAATCTCTTCAAATAATTATTAATTCCTTTAATCTTCTTTGGGATATCTAATTTTCTCAATCATTACTAAGACAATTTTGTTTTCCTTGAATCCGATT
>NZ_JAQMHQ010000028.1:0-1460 GCF_042055255.1 Psychrobacillus sp. PGGUH221
TTGTATTAAAAGGAGAAAAAAGTTATGGTGTTTTAAATAACTCCAAAATAAGATAGAAATAATTTTATTACCCGGTTAAGAAGTCATCGACATTTTATAGGAGGAACCGAATGTCTCCAAAAAAACCAAAAAATAATAATAAAAATACAACTAAGAAAAAGAAAAGGACCTTACTCAGAATTCTACTATACTTAGCAATTTTGCTATTTATTCTCTGGTTACTCACTGTCTTATGGATGACATTTTTTTACGACCCTCATAAGTATGAAGAGAATGCACTTATGGAGAAAATATATACTTTATCAAATGTTGAATCAAAAAAAAAATCCTCTGATTTACCTTATAATCTTAATGATTTAGATAAGCCTACTAATGAAACATCGAGTCTAGTTACAGAGGTGAAAACTAATTTATATATGAATGATAGAGATAAATTTGAGCCAACTATGGACAACCTCTTTAAAGAAAGAGAACTTACCATAAAGAATATTGATACTCTTTTTGAAAACCTGAAATCTCCAAAAGAAATTTCTAGAACACATTCAACTTTTGGAAAAGAAGTCGTATATATTTATCATACCCATAGCAGAGAATCATTTTTACCTTATTTAAAAAATACAGAGAAACCTGAAGAAGCATATCACTCAGAAGCAAATATTACCTTGGTTGGTAAACTGCTTGGAAAAGCATTAAAGAGAAGAGGATTAGGGACTACCGCGGATTCAACAGACATAGTTCAAGAACTAAACTCAAGAGGATTAAACTATAATAGTTCTTATAATGTCACTGGAGATTTAGTACGTTCTGCTAAAAGAAATAATAGAGACTTAGAAATATTTATTGATGTGCACCGTGATTCATTACGTAGAAAATCTACTACTACCGAAGTAAATGGATTAAATTATGCCCAATTGCTTTTTGTTGTTGGCACGGGGCACGATAATTTTGAAAAGAATCTCAAGTTTGCGGAAGGTTTACAAACAATACTGGATACAAAGTATCCTGGGTTGTCCAAAGGAATTATACAAAAAGGCAGCAACCAAGGAAATGGAGTTTATAATCAGGATATATCCCCTAACTCTATTATTGTTGAAATTGGTGGTGTAGATAATACAGTAGAAGAACTTCATCGTTCAACTGAAATCTTTGCTGATGTTTTAAGTGAATATTACTTTCATGAAGAATAGTAAAAATATATATTAATTTATGCGCGTAAGGGTAGCTTTTTCTTATTGGACTCACGCAGCAGTATAGTGAAATATGAGGGTTTTCTTCTTTCGTTAAAAGGCGATATATTTAAGTAAACAAAAACCACCTATTCAAATAGAATCGACGGTTTTGTAAGGCTTATTTTACAGGTTGACAACATAAATTACCTTCGCCTTTTTCAAGAACAGACTTTAAGCTACTAAGAACGCCAGACCAAGCCATTTGATGCCATTGAAATGCATCTGTCCAAC
>NZ_JAQMHQ010000029.1:0-1410 GCF_042055255.1 Psychrobacillus sp. PGGUH221
TGGATCTACGTCAAGATTCTGGACACAAAAAGATTAAGTTTTTTCTGCACAACCACCATTCATGGAGTGTTCCACATTCCCAAGTAGATCGTCAAAGTGAAAAGAGCCTTTGACAATCTACTTGGGATGTGGAGAGATTAACCCATGGATGTTGTGCCTGAAAAATGTGGAGGGGGGATTGGCTTTTGCCCCTAAGACTCAGGCTGCTGCGCGACACATTATTTCATACGCCTCTGGCGTTACAAAGCCGATGCTTCCATGAATTCGTTTGCGATTATACCAGCCTTCTATATATTGAAATAGGGCGATTCTCGCATTCTCAAAATCTTCATATCGTTTTCGATAGACCTCTTCTTTTTTGAGTGTGGCATGAAAGGACTCGATGCATGCATTGTCATAAGGGCATCCTTTACGACTGAATGATGCAATCATTTCATATTTTTTTAACTGTTCTTGAAATGCCTCACTTGTATATTGAGTACCCAGATCCGTATGTATGATTAGTCCCGGTGCTGGATTTTGTGCTTTGACGGCATTCTTAAAAGCATCCAACACGATTTCTGTGGTCATCGTACGTGAAAACTTGTAGCCAACTATTTTCTTTGTATGCAAATCGAGGACAGACGCTAGATAGCACCAGCCATCTCGAAGCGTATGGATATACGTGATATCTGCCACCCATTTTTCATTGATTGTGGTTGTTGTAAAATCTTGCTTCAACACATTTTCTCGTTCTTCCACTTGTACCTGTGTGCTTGTTGGACGGTATTTCTTCACAATGTTTGACTGAATGCCTGCTTGTTTCATCAGACGTTGGACTCTTTTTATACTGCAAAAATAGCCTTCTTTTAAAAGTGCTCCATGTATTTTGGGGGCGCCATAGATACCTTTGCTTTCTTTATGAATGGCTATTATACGATTCAATATTGCCTCATTGGCCACGTGGTAGCTGTTCGGTTTCTTATGAAATGATTGATAATAAGTACTTTTAGGCATCTTTAAAATGCGACACATCACTTGTACTGGATGATGCCCGCTTTCATTTGTAATGTAGTCGATCAGTTCTTCGTCCTCTATTTTCTCGCGAATATGGTCATAGCCTTTTTTAGGATTTCAAGCTCCTGTTTTAACCGGAGATTTTCTTTTTGAATCATTTCTACATCGGATACAGTTAATTCCTTTGTTCCTTCGATTGTAGAAAGTTGTTTAATCCATTTATAGATGGTTACTTCTGAAACACCATATTCGCTAGATAGTTGGCTGACCGGGGTACCTGAGCTGTGAAGCTCCACTACTGTTTGTTTAAATTCTTGGTTATAACGTTTTTGACTCATAATACAGACACGACCTTTCGTTAGTTCAATTTTATTGACTTAACCAAGATGTGTCCATAAATCTATTCTACATTCA
>NZ_JAQMHQ010000030.1:0-1406 GCF_042055255.1 Psychrobacillus sp. PGGUH221
CACTAGTGTTGCATTAATTTAAATTCACTATTAAAAATACTCAAAATGTTCAATATTATTATTTTGTGCAAAGAAAAAGTCCTTTATAATGGATTAGTCAGGTGGTAACCCGTCCAAATCCACTAAAAAAGGACCATCACATGGACAAGATTACACGAAAAACTTCATTTGGACAATGGTTTTCACCTATAAATCTTCAATTATTTGAAGAAAACGTGAAAACGATGAAATTAGATTACTATACGAAAAAATTAACGACAGAGTCATTTCTAAAATTACTACTTTTTGCGCAGCTACAAGAAATTGAAAGTCTGCATGCGCTGGGTGATTGTCTTTTCGATGACCAGCTTCAAAAAGGGATAGACCTTGATTCTATTAGTATTTCTCAGTTGTCACGGCGGTTAAACGGCATAAACCCTGACCTATTTCAAAGGCTTTTTCTTGATTTAGTGTCACAAATTCATGCCAAAACGCATTACACGAAACTCGTGATGCCGTTAAAAATCATTGATTCAAGCACATTGCCACTTAATTTGACCAATCATAAATGGGCTAAATTCCGCAAAACAAAAGCAGGTGTAAAGTTACATTTGCGCCTTGTGTTTATGGAAAAGGGTATATCCTATCCTGAAAAGGCCGTTATGACAACGGCAAAAGCACATGACCGTGGTCAGCTTGAAATCATGGTGGATGACAAGGAATGCATGTATGTGTTTGACCGTGGTTATCTAGACTACGAGCGCTTTGATCGCATGACTGATGATGGTTACTTCTTTCTTTCACGGCTACGCAAAAATGCAGTCATACGGAACGTTTACGATTTTAAGCTACCAAAGGATACAGCTGTTTTATCAGACCAAATGGTGTTGATAGGTACGACTCAAAACCGTGCTGAAAATTACTTTCGGCTTCTAAAAGTGATTGACTCAAAAGGAAATGAACTTCATTTAATTACAAATCGTTTTGATTTAAGCGCCGAAGAAATTTCAGAAATGTATAAATCACGGTGGGCAATTGAGCTGTTTTTTAAATGGATCAAACAACATCTCAGCATCAAAAAGTTCTACGGTCAAAGCGAATGGGCGATTCAAAATCAAGTATTTATCGCACTAATTGTTTTTTGCCTACATGTTCTCGTACAAATCGAGACCAGAAGCAAGCGAAAAACCTTACAGATTAGCCGTTATCTAAGGGCTGCATTGTGGAAACCAGCGAATGTTTGGCTTCGAAAGATTGAAGGAAAAGCCATCCCTTAAATATGCAAATTGTCGTCGTTGCAAAAGTCTAATTGTAAATAAATTTCCAAATGGATGGGGCCACCTTTGATTGGGTATTTACTTTTTTGCCTCTAAACAGGGAAGGTGAGTAAACTGAAAATTATGACACTATTTATGCAACACTAGTGA
>NZ_JAQMHQ010000032.1:0-685 GCF_042055255.1 Psychrobacillus sp. PGGUH221
AGTATTATTTACTAAATCCTGAGCAATATCTATCTGTTTACGAGTCTTCATCTAAGGATAGTTACCGAGCAAATAAAAATAATGATAAAGATCTTAAAAAAATTGATTTCTTAAAAAGTATGATATTGCAATGACTAAACATATTATTGTGCTAACGGGTGCTTTGGTTCAAGAATCGACTGCCTTACAGGCTAGCTTTTTCTTATGGAACTAACGCAGCAGGTTAGTTCTAGAAACTATTATAAAGGTTATCCGTATAGGTATTAAGGGTATTATTAAGGAGGTTTAGTTATGTTGTGGGATAAACCTATATGTATTGTATGTGATAAAGAAATTAAGGAAGATGACGTTGTTTTTGTAAAAATGCGTTACCCAAAGCGAAAAGGTTTTACTGAGATAAAAGTTTATTTAAGAAACGAAGGCAAATTCATTTGTGAAGACTGTTTTAATAATAAATCCTACTAAACTTTATTCAACTAACGAGTTCTTTAGTTAACAAGACCATCATATTGATGGTCTATTTTTACGTCTAAAATATGTATGAAGACTTCGGTAATACATTGTGAAATGTTACACTTAAACTAACGGGGCAGGTTAGTTCAATAAGGAAATCGAAAAAAATAATGGAGAATTTTTATATATGGTTAGCAGTTGGGAAACAAGTTCTTTGGAAATAAAGGATTTT
>NZ_JAQMHQ010000033.1:0-622 GCF_042055255.1 Psychrobacillus sp. PGGUH221
GCTCTTGGTATACGTTCTCCAGAAGTAGTCCCGCACATTTCCACCTTACCATCATAAGCTTGGATTGCGTTAACCTTACACTTACTAACGTTTTCAGGCACTACAATGGTTGCCGGAACTCCGTATTTTTTTGCAACATAAGCAACGGCTTGACCGTGATTACCTGATGATGCTGCTGTTACAAACTTCGCACCATTTTCAATCGCATGAATAATTTTATTACTTGCTCCTCGTATTTTAAATGAACCTGTTTTTTGTAAATGCTCTGATTTTAAAAACATCTGATTCCCACATATTTTAGAAAGTTGCCTTGATTGTAAAATCGGTGTTACATACGCTATATCGCTAATTCGTTCTCTGCCATCTTTCACATCTTTTAAAGAAATCATGTTGTTAATCCCTCCTATTTAACTGCAATAACAAAATCAATCTCAATCGGTGTGTTGCTAGGAAGCTCTGCTACTCCAACCGCCGAGCGAGCATGAAGTCCTTTTTCATCAAATATCTTCTCAAGTAATTCAGAAGCGGCATCAAGGATTTTGGAAGGTTCATTAAACCCTGGTGCAGTTTGTACATAGCCAGTTACCTTTAATACTTGCTCCACATTGTCAAGACTGCCTAT
>NZ_JAQMHQ010000034.1:0-556 GCF_042055255.1 Psychrobacillus sp. PGGUH221
GAACACCACCTTGCCAAGGTGGGGGTCGCGAGTTCGAACCTCGTCTTCCGCTCCATAGATTCATTTAAGTGCCGGGGTGGCGGAACTGGCAGACGCACAGGACTTAAAATCCTGCGGTAGGTGACTACCGTACCGGTTCGATTCCGGTCCTCGGCACCACTTTTATGAAATAAATATATGCGCCCGTAGCTCAATTGGATAGAGCGTCTGACTACGGATCAGAAGGTTGTGGGTTCGACTCCTGCCGGGCGCGCCATATTTACGGGAAGTAGCTCAGCTTGGTAGAGCACTTGGTTTGGGACCAAGGGGTCGCAGGTTCGAATCCTGTCTTCCCGACCAGTTATTAATTATATTTGGGGCCTTAGCTCAGCTGGGAGAGCGCCTGCCTTGCACGCAGGAGGTCAGCGGTTCGATCCCGCTAGGCTCCACCATGAACATTGAAAACTGAACATGCAAAACGTTAAGACATATAGCTTGATAGACTAGCTTCGGTTAGTCGGATAGCAAACAATTTTGACATCATTTAATGATGATGCCAGCAAAACAAAATGAGCTT
>NZ_JAQMHQ010000035.1:0-537 GCF_042055255.1 Psychrobacillus sp. PGGUH221
TCCAATTCTACAACCAGTAGAAAACATGAATTCAAAAATTGATTTTTCCATTGGGGTATGACAGGATTCACGAAGATGTTCAATCTCTCGTTCGGTTAAATACTTGGGTATCCGTTTACCTACTTTTGAGTCTTTTATTTTAGAACTTGGATTCTTACTTAGGTGCCTTCTTCATGAGACCAACGAAAAAACGATTTTATAAAGCGGATACGATGTGCAAGACTTGCTGGTTTTAAATGGTTGCCCGATATAGCAAGATATTCCTTCAGTTGAATTGTATCCAGTGATTCCAGCTCAACATCCTTAAAATAACAAATTAGTAGCAAAGACTGTAACTGGTAAGCCTTCAACGTTTGCGTCGAAAAGCCCTCTATACGTTTATCCGCTTCAAACGAAGCCCATGCTTTTGACAGTAACAATTCCATTCCCCCTAAAATAGTACTCTTAAAGGGATTATTGCCAACTTAATAGAATTATAGACATAATGATTAATTGATTTTAATAACGAAGCAGTTGAATAGGTAATGTGAATTGAGA
>NZ_JAQMHQ010000036.1:0-497 GCF_042055255.1 Psychrobacillus sp. PGGUH221
AATTTATTAGTTTCAGGATACTCATTCAGAGATAATGTTTCCTTCAATGCTCTTAAAATTCCATCTTCAGTTACACCATTCATACTAAATTCTTCAGTATAGAAAGACAATCCGTTATTGTGTAATGTGGCAAAATCCATAACATCTTTAACCAGATTTTTATCCATTGGTACACTATGAATCAATTCTTGGTTATGTTTCACATATCCCCCATTAGCTGTAATGAATGTTTCTATACCTAGTTCCTGTAATTCATTGCACATTGATAACGGTCTTCCTGTTGCTGCAACAACTTTTATTCCTTTACTCTTCAATGTTTTTATAGCTTCAATAGTACTGTGTGGAATGGTGCCATCTTCATGATTTGTAATAGTCCCATCCACATCGAAGAAAACAATTTTATAACCCATAAAATTCTCCCTTAAAAAGTTCTATAATAGTAACAGCTTATCTAGTATTCGCTTTCCCTACAAAGAATCCTTCTTCAACTAACCTGC
>NZ_JAQMHQ010000037.1:0-492 GCF_042055255.1 Psychrobacillus sp. PGGUH221
GGGTGAAGTCGTAACAAGGTAGCCGTATCGGAAGGTGCGGCTGGATCACCTCCTTTCTAAGGATAAACACGGAATACAGATCTTTATCTGTAGCTTAACGTTTTGCAGTTCAGTTTTGAATGTTCATTCATTTGAGCATTTCAAACTTGTTCTTTGAAAACTGGATAAAACGACATTGAAAGCAACAAATTCAAGAAATTCAATTTGTAATCACATTCGTGATTATTTTTTGTGTAGTACTTTTAACTACTATTTTTGAGGGTTTCAAAATGCAAGCAGTGCTAGGAAACAAAGAAGAGAGAACCGGAACGTACTAACGTACGTGAGGATTCGAACGACTGAAGTTGACAACGCAATGCGCCGCAGATTGGAAGCCGAATTAGGTTAAGTTAATAAGGGCGCACGGTGAATGCCTTGGCACTAGGAGCCGAAGAAGGACGGCACTAACACCGATATGCTCCGGGGAGCTGTAAGTGAGCTTTGATCCGGAGA
>NZ_JAQMHQ010000038.1:0-488 GCF_042055255.1 Psychrobacillus sp. PGGUH221
ATGTACCACACATTTTAGACATATATAAAATGTGTGGTACGTGTGAAATGAAAATAAAGTTATTTAACTTTAAAAGCTCAATCAAGCATAACCCCGTTCGAATTTAGGACGGGGTTAAAAATATAGTAGTTTAATTTTTGATGTAAGATACTTCACTGTACTAAAAAATATAACAATAAAGTCGTTTAAAAATCTAAGTTTTTATTCAACTAAAGCCCCCCTTACTTCTCTTACGGGGTCATTTCTCACTATTTACAATGAATTGATGGACTTTTTCTAGGTCCACATTTCCGCCAGAGATAACAATGGGTCGTCATAAGGTGGAATATATACGCCGTTTTCTTGATCTGCAATCGCCTGAGCTCTTGGTATACGTTCTCCAGAAGTAGTCCCGCACATTTCCACCTTACCATCATAAGCTTGGATTGCGTTAACCTTACACTTACTAACGTTTTCAGGCACTACAATGGTTGCCGGAACTCCGTATT
>NZ_JAQMHQ010000039.1:0-461 GCF_042055255.1 Psychrobacillus sp. PGGUH221
TTTTGAAACCCTCAAAAATAGTAGTTAAAAGTACTACACAAAAAATAATCACGAATGTGATTACAAATTGAATTTCTTGAATTTGTTGCTTTCAATGTCGTTTTATCCAGTTTTCAAAGAACAAGTTAAATCTACTTGGTGGAGCCTAGCGGGATCGAACCGCTGACCTCCTGCGTGCAAGGCAGGCGCTCTCCCAGCTGAGCTAAGGCCCCGAAAATTTAAAAGGTATGGTGGGCCTAAATGGACTCGAACCATCGACCTCACGCTTATCAGGCGTGCGCTCTAACCAGCTGAGCTATAGGCCCTCTTTGAATTTCCGTATATAAATATATATATGAACATTCAAAACTGAACTGCAAAACGTTAAGCTACAGATAAAGATCTGTATTCCGTGTTTATCCTTAGAAAGGAGGTGATCCAGCCGCACCTTCCGATACGGCTACCTTGTTACGACTTCACCC
>NZ_JAQMHQ010000040.1:0-434 GCF_042055255.1 Psychrobacillus sp. PGGUH221
AGCTCGTCGCAGAAAATCAAGATCTTTTGCTCCTGCGCAAGCTCGTCGCAGAAAATCAAGATCTTTTGCTCCTGCGCAAGCTCGTCGCAGAAAATCAAGATCTTTTGCTCCTGCGCAAGCTCGTCGCAGAAAATCAAGATCTTTTGCTCCTGCGCGGAGCTCGTCGCAGAAAATCAAGATCTTTTGCTCCTGCGCGGAGCTCGTCGCAGAACTTCAAAAGACTTTGCTCCTGCGCGGAGCTCGTCGCAGAACTTCAAAAGACTTTGCTCCTGCGCGGAGCTCGTCGCAGAAAATCAAGATCTTTTGCTCCTGCGCAAGCTCGTCGCAGAAAATCAAGATCTTTTGCTCCTGCGCAAGCTCGTCGCAGAAAATCAAGATCTTTTGCTCCTGCGCAAGCTCGTCGCAGAAAATCAAGATCTTTTGCTCCTGCGCAA
>NZ_JAQMHQ010000041.1:0-366 GCF_042055255.1 Psychrobacillus sp. PGGUH221
ATTAAAAGTCAGATGCTCTACCAACTGAGCTAATGGCTCTAAAAATGGTGCCGGAGAAAGGACTTGAACCCTCAACCTACTGATTACAAGTCAGTTGCTCTACCAGTTGAGCTACTCCGGCGAAGAAAAAATATGGTGGAGGATGACGGGCTCGAACCGCCGACCCTCTGCTTGTAAGGCAGATGCTCTCCCAGCTGAGCTAATCCTCCAGGGTGCTTGTACTATTTTTATTAATACAAGCCCAGCGACGTCCTACTCTCACAGGGGGAGACCCCCAACTACCATCGGCGCTGAAGAGCTTAACTTCCGTGTTCGGTATGGGAACGGGTGTGACCTCTTCGCCATCATCACTAGACTTGAATTATG
>NZ_JAQMHQ010000042.1:0-321 GCF_042055255.1 Psychrobacillus sp. PGGUH221
CAGTGTGGCCGATCACCCTCTCAGGTCGGCTACGCATCGTCGCCTTGGTGAGCCGTTACCTCACCAACTAGCTAATGCGCCGCGGGCCCATCCTGTAGTGACAGCCGAAACCGTCTTTTAACATTCCTCCATGAGAAGGAATGGATTATTCGGTATTAGCCCCGGTTTCCCGGAGTTATCCCAATCTACAGGGTAGGTTGCCCACGTGTTACTCACCCGTCCGCCGCTAAATCAGAAGAAGCAAGCTTCTTCATCATTCGCTCGACTTGCATGTATTAGGCACGCCGCCAGCGTTCGTCCTGAGCCAGGATCAAACTCTCC
>NZ_JAQMHQ010000043.1:0-317 GCF_042055255.1 Psychrobacillus sp. PGGUH221
ACGTAACTGTAGCGATGGATAATGGAAAAGATACTAAATAAGAATTAAATTAATTGTGATGTACAATAATAAACAAATAAATTAACCAAAGTACAATCATCCACGTATTTAGATGGGTGTGCTTTTTATGCATTTGGATTAAATGAAATGGTATTGCTTGTCGATATTATTATCATATTTGTCTGCTACATTGTATTAAAAGGAGAAAAAAGTTATGGTGTTTTAAATAACTCCAAAATAAGATAGAAATAATTTTATTACCCGGTTAAGAAGTCATCGACATTTTATAGGAGGAACCGAATGTCTCCAAAAAAACC
>NZ_JAQMHQ010000044.1:0-297 GCF_042055255.1 Psychrobacillus sp. PGGUH221
GTACCGCCTGAAATATCTATATTTAACTGGGATGATATTATGAAAATCATGATTTCAATGGAATATACCCTAATTGATTTGCATGAGCATGAGTTTTCTAAAAAAGGGTTATCCGTTGAATTTGGTATCATTGACACGTTACTAGATTCGCAGGAGTACAATTAGAGGATTTAGAATTACATCAAAAGGGGGAAGTAAAGTATTATTTACTAAATCCTGAGCAATATCTATCTGTTTACGAGTCTTCATCTAAGGATAGTTACCGAGCAAATAAAAATAATGATAAAGATCTTAAAA
>NZ_JAQMHQ010000045.1:0-266 GCF_042055255.1 Psychrobacillus sp. PGGUH221
AGTCGAGCGAATGATGAAGAAGCTTGCTTCTTCTGATTTAGCGGCGGACGGGTGAGTAACACGTGGGCAACCTGCCCTGTAGATTGGGATAACTCCGGGAAACCGGGGCTAATACCGAATAATCCATCTCCTCACATGAGGGAATGTTAAAAGACGGTTTCGGCTGTCACTACAGGATGGGCCCGCGGCGCATTAGCTAGTTGGTGAGGTAACGGCTCACCAAGGCGACGATGCGTAGCCGACCTGAGAGGGTGATCGGCCACACT
>NZ_JAQMHQ010000046.1:0-266 GCF_042055255.1 Psychrobacillus sp. PGGUH221
GAAACTACAACTCCTATACCACCAAGAATTAAACCGACAAATGGTATTAGGATTGAAAGAATACCAAGAGTTAAAGAAATTACCGAATTACTGTTTGTATGAGTTTTTTCAACCATTTACATTTCCCACTTATATATTCTCTCAATTCACATTACCTATTCAACTGCTTCGTTATTAAAATCAATTAATCATTATGTCTATAATTCTATTAAGTTGGCAATAATCCCTTTAAGAGTACTATTTTAGGGGGAATGGAATTGTTACTG
>NZ_JAQMHQ010000047.1:0-258 GCF_042055255.1 Psychrobacillus sp. PGGUH221
GATGAGGTAGATAGGTTCGGGGTGGAAGCGTGGCGACACGTGCAGCTGACGAATACTAATCGATCGAGGACTTAACCAAATATGAATTTGCGAGCATCAATGTCTTTTATCCAGTTTTGAAAGAATAAAACTTTTATTAAAATAACACTTGTAAAACTCTACAGAGTTGTTATAATAAAACTTGTCTTTCATAATTCAAGTCTAGTGATGATGGCGAAGAGGTCACACCCGTTCCCATACCGAACACGGAAGTTAAGC
>NZ_JAQMHQ010000048.1:0-258 GCF_042055255.1 Psychrobacillus sp. PGGUH221
GGCCGATCACCCTCTCAGGTCGGCTACGCATCGTCGCCTTGGTGAGCCGTTACCTCACCAACTAGCTAATGCGCCGCGGGCCCATCCTGTAGTGACAGCCGAAACCGTCTTTTAACATTCCCCCATGAGAAGGAATGGATTATTCGGTATTAGCCCCGGTTTCCCGGAGTTATCCCAATCTACAGGGCAGGTTGCCCACGTGTTACTCACCCGTCCGCCGCTAAATCAGAAGAAGCAAGCTTCTTCATCATTCGCTCG
>NZ_JAQMHQ010000049.1:0-256 GCF_042055255.1 Psychrobacillus sp. PGGUH221
TTCTGATTTAGCGGCGGACGGGTGAGTAACACGTGGGCAACCTGCCCTGTAGATTGGGATAACTCCGGGAAACCGGGGCTAATACCGAATAATCCATTTCCTCACATGGGGGAATGTTAAAAGACGGTCTCGGCTGTCACTACAGGATGGGCCCGCGGCGCATTAGCTAGTTGGTGAGGTAACGGCTCACCAAGGCGACGATGCGTAGCCGACCTGAGAGGGTGATCGGCCACACTGGGACTGAGACACGGCCCAG
>NZ_JAQMHQ010000050.1:0-256 GCF_042055255.1 Psychrobacillus sp. PGGUH221
CCAAGGCATTCACCGTGCGCCCTTATTAACTTAACCTAATTCGGCTTCCAATCCACGGCGCATTAACTGCTCGTGTCTTGAAACCCTCAAAAATAGTAGTTAAAAGTACTACACAAAAAATAATCACAGATGTGATTACAAATTGAATTTCTTGAATTTGTTGCTTTCAATGTCGTTTTATCCAGTTTTCAAAGAACAAGTTTGAAATGCTCAAATGAATGAACATTCAAAACTGAACTGCAAAACGTTAAGCTAC
>NZ_JAQMHQ010000051.1:0-255 GCF_042055255.1 Psychrobacillus sp. PGGUH221
TGGATCTTAACTTTTCGTCAGTATAACCTAATCCACCTTTTAGGCTCCGCAACCTATAAACTTCCCAATCCGAAATATCAGCCCCGCCAAACTCCCCACCTTGAACAAAACAAGTAATTGCAAAGAATCCATTTGGTTTTAAAGCCTTTTTCACTAAATCTATGTAACTCATTCTTCTATGAGGAGCAATATGGTGCAAGCAACCTGAATCATAAACAATGTCATATGTCCCTTCTGCAATGTCTAACTCAAAGA
>NZ_JAQMHQ010000052.1:0-255 GCF_042055255.1 Psychrobacillus sp. PGGUH221
CAGTTGAGTTTAATGTAATTGAATTTACATTTTCTTCTGAGAGGTTACTACTCTCCGTACTATTATAGAATTCCGTTTTGCTCTTATCGAAGGGGTCACACCCCATTAAAAATAAAAGCATAAATAGGCTAAAAATTAGTGTTCCGAATTTCATTTTACTCTTCAATATAAAACTCCACCTTAATCAACATTTTACAATATTTAACGAAAACGGTTCGTAAAGGTTCGAAATTACACATAATCCTTCCTTCAACT
>NZ_JAQMHQ010000053.1:0-255 GCF_042055255.1 Psychrobacillus sp. PGGUH221
CCCAGTGTGGCCGATCACCCTCTCAGGTCGGCTACGCATCGTCGCCTTGGTGAGCCGTTACCTCACCAACTAGCTAATGCGCCGCGGGCCCATCCTGTAGTGACAGCGAGATGCCGTCTTTTAACATCCCCCCATGTGAGGGAATGGATTATTCGGTATTAGCCCCGGTTTCCCGGAGTTATCCCAATCTACAGGGCAGGTTGCCCACGTGTTACTCACCCGTCCGCCGCTAAATCAGAAGAAGCAAGCTTCTTC
>NZ_JAQMHQ010000054.1:0-255 GCF_042055255.1 Psychrobacillus sp. PGGUH221
CATTGATGAAGTTTACACTTACACTTTTTTCATTTGCTCGTTCTTCTGCCCATTTAAGTGACTCTTGAGATAAATCTACTGCATCAACAGTGCAACCTTTTTCAGCAAAATAAATTGCGTTCCTACCAGGACCACAACCAAGTTCAAGGACTTTCCCTGGAATAAACAGGCTTTTTTCAAAATAACTTACTAAATTTTCATCAGGAAAATTAGCAAAAAAGGGAACACCCCTTTCACGGTCTGAATAAAATGTAT
>NZ_JAQMHQ010000055.1:0-255 GCF_042055255.1 Psychrobacillus sp. PGGUH221
AAAAGTAGGTAAACGGATACCCAAGTATTTAACCGAACGAGAGATTGAACATCTTCGTGAATCCTGTCATACCCCAATGGAAAAATCAATTTTTGAATTCATGTTTTCTACTGGTTGTAGAATTGGATAAATAGTTGCGTTAGAAAAGAACCATATCAATTGGTCCAATCAATCCGCGATCGTTAGAGGAAAAGGCGATAAGGAAAGGGAAGTTTATTTCAATACACGTTGCGACATATGGCTTAAACGCTATAT
>NZ_JAQMHQ010000056.1:0-255 GCF_042055255.1 Psychrobacillus sp. PGGUH221
ACCACTGAACTACTTCCGCTCGGTTATTAAATTAAATGGTGCGGGTGAAGGGAGTCGAACCCCCACGCCTTGCGGCGCTAGATCCTAAGTCTAGTGCGTCTGCCAGTTCCGCCACACCCGCATGCATTATTCACTTAAAAAGTGATGAGCCATGTAGGATTCGAACCTACGACCCTCTGATTAAAAGTCAGATGCTCTACCAACTGAGCTAATGGCTCTAAAAATGGTGCCGGAGAAAGGACTTGAACCCTCAAC
>NZ_JAQMHQ010000057.1:0-255 GCF_042055255.1 Psychrobacillus sp. PGGUH221
AAATTTGGTTTGGTATGCGTGGACAATATCTGAACGAGTTTCAGAATGGTTCGCTCCTGAATCGGTAGTAGAAGCTAAAGAAGGGGGGGCCTATGAACTATATTTCGTTCCAGGTAATAAAACTAGCATGAATACTAAAGGTTGCAAGATTATTAAACTTGTTGATGAAAAAGAGCTACTGTTCACTTGGAAGGGACCAGACCAGTTTAAAGATATAATGAATAATGAAAATGAACTAACAATAGTAAAAGTAAG
>NZ_JAQMHQ010000058.1:0-255 GCF_042055255.1 Psychrobacillus sp. PGGUH221
GAGGTAGATAGGTTCGGGGTGGAAGCGTGGCGACACGTGCAGCTGACGAATACTAATCGATCGAGGACTTAACCAAATATGAATTTGCGAGCACCAATGTCTTTTATCCAGTTTTGAAAGAATAAAATTTTTATTAAAATAACACTTGTAAAACTCTACAGAGTTGTTATAATAAAACTTGTCTTTCATAATTCAAGTCTAGTGATGATGGCGAAGAGGTCACACCCGTTCCCATACCGAACACGGAAGTTAAGC
>NZ_JAQMHQ010000059.1:0-255 GCF_042055255.1 Psychrobacillus sp. PGGUH221
CATCAAATATCTTCTCAAGTAATTCAGAAGCGGCATCAAGGATTTTGGAAGGTTCATTAAACCCTGGTGCAGTTTGTACATAGCCAGTTACCTTTAATACTTGCTCCACATTGTCAAGACTGCCTATAGCTGCTTTTAAACTGCTAAGTCCTTTTAACACACAGAACTCAGCAAGTTCCTGAGCCTGCTCGACTGTAACATCTCTGCCCACTTTACCTGTATAAGGAACTTCACCATTTATTCTAGGAACTTGTC
>NZ_JAQMHQ010000060.1:0-255 GCF_042055255.1 Psychrobacillus sp. PGGUH221
ACCAGACCAGTTTAAAGATATAATGAATAATGAAAATGAACTAACAATAGTAAAAGTAAGTTTTGAATCAGTTAATGAAAACTCTACAAAAGTCTGTGTACACCATACAGGATTTAAGGATGATGAAAGTTGGACAGATGCATTTCAATGGCATCAAATGGCTTGGTCTGGCGTTCTTAGTAGCTTAAAGTCTGTTCTTGAAAAAGGCGAAGGTAATTTATGTTGTCAACCTGTAAAATAAGCCTTACAAAACCG
>NZ_JAQMHQ010000061.1:0-255 GCF_042055255.1 Psychrobacillus sp. PGGUH221
CCTTCAAAACGTTCAACACATAAGGATGCCATCTCTTGAATGTTAGATGCGGAAATTCATGAATGTACTTGTCAACTGCTTCATCATTGGCAAACAAACATAATAAAAATACATCTTGATTATGTATTAATTTATTAGTTTCAGGATACTCATTCAGAGATAATGTTTCCTTCAATGCTCTTAAAATTCCATCTTCAGTTACACCATTCATACTAAATTCTTCAGTATAGAAAGACAATCCGTTATTGTGTAATG
>NZ_JAQMHQ010000062.1:0-254 GCF_042055255.1 Psychrobacillus sp. PGGUH221
AGACCCCCAACTACCATCGGCGCTGAAGAGCTTAACTTCCGTGTTCGGTATGGGAACGGGTGTGACCTCTTCGCCATCATCACTAGACCTTGAGTTGTTCACTCAAAACTGGATAAAAGACATTGATTGCTCGCAAATTCATATTTGGTTAAGTCCTCGATCGATTAGTATTCGTCAGCTGCACGTGTCGCCACGCTTCCACCCCGAACCTATCTACCTCATCGTCTTTGAGGGATCTTACTTACTTGCGTAAT
>NZ_JAQMHQ010000063.1:0-250 GCF_042055255.1 Psychrobacillus sp. PGGUH221
TTGGATCTGTTTTTAACAGTCATTGTGTTTTATTCGTTATTACCAAAACATCAATATCACTACTTTTAGAATTAAATCCCCCCACCGCCAAAGAACCTTTAAATAAAAACCAATAAAATCCTCTTTTAAAATTTCTTTAGTTTTATACAAGAGATTATTAACAAAATCCTTTATTTCCAAAGAACTTGTTTCCCAACTGCTAACCATATATAAAAATTCTCCATTATTTTTTTCGATTTCCTTATTGAAC
>NZ_JAQMHQ010000064.1:0-246 GCF_042055255.1 Psychrobacillus sp. PGGUH221
GAAGAAGCTTGCTTCTTCTGATTTAGCGGCGGACGGGTGAGTAACACGTGGGCAACCTGCCCTGTAGATTGGGATAACTCCGGGAAACCGGGGCTAATACCGAATAATCCATTCCCTCACATGGGGGAATGTTAAAAGACGGTTTCGGCTGTCACTACAGGATGGGCCCGCGGCGCATTAGCTAGTTGGTGAGGTAACGGCTCACCAAGGCGACGATGCGTAGCCGACCTGAGAGGGTGATCGGCC
>NZ_JAQMHQ010000065.1:0-206 GCF_042055255.1 Psychrobacillus sp. PGGUH221
ACTGCAAAGATTTGAATCGTAATTCCCACTACGCTACAAATTAAACCAGAAGTTGCTAATCCACTGCCCCCTTG
This sequence comes from Psychrobacillus sp. PGGUH221, assembly GCF_042055255.1. NCBI lineage: Bacteria > Bacillati > Bacillota > Bacilli > Caryophanales > Bacillaceae > Psychrobacillus > Psychrobacillus sp. PGGUH221. The sequence goes on from NZ_JAQMHQ010000065.1 coordinate 75, forward strand.
ATTTGTTATTACAAGTTCTTTTGCCGCTTTTCTTGAAACTACAACTCCTATACCACCAAGAATTAAACCGACAAATGGTATTAGGATTGAAAGAATACCAAGAGTTAAAGAAATTACCGAATTACTGTTTGT
>NZ_JAQMHQ010000066.1:0-204 GCF_042055255.1 Psychrobacillus sp. PGGUH221
CAAACTTGTTCTTTGAAAACTGGATAAAACGACATTGAAAGCAACAAATTCAAGAAATTCAATTTGTAATCACATTCGTGATTATTTTTTGTGTAGTACTTTTAACTACTATTTTTGAGGGTTTCAAGACACGAGCAGTTAATGCGCCGTGGATTGGAAGCCGAATTAGGTTAAGTTAATAAGGGCGCACGGTGAATGCCTTGG
>NZ_JAQMHQ010000067.1:0-201 GCF_042055255.1 Psychrobacillus sp. PGGUH221
TCTCCGGATCAAAGCTCACTTACAGCTCCCCGGAGCATATCGGTGTTAGTGCCGTCCTTCTTCGGCTCCTAGTGCCAAGGCATTCACCGTGCGCCCTTATTAACTTAACCTAATTCGGCTTCCAATCCACGGCGCATTAACTGCTCGTGTCTTGAAACCCTCAAAAATAGTAGTTAAAAGTACTACACAAAAAATAATCAC